>NZAO01000001.1 GCA_002686135.1 Rhodospirillaceae bacterium
CCTCGCCAGAGTCGCCACAGAGAGGTCGATATCGGGCATCTCTTCTTTCGCCAGCCGCAGCACCGAATGGCTTCTGGCGTGGGCGTATTGGACGTAGAACACCGGGTTATCGCGTGACTGTTCCGTAACCTTGGCAAAATCGAAATCCAGCGGCGCATCGTTCTTGCGGGTGAGCATGATGAAGCGCACCACGCCCTTGCCCACCCTGTCCACCACGTCACGCAGAGTGACGAAACTCCCGGCGCGCTTGGACATCTTCACCGGCTCACCCCTGTCGCTGAGGTTGACCAGGGCCGTGAGCTTCACGTCAAGCGCCCCCTCACCTTCCGTCACCGCCGCCACAGCAGCCTTCATGCGCTTCACATAACCGCCGTGATCTACCCCCCAAACGTCGATCATATTGGAAAAACCACGGCGCGCCTTGTCGCGGTGGTAGGCGATGTCGGAGGCGAAATAGGTCCAGCCGCCGTCGGACTTCTTTAAGGGCCGGTCGCTATCATCGCTGAAATTCGTGGACCGGAACAGCCATTGCTGCCGCTCCTCCCAGTCGTCGGGCCTCTTGCCCTTGGGCGGCTCCAGCACGCCTTCATAGATCAGGTCTTGGCCGAGAAGGAACTCGTAGGCGCTCTCCACATCGCCCGCCTCCTGCAATGCCAGCTCCGAGGTAAACACATCATGGCGCACCCCCAGGGAAAGCAAATCTTCCTTGATCAACTTCATCATCTCCCGCACGGCTGCCTCGCGGAAGGCTTCCAGCCAGGCCGTCTCGTCCTGGTTGAGCCATTTCTTGCCATCCCGCGCGGCGATCATTTCGCCTACGGGTTTCAGATAGTCCCCGGGATAGAGACCTTCGGGGAGATCGCCGATGGCCTCGCCGCAGGCCTCGCAATAGCGCAGATAGACCGAGCGCGCCAGTTGATCTACCTGGGTTCCGGCGTCGTTGACGTAGAACTCCCGGGTTACGTCATATCCCGCCTTTTCCAGGATCGAGGCCAGAACGTCCCCCACCACCGCGCCCCGGGCATGGCCTACATGCATGGGGCCGGTGGGGTTGGCGGAAACGAATTCCACATTGACCTTTTCGCCGCCGCCAAAGTCGTTGGCGCCGAAATCCGTCCCGCTTTCCAGAAGCTCGGTTAGCAGACCCTGCCAAAAACCAGGGGTCATCACTAAGTTGAGGAAACCCGGCCCGGCCACCTTCACTTGCGCCACATCCGGGTGCTGTTCCAACTCCCCGGCGATCAGATTGGCAATGTCCCGCGGCGTCATCTTCGCCTGTTTCGCCAGAACCATTGAGGTATTGGCACTCACCTCGCCATGACCAGGATCACGGGGGATATCCACCGATGCTTGGCTACAATCGAGCCCGCCGGGCAGCGCCTCGCGCGCGGAAAGCTGCGCCACTGTCTCCTCCACCAGCGCCGAAAGCCGTTTATGAAAGGTCATGGGATTTCCCCGCCTCCAGGGAAAATATCCCCATGCACGTCGAGGGCGTAACGGTCCGTCATACCGGCGATGTAATCAGCGATGGCGCGTGCGGTCCGGGGTCTTTCGGGAGCATCACAGCGCTGCTGCCACTCTTCGGGAAGCTGATCGGGAGCATGGTGAAAGTGGTGGAAAAGCTCCTCCACCACCCGCCGGGCCTTGTCGGTCATAAGGGTGACCCTGTCATGGCGGTACATGGAAGAAAACAGGAATTCCTTCAGCGCCCTGTCGTTTTTCCGCATCTCTTCGGAAAACACCGCTGTGGGCTCCCCCAGATTGCGGATGTCCTGGGCCGATTTGGGCTTGGCGGCAGCCAGACGGGAGCGGGTTTCCTCGAGAAGGTCGGTGACCATGAGGTGGATCATACGCCGCACTGTTTCATGGATCAGGCGCGAAAGCTCCAGACCGGGGTATTTCCCTTCCACCTCGCTCAGGACAGGACCGGCCAGGGGCACCTTTTTTAAGGCCTCGATGGTGAAAAGCCCAGCCCGCANGCCGTCGTCGATGTCATGGTTGTTATAGGCNATATCNTCTGCCAGGGCNGCGATCTGCGCCTCCAGCCCGGCATGGGTATGAAGTTCCAGATCGTGTTTTTTCACGTAGTTGGCGATGGTGGTGGGCAGCGCGCCGGATCCCTCCCCCTNCAGTGGCCCGTTATGTTTCACCACCCCTTCCAGNGTCTCCCAAGTCAAATTGAGTCCGTCGAAGTCGGCATAGCGCCGCTCCAGCGTGGTCAGGATACGCAACGCCTGATCGTTATGGTCGAAACCGCCATATGGAGCCATGGCTTTGTCCAGGGTGTCCTCACCGGCATGGCCGAAGGGCGTATGGCCGAGATCATGGGCCAGCGCTACAGCCTCGGCCACNTCCTCGTTTCCTCCCANCGCCCGACTTACCGAACGAGCAATTTGCGACACCTCGAGGCTGTGAGTAAGCCGGGTGCGGTAATTGTCCCCTTCATGGAAAACGAAGACCTGGGTCTTGTATTTCAAGCGCCGGAAGGCGGCGGAATGGATAATGCGGTCGCGGTCGCGCTGAAAAGGAGAGCGGTTCGCGCTCTCCGGTTCATCGTGGAAACGGCCGCGGCTGGTCTCGGGCCGGCAGGCATAGGAGGCAAGGTTGAGAACGGCGTTCATACTGCCCGGAAACTACCGGCTCTCCCTCTTTCAGGCAATCATCCATTGGNTACCGAAGGGGCCATGAAAAATTGACATTTGGGGGTTTTGCNCTACATAAGGGACAGCATGTAGTCTCAATTACAGGGTAAAATTTCCCTATGAACGAAGCATCGCAGGGAACTCAACTCTCTTCCGAACAGGGAGCCACAGGAGCAACGGAACGCGCCGTGAGCCTCAGCGAAGCCGCGGCCAAGCGCGTTCTCACCCTGATGGAGAGTGAGGAAAACCAGGGCCAGAACCTGCGCATCGCCGTGTCTGGTGGCGGCTGCCAGGGGTTTTCCTACGGGTTTTCCTTCGACGATGCGGTCAATGAGGATGACCATACCTTTACCCGCGATGGCGCGACCCTGGTGGTGGACGATGTCTCCCTGGACCTGCTGGCCGGTTCCGAAGTGGATTTCGTGGAAGACCTCATGGGCGCCTATTTCCGCGTCACCAATCCCAATGCCGACTCCACCTGCGGCTGCGGCACGTCTTTTTCCATATAGTATTTCCGGTGATCATGTCAGCCCTGACCCGCTCTAAGCTGGGGCCCGCGCGCCATGTGCGGGCTTTTTCGTGTACGGGAGCCTCGGTAGAACAGTGAAAATCGCCACCTGGAACGTCAATTCGGTGCGGGCGCGTCTGGCNCATCTGCTGGGCTGGCTGGACAAGGCCACGCCCGATCTGGTGCTGTTGCAGGAAATCAAATGCATGGANGACGCCTTCCCGACTCTGGAAATCGAGGCCGCAGGATATANCTGCGCGGTACGGGGCCAGAAATCCTATAACGGTGTGGCCATCCTCTCGCGCACCCCCTTGGAAGACGTGATCACCAAACTACCCGGCGACCCTTCAGACGAACAGGCGCGCTATGTGGAGGCGGTGACCGGATTCGGCGAAGGCATGATCCGCGTCGCCTCCCTNTACCTTCCCAACGGCAATCCNGTGGATGGTGAGAAATACCCCTACAAGCTGGCCTGGATGGAACGGCTGGCCGCCCATGCCNGGGATCTTCTCACATACGAGGAACCGCTGGTGTTGGGCGGCGATTACAACGTCATCCCNGATGACGGCGACGTTTACAACCCCGAGGCCTGGCGCGAAGACGCCCTGGCCNGNCCCGAAACCCGCGCCCGCTTCCGCGCCCTTCTCAATCTCGGATTCACCGACGCCGTTCTAGCCATCGACCCGGGCGGCGGCGCCTATACCTTCTGGGATTACAAGGCCAGCGCNTGGAACAAGGATCACGGCCTGCGCATCGATCATCTTCTGTTATCGCCCCAGGCCGCCGACCGGCTTTCTGGGTGCGCCATCGACCGTGGACCGAGGGGGCTGGAGAAACCCTCCGACCATACCCCGGTGTGGTGCGAACTGAACGAGGAAAACCCTTACTAACGGCGGATTGTACAATGCCAGGAGAATTTATATCCTTAAGGTGTAATCACTCATTCTTTTGGAGAGGCCGCCGTGCAGTGCTGCAACACCAAAGACTCATATGGAAGAATGTCCATCACTCTGCACTGGGTCATCGCGTTGCTGGTCCCACATCGCGGCTACTTTTCGGCCTGACTCACATCGCGCACCGCGCCCTTGGAGGCACTGGTGGTCATGGCAGCGTAAGCCTTGAGCGCCCCGGAAACAAAACGCTTGCGCGGCTGGGCCGGCCTCCAGGCGCCACTGTTTTTAGCCTCCATGGCCTCGCGACGGCGGACCAGTTCATTCTCGTCCACGGCCACACGGACGGAGCGCGCCGGAATATCGATCTCGATGGCGTCGCCTTCCTCGATCAATGCGATGGCCCCACCCTCGCCCGCCTCTGGCGACACATGGCCGATGCACAATCCCGACGAGCCGCCGGAGAAACGGCCGTCGGTGATGAGTGCGCAGTCCTTGCCTAGCCCCTTGGATTTGAGATAGCTGGTNGGGTAGAGCATTTCCTGCATGCCGGGACCGCCGCGCGGGCCTTCATAGCGGATCACCACCACCTCGCCCGCCTTTACCTCATCGCCGAGGATGCCGTCCACCGCCGCGTCCTGGCTCTCGAAGATATGCGCCGGACCNCAAAAGGTGAGGTTGTCTTCCTCGACCCCGGCGGTCTTGACGATGCACCCGTCCTCGGCAATGTTGCCGTGCAGGATCGCCAGCCCGCCATCGGNGCTGTAGGCGTGCGCCACGTCGCGGATACAGCCAAGTTCGCGGTTATCGTCCAGCGAGTTATAGCGGTTCTCTTGGTTGAAAGCCTGTTGCGTTGGCACGCCGCCNGGCGCGGCCATGTAGAAACGGCGCACAGCCTCGTCCTTAGTGCGGCCNATGTCCCATGCCTCGATGCCCTCCCTCAATGTGGGCGCGTGCACCGNGGGCACTTGCGCATTGATGAGTCCGGCCCGCTCCAGTTCGCCCAGAATGGCGAAGACGCCGCCAGCGCGGTGTACATCCTCAAGATGAAAGTGAGAACTCGGCGCCACCTTGCACAGGTTCGGCACCTTGCGCGACAGGGCGTCAATATGGGCCATGGTGAAATCGTGGCCGGCCTCCTGGGCGGCGGCAAGAATATGCAGCACCGTATTGGTGGAGCCGCCCATNGCGATGTCCACGGTCATGGCGTTGGCAAACGACTCNGGTCCGGCGATGGAACGCGGCAGGGCGCTCTCGTCTTCTTCTTCNTAATAGCGGCGGGTCAACTCGACGATGCGCCGCCCGGCCTCCAGAAACAGTTCCCGGCGGTCGCCATGGGTCGCCACCAGGCTGCCGTTGCCCGGCAGCGCCAACCCCAGCGCCTCGGCCAGACAGTTCATGGAATTGGCGGTGAACATGCCCGAACACGACCCGCAGGTGGGACAGGCCGAGCGTTCATAGGCCAAGGCCTCCTCGTCNGAGACATCGGGGTTNGCGGCCTGGATCATAGCGTCGATCAGGTCCAGGGACTTTTCCTCACCGTCCACCTCCAGCCTGCCCGCCTCCATGGGGCCACCCGAGACAAAGATGGCGGGAATATTGAGCCGCAGCGCCGCCATCAGCATGCCGGGTGTGATCTTGTCGCAGTTGGAGATACACACCAGGGCGTCGGCGCAATGGGCGTTGGCCATGTATTCCACGGAATCAGCGATAATCTCGCGCGAGGGCAGTGAATAGAGCATGCCGTCATGGCCCATAGCGATGCCGTCATCCACGGCGATGGTGTGGAACTCGCAGGCGACGCCGCCGGCGTNCGTGATCTCTCCGGCCACCAGCTCGCCCAGGTCTTTCAAATGCACATGGCCGGGTACAAATTGGGTATAGGAATTGGCGACGGCTATGATGGGCTTGCCGAAATCCTCGTCGGTCATGCCGGTGGCGCGCCACAGGCCGCGGGCGCCGGCCATGTTGCGGCCGTGGGTGGAGGTGCGGGATCGGTACTCGGGCATGAGGTCTTGCTTTCACATAAGGCTGGAGGGATTAAGAGCCTGACAAACGGAACATAGCCGTCAGATGGGAATTGGCACAATGTATTGCGTTATATGCGGCCCCCTCACCCGTTGGCAATGATGCGGGCCACGGTCTCGTGGAAGAGCTCGCTCTGGTCGGTGGTGAGGAAGTGGCCGGCGTCGCCGATCTCGATCTTATGAACGCCGTCGAGACGGGCGATCACCTCGGCATTAGCGCTGTGCTCGCCATATATATATACCTTGGGCACGGCAAGCGCGGCGAACATCTCGTAGAGGCGGCCGCTGTCGGACCATTCCACCAGCGAGACCGCCGAGCGGTGGAAGGCGTAGGCGTCGGTGTGTTCCGCCATCTTCGCCCAGCCGCGGGTGTCGGCGGCCTCGGCCCTGGAGGCTTTTTCCAACAGCTTGACGAACTTGTCGCTGACAAAAAGCTCTTCCGGGGTTTCAGCGGCGCGGCGCGAAAGTATGCCGCAATCGTGTTCCAGGAGATTGCCCTCGACGCTGATGAANGAGGCCAGCGGCAGGTCTCCGCGCTCGGCAAGCATAAGCCCGATGGCTCCGCCCATGGAATGGCCGATGATGTGGAGNCGCTCGAAGGGCACCTGTGCGAGAAGGCGGAGAATGATCTCGGCGTGGTCCTGAAGACGATAGGTTAGATCCTCCAGGGCACCGGAAGCGCCGTGACCGGGAAGATCGGGCACGAGCAGGGAATAGCCGGCAAACCCTCCCTCGGCCCAGGCCCCGGCGAAGGAGGAATGGTCACAGCCTAGCCCGTGCAAGAACAGCACCAGTTCGCCGGGAGAGCCCCCAGAAGAGTCATCGGCAGCCTCGAGGAGCCGTTCCTCGCAGAAAAGGACAAGGCCGAAACTCTCGCCCAAGGTTATCTGATGCATGGCCATCTAGACGGGCTCCATGCTATAGCGCCTCCAGCCGTTCCAGCGCCTGGCGCAGCTTGTCCAATTCTCCTTGTGCCACCTCGCGCTTTTCACGCTGTTCCGCCACCACTTCGTCGGGTGCCTTGGCGAGGAATTTTTCGTTGGCCAGTTTCTTGTCAAAACGGGCCACCTCATCCATCTGGTGAGCTATTTCCTTTTGCAGGCGCGCCTTCTCGGCAGCCACGTCAATGACCCCGGCCAAGGGAAGAATCAATGTGGCCTCGTCGAGGACGATCTGCACGGACCCCTTGGGCACCTCGTCGCCAAGGGTAACGGCGTCGAGCCGCGCCATGACTGAAATCACGCCGCCGTGAGTTTCAAGGCGGGCCTTGGTGGCCTCCCCGGCATTTCCCACCATCAGCGGAATCCGTGCCGCCGGCGGCACGTTCATTTCCGAGCGCACGGCGCGGATGGCCGAAACACAGCGGATGACCCAGTCCATTTCCGCCTCGGCCCCGGAATCAGCGAGGGTTTCGGGGAATTCCGGCCAGCGCGCAGTGATGAGCCTCCCTTCGCGGTTGGGGGACATCTTCTCCCACAGCTCCTCGGTGATAAAAGGCATGACGGGATGGAGCAGGTGCAGCAACTGGTCCAGAACCCAGGCGGCGGTGGCCTGGGTTTCCGTCTTCGCCGCTTCATCACCGCCGGTCAGCAACGGCTTGGTGAATTCCAGATACCAGTCGCAAAAAGTGCCCCAGATGAACTGGTAGAGATGGTTGGCGGCGTCATTGAAGCGATAGGCTTCGATGGCCGTGGTGACATCGTCGGCAATACCGGCCACGCCGCCGGCAATCCAGCGGTTGACGGTAAGTTTGCAGGATGCTGGATCGAAACCGAGATACGGCGCGCAGCCGTTCATCTGGCAATAGCGGGCGGCGTTCCACAGCTTGGTGGCGAAGTTACGGTAGCCTTCCACCCGCGAGGCCGAGAGCTTCACGTCGCGGCCCTGAGCGGCGAGTGCGGTCAGGGTAAGGCGCAGGGCGTCGGCGCCGTAATGGTCGATCAGTTCCAAGGGGTCGATGATGTTGCCCTTGGACTTGGACATTTTCTGGCCTTTTTCGTCACGCACCAGGGCATGGATATAGACCGTGTGGAAGGGCGTCTTTTTCATAAAGTGGATTCCCATCATCATCATCCGCGCCACCCAGAAGAAGATGATGTCGAAGCCCGTCACCAGAACGTCGGTGGGGTAATAGGTCTTTAACTCGGGGGTCTCTTGCGGCCATCCTAAAGTGGAAAAGGGCCACAGGGCCGAGGAAAACCAGGTATCCAAGACATCCGGATCGCGTTCCAGGGAAACCGCCTTACCGTAATGGGCGTTGGCTTGCGCCTGCGCCTCGTCCTCGCCGGTGGCCACGAAAACTTCCCCGTCGGGGCCGTACCAGGCAGGGATGCGGTGCCCCCACCANATCTGGCGCGAAATGCACCAGGGCTGGATGTTGCGCATCCATTCGAAATAGGTGTTAGCCCAGTGGGCGGGCACGAATGTGGTCTCGCCCTTCTCCACCGCCGCGATGGCCGGCCCAGCCAGCTCCGCCGCATCTACGTACCATTGATCAGTGAGCCAGGGCTCGATAACCACCCCGGAACGGTCGCCATAGGGGATAACCATGGGGTTTTCTTCGGTCCCCGCCAGCAGACCAAGAGACTCCATCTCGGCCACCACCTTGTCACGGGCGGTGAAACGGTCNAGGCCGCGGTAGGCCTTGGGGATATCATTAACTGTTGGAGGTCTAATAACGCCATCTTCGTTTGTATGCATCACTCCATGCTCGTCCGGCGCCCTATGTCCNCAGCTAAAATCAGATAATTCGCTNCTAATGATGTGTGCGTTCTCATCAAAGACGTTGATCATGGTCAANTNGTGGCGGCGGCCTACCTCAAAATCGTTGAAGTCATGGGCNGGGGTGATCTTCACCGCACCAGAGCCTTTTTCCGGATCGGCATACTCGTCAGCGACGATGGGAATGATGCGCTCGACGATAGGCAAAACGCAGAATTTCCCCACTAGGTCGGCATAGCGCTCATCATCAGGATGAACCGCAACGCCGGAATCGCCGAGCATGGTTTCTGGCCGTGTGGTGGCCACGGTAATAAAGCGGTTCTTTTCGTCCTTAACGGGATATTTGAAGCGCCACATCTGTCCCATGGTCTCGCGCTGTTCCACCTCCAGGTCAGAAATGGCCGTATGGAGCTNGGGGTCCCAGTTCACCAAGCGCTTGTCGCGATAGATCAGATCCTGGCTGTGGAGTTCCACGAAGACNTTGACCACGGCGTCGGACAGGCCTTCGTCCATGGTAAAGCGTTCGCGCATCCAGTCNGGNGAGGCGCCAAGGCGACGCAGCTGGCGAGTGATGGCNCCACCNGATTCCTGTTTCCACGACCACACCCGCTCCACGAAACTTTCCCGGCCCAGGTCGTGGCGGCTCTTGCCCTCCTCGTCGAGNTGGCGTTCCACCACCATCTGGGTGGCGATTCCAGCATGGTCGGTACCGGGTTGCCACAGGGTGTCGCGGTCGCACAGCCGGTGATAGCGAATGAGGATATCCTGTAAAGTGTGGTTGAGGGCGTGGCCCATATGCAGGCTGCCGGTGACGTTGGGCGGCGGCATCATGATGGTGTAGGGCTTGGCACCGCCCCGGACGCCAGCGGCAAAGGCGCCAGATTCCTCCCAGATGCCGTAATGCTTTGCCTCCACCTCGGCAGGAAGATAGGTTTTGTCCAGCATGTGCTGAACCTTCTCCTTCATCATCATGAAAGCGCACGAACAGCCGATAGAGAACGCCGCGTCCGCACGCACTCCGGCAACAAAATTATTTATACGTGAAACCTGCCCGTTTACAAGTTGCGCGCCCGTTCGGACAGCTTTTCGCTCTCCTCCTTGACCAGACGCTCCACAAGGCCCGAGAGATTATCATCAAGCCATTGCTTAAGCAGGGGGCGGAGGATGTCCTTGATCAGGTCCTCCACAGTCCTGCCCTCGATTAGCCTTTTCCGCACCAGGGCTTCGGCGGCCCGCAGTTCCTCTGTCGGTTCCGGCGCGGCTTCTTCGGGAGATTCTTCCTCTGGGGAAGCGGTCAGATCGACCACGGTCCCATCCTCGTTTATCATTTGCGTCAGCTCGAGAACCTTTTCTTCTGCGCCCCCTTCCTCTTCGGGAGGCTCCTCTGGCGTTTCCTCAGACACGTCTTCGGCGGCGGCTCCGCGCTCCCAGGGCCAAACTGATTTCGTGGCCCAAGGTGAGCTTTCTTTTTTTACTTCCGCGTCGTCTTCGGCCACTGATTCATCTTCATCAGCAAGTGGCTCCTCCTCTTTTTCGGAAATGATCTTGCGAATAGACGCAAGAATTTCCTCCATGGAGAGTTCTTCTTGCTCCTTGGAATCGCTCATCTATATCGCTTCCGGAAAAAAGGGCGAACAAATGCCGAGCCCAAACGGAAATATCGACAAAAAAGCACGGGCAAATCCTCGCCTCAATGAAACACAAGGTCAATCATTATTGTCGCCCAACCCCCAAAACTTATCACGCACTTCGCGATAATGTTCCTCCGTGTCATAGGGCGTCACTTCCACCTTCAGATGCGCCACCGAAAGCCTTCCGATGGCGCTCATGAGTTCATAGCCGGCGACGAATTCGTCACGCCGTGCCCGCACCAGCGCCACCCTTGAATCGAGATATTCCTGTTCGGCGTCGAGGATGTCGAGAACGGTCCGGGCTCCCACCTTGGCCTCTTCGCGGACTCCTTCCAGGGCAATGTTGTTAGCCTCGATCTCGGTCTCGATGGAGCCGATTTGCGCCCGCGCCGTTTTCAGGGATTCCCAGGCCCGGGTGGTGGATTCCACGGCGTTGCGCCGTTCCTCGTTGATTTCCATGCGGCGCTGGCTGGCAGTCTGTTTGGCTTCACGCACCCGCGAGCTAACCGAACCCGACTGATACAGGGGCACGGTGAGTTCAGCCATGACCTGTGCCCGTTCGGTAAAGCTCTTCCTCTGGGAGGAATTGCGCGAAGTGCTGACCTCGCCGACGATATCGATACTGGGCAACAACTCACCCATCACTGCACGGACATCATCCCTGGCCGCCAGTTCCTCGTAATAGGCAGCCACTACATCGGGGTTCCCCTCCAAGGCGATGGCACGAGCCTCTTCGGGCGTGGCCGGCAACCCGTCGAGGGGGTCTGGATTGACAAGGGTCTCAGGCGTCACACCCACGACGTTGAGATATGCCGCGCGGGAGGATTCGAGAATCCCTTCGGCAAGAATGCGGTCGGCCTTGGCCCGGGCGAGACGCGCCTCAGCCTGAGAAAGATCGGTGCGGGTGACCTCACCCACCTCGAACTGGTCCCAGGTGGCCTGGAGCTGGCTGGCCAGAACCTCTTCATTCTTGAGGTTAAGTTCGAGCACGGCCTGATCGCGCAGAACCTCCATATAGGCCGTGGCCACCGCCAGAAGGACATTCTGTTCGGTGGAAATAAGGCGGGCGCGTTCGGCCATGACCTGGTTTTCCGCACTGCTGGTGCCAGCCACCGTACGGCCGCCGCGGTATACTGGCTGGGTCAGGATAATGCTGCCGCTCTTGGGGACCACGCCCTCGGAGGCTGTGAAGAAGCTGGAGCCCGAATTTACATAGGCCTTGCCGTAAGCGCCAGAACCGGTCAAGGCGGGCCGCCAGTTGGAAAGTTCCTGGGGTACCAGTTCGTCGGTAGCGCGCAGCTTCGCCCGCGCCGAAAGCAGTGTGGGATTACGGGTATAGGCCGAGGCCAGGGCCTCTTCCAGGGTCTCTCCCCGGGCCGAGGCTGGCGGCGGAGCCAACAGGGAAAACACCAGACACAAGGCGGCCCATCTTCCCGGCCATTTGGAAAAGCGGACTCCGCGGCCGCATGCTGGCTTTCCAAGCCGAAGAGGCACCCTCTTCCCCATGCCCGTGGCTGATGTAATACGGATCATGCCGCCCGCGACGCCTCCGCTTAGAATTGAAAACCCTGTTCACCGCTGAAACCCGGCAGTGGCGGCACAGTGGCGTCGAAAACCTCGCGCCGGGAATAATTCCCATTGCGGCAGATCATCAACGTTCCCTTGCCCAACAATTTTTCCCCTTCCAAAAACACGGCGACGAGCCGCCCTCCCTCGGCCATCTGTCCCAGAATGGCTTCGGGAATCGTGCTCACGGCGCCACCCAGCAATATGACGTCATAGGGCGCCTGGTGTGGATAGCCTTGTTCCAGAGGCTCCGTCATGACCACGGCATTGTCCATATCAAGCTGGGAAAGCAGCGAGGCGGCGTGGGAAGCCAGCTTGGGGTCACTTTCAACCGCCGCCACCGTATTGGCCAGCTTCGAGAGAACCGCCGTGGAATAGCCGGTGCCGCAGCCGATATCGAGAACCATGTCCTCTTCCGTTACGCCTGCCGTCTGGAGAAGGCGGGCCAGAACAAGCGGCTCCATGAGATAGCGGTGAGGCGCGATTTCAATATCCTCGTCAGCGTAAGCGAGGCTGGCAAGGCGGTCCGGAACGAACAGCTCACGGGGCACGGTAGAGAGAATTTCAATCAAAGCCGCATCTGTCACCTTGTTGGTGCGGATCTGGCTTTCGACCATATTTCGGCGCGGCGTCTCAAAGTCAGCAATAGTGCCTATCATTAGGCCCCCGACCCTCTTGAAACCCGCACCTGCGCGGGCATTCGGTACGTTTCCACAAATTCCGCGGAGTATACGTGCCCGGTTTCGTAAACACAACATCTTGTGTACACCTCCGCAATATCATCAAATAGAGCGGTATCCGCACCAAAATGCCGGGTTTTCACCGTGGCTGGACGGAAAAGAAAAACCGTGCCACCCTCGCCGCCTCAAGGTAACAGGGGCCACCTGGAGGAAACCATCCCATGAGCGAGAGCCACCTGGTATCCACACAGCCAAGTCATGAGACGCCCCACGATTTGCAGCGTACTATCGTCGCCGGTATCGCCGGCAATGTGATGGAATGGTACGATTTCGCCGTTTACGGCTATTTCGCCGCCATTATCGGCCAGCATTTCTTCCCTTCCGAAGACCCCACGGCCTCGGTCATCGCCTCCTTCGGGGCCTTTGCCGCGGGTTTCCTCATGCGCCCCTTCGGCGGCTTCGTCTTCGGCCATATCGGCGACAAATACGGCCGCAAGCGGGCGCTGACCCTGTCGGTAATCCTGATGGCGGTGCCCACATTCCTAATCGGAGTGCTGCCCGGCCACGCCCAGATCGGTGTCACCGCCTCGGTGCTGTTGGTGTTGCTGCGTATGTTACAGGGGCTTTCGGTGGGCGGCGAATACACCACTTCGATCACCTTCCTGGTGGAACATGGCGACCAGAAAAAGCGCGGCTTCATGGGAAGCTGGAGCATCTTCGGCGCGGTGGCGGGCATTCTGCTGGGCTCCGCCGTCGGGGCGGCCCTGGCGGCGTCGATATCGGCCGAGGCCCTTGCCGATTGGGGTTGGCGCCTGCCCTTCCTGTTCGGCCTGGCCATAGGATTTACTGGTCTTTACATCCGCCGCCACATGGCCGAGGACCCGGCATCGGAAGAGGCGCAAGCAAAAATCTCGCCGGTAATCCTCGCCTTCCGCGACGAATGGCGGGCCATGCTCCAGATCGCCGGATTCAACGTGGTCAACGCCGTCGGTTTCTACATGATCTTCATCTATGCCGTGACCTGGCTCCACCAGACCGCCCATATCTCCACCTCGCGGGCGCTGGACATCAACACCGCCAGCATGGTGGTCCTGCTTGTCCTGCTTCCCCTTATCGGACGTCTCTCGGACAAGGTGGGGCGTAGGCCCCTCCTGCTCACGGCGGTGATCGGTCTGTTGCTTCTAAGCTATCCACTCATGTGGCTCATGCACCATGACCAGACCATCCTGATTCTGTCGGGCCAGTTAGGATTTGCGGTGCTGATCGGACTCATATTCGGCGCCTATCCCGCGGCCATGGTGGAGATGGTCCCGAAACGGGTCCGCGTCAGCACCATGTCCATTGGTTATAACCTCTGTCTGGGGCTGGTGGGCGGCACCACGCCTATGGTCGCCACTTATCTTATCGCCCGCACCCATGTGGACCTGGCGCCGGCCTTTTATCTTATGGCGGCGGCGGTGCTGTCCCTGCTGGTAGTCCTGAAAATGAAGGAAACGGCGCACGATCCCCTAAGATAAAGGAGGCCAGGATGCCGGGATGCCCAGGGAACAATGACGGCTCCTCCATCCGGCGGGAATACGCGGCGCTGGCTTCCCGCTACGACACCAGGTGGAAATCCTACGTCGCGGCGTCGGTCCGTGAAACACTCAAACGGGCCCGCATCCGTCCCGGCGACCGGGTCCTGGACGTGGGATGCGGCACCGGCGAACTTCTCGGGGCCATATCCCTCGCGGTCCCCGAGGCGCGGCTGGCGGGGGTCGACATGTCGACCGAAATGCTCGCAATCGCCCGTGCCAAAAGCGCTGGCGACCTCGACCTGAGGGAGGGGCACGCCGAGGCCCTGCCCTTCGGGGACGGGGCCTGTGACGTGGTGGTTTCGTCGAGCGCCTTTCACTTCTTCCGGCGCCCCGCCGCCGCCCTGGCGGAAATGCACCGTGTCTTGCGCCCGGGCGGCAGGGTCGTCATTACCGACTGGTGCGGCGATTATCCCACATACTTTCTATTCGACCTTTTCCTGCGTCTGTTCAGCCCCGCACATTTCCGCATCTATAACTCAAAGGAATTCCATCAAATGCTTGATTCAGC
Organism: Rhodospirillaceae bacterium; assembly: GCA_002686135.1. Lineage (GTDB taxonomy): Bacteria > Pseudomonadota > Alphaproteobacteria > UBA11136 > UBA11136 > UBA11136. The sequence continues at coordinate 14,751 of NZAO01000001.1, forward strand.
AAACTTTTCTGAAGTTACTATCGAGCGTTACAAGATAAGGTTTTTGTGGGGAATGATGACGGCGACGGCTAAAAAAGACGCCCCCATCAACGGCCATCCCAGGCCCGCAACCGACGTTACTTGCACCTAGATTTTGCCTCTATTAGCTTTTATTATCGGGGTAGGCATTCTCTCAACATCATGTGTCAGAAACGGTCACCTTAATACTCCCCTTTGTCATTCCCCGTGATATGCTGTGTCCCTCAGGCAGATTGAGGGGGCATCATGCGTTACGAGAAAGCCGACAAGCTGCTGCAGCTGGCCATGGACATGCAGGCCGCGCGCACAGGTCTGTCCCTGGGCGATATACAGGAAAAGTACGGGGTCAAAAGGCGCACGGCGCAACGCATGCGCGACGCCATCTTCAGGGTCTTTCCCCATGCCGACGAAGTGAAGTCCGGCGAACGCACCAAGCGCTGGCGCATCCCCAACGGCGTTATGGACCAGCTCATCGCTTTCAGCGCTGACGAGCTGGCCGACCTGGAAACCGCCATCAGCCTTCTGAAACGAGAAAATCTGGACGACAAGGCCGTCACCCTCGAGGTGCTGGCTACCAAGATCCGCGCCCTTCTGAAACCCGAAGTGGCGCGCCGCATCGATCCCGATCTCGATGCCTTGCTGGAGGCCGAGGGGTTGGCCATGCGGCCGGG
>NZAO01000002.1 GCA_002686135.1 Rhodospirillaceae bacterium
CATGGAGGTCCGTAGGGCGTTGTGCAGCTGGTGCCGCCCGAGGAAACCCAAGTGAGGCTGCGACTCAGACGGCGCCGGAGGCCCCAGAATTGGTCGAAGCCGATTCAGTTAGCCGGGACCGGGACCCGCCATGGACCATCCCTTCGGGACCTGGCACTACAAAACCCGTCCGCGAGGAGGTGCTGACGGGTTTCTGTCGCGTATTCTTCCGGGAGAAAGAGCCGTTGGTGAAATACCTGTAAATATCCTCGGCTCCTTTCTCTTACAGGACGTCTGAACAGGGGGTGAGACCATCGTTCATCTGGTGTTCATTTTGGGCGGGCAGGTCAAAAAAACCCGCCCGCTGTACCAGCGGGCGGGCCTTATTTGCCGCCGCAGAGGGGTGTCGGGGACATGCGGTGGCGAAAGGGGAGGAAACCATGTTTCCGTTTTCACCATGCATCATAGGGATTGGTTCTGAACCCGTGATGAGCGCGGCGTTCATTGTCCGTTCACGCACCAGCGCCTAGGCTGTGGCAATGTCCCTTAACAGGATTTTCCTGCGCCTAGCGGCCGCCTTCCTGCTTGGTTGGGTGGCGCTTGCGGGTGGCACGGCTCAAGCCGCGGAGCCTGGCGTTGATCACGACCGTGCGCGGGCTGCCGTGCAGTCTGGCGAAATTATGGCTCTGCATGACATCCTAGCCCGCGTCCACAAGCGCTACCAGGGCCGCGTTCTGGAAGTGGTGTTGAGGGATCAGGAAGAAGGACTTCACGGCTGGGTTTATGAAATCAGGATGTTTACGCCCGAGGATGTGCTTCTGGTGTTGCGTGTGGATGCCGGGACCGCCACAATCCTTAAAATCGAGAGCGGAAAGACGAACGCCGCCGATAATGAGGCCGCCCCCTAACCCGGGCCAAACCGTTTAAAAAAACGAGGACAACCGAGAAAATGCGCGTTCTGGTCATCGAGGACGAGCCAGATCTGGCGCGGCAGATGGCCGCTACGCTGGAAGAGGCGGGCTACGCCGTGGATGTGGCCCATGACGGGGAGGAGGGTCATTTTCTCGGCGACACCGAACCCTATGACGTGGTGGTGCTCGACCTCGGCCTGCCGGTGATAGACGGGCTCACGGTACTGGAGCGGTGGCGTCGCGACGGCAAAGATATGCCGGTTCTTATTCTTACCGCCCGCGACCGCTGGAGCGAAAAGGTGGCGGGTTTCGACGCCGGCGCCGACGATTACGTCACCAAGCCCTTTCAAATGGAAGAACTTCTGGCGCGCCTGCGGGCCTTGATCCGTCGCACCGCAGGCCATGCCACGGTACAACTGGAGTGCGGACCGGTGGTCCTTGATACCCGTAGCGGCCGTGTTACTGCGGATGATGTCACCATCAAGCTGACGGCGCAGGAATACAAAATTCTGGCCTATCTGATGCATCATCAGGAGAAAATCGTCTCGCGCACCGAACTCACCGAGCATGTCTACGACCAAGATTTCGACCGCGATTCCAACACCATCGAGGTGTTCATCGGCCGCCTGCGCAAGAAGCTCGGCGTTGATGTGATCAAGACCGAGCGGGGGCTTGGCTACCGCTTGTCTCCACCGGAGGGTGTCAAGAAAGACTCTGGGAAGAAACCAAAAGAAAAAGCAGAGAAAAATGCGGGCTAATTCGCTCGCCTTCCGCCTTGTGGTCGGGGCCGGAATGTGGATCGCCGCGGCCATCGTCGCCGGGGGAATCGTGCTTTCGGCGGTTTTCCGGGATCATGTGGAGCATTCCTTCGACACCCAGCTTCTGGTCTATCTCGATGCCCTGGTTTCCGTGACCGAAGTGGACGACCGGGGCCGCGTGGTAATCATGCGCCCCCTGGGCGATCCCCGCTACGAACAGCCCTATTCGGGATGGTACTGGCAGATTTCCAGCATTAGCGGACCTATGCTACGGTCGCGGTCACTCTGGGACCAGACGCTTACCCCTGATTTCGGCCTTATCAGAGATTCCGCGGCCCCATTCTACAGGATGCAGGGAGTACAAAGCCGTCACCTTCGGATCGTAGGGCGCGACGTTAGCATTCCCGGGATAGTGTCCAGTCTGCAATTCGTGGTGACCGGTGACCGCGCCGCCATTGAGGTGGAAATTCAAAACTTTAACGCCACCCTGGCCTGGTCCCTGGGTTTGTTCGGATGTGGTCTGGTCCTGGCCGTGTTCATCCAGGTTCGTTTCGGGTTGTTGCCACTGCGGCGCATCAGCAGGGCTCTTTCAGCCATCCGTTCGGGGCGCAAATCTAGGTTGGTGGGCCAGTTCCCGTCCGAGATCGAGCCTCTTGCCAGCGAAATCAACACACTTCTTGAACATAACGAAGAAGTGCTTGAGAGGGCGCGCACCCATGTGGGAAACCTCGCCCATGCTCTGAAGACGCCGATTTCGATCCTGGCCAACGAATCTGAGTCCGGGAAGGGCTCCCTGGNGGAAAAGGTGGANAAACAAACCGGGATCATGCGCCGCTATGTGGACCATTACCTCTCCCAGGCCCGCACNGCCGCCTCCAGCAGTGTGCTGGGCGCGCGCACCGAGGTGCTGCCTGTGATCGANGATTTGCGCCGNACCTTAAAGCNTATCCATGCNGNGCGTTCCATCGAACTGGAAGTGCGCGGCGACCCCGGCACCAGTTTCCGCGGAGAACGCCACGACCTCGAGGAAATGCTNGGCAACCTTATCGACAATGCCTGTAAATGGGCGCGCGCGCGGACATGGATCACCATGGGTATGGAAGGCGCGGACCTCAAGATCGTCATCGAGGATGACGGACCCGGCCTGGCGCCGGAAAAGCATGGCGAGGTGTTCAACCGTGGCCACAGGCTGGATGAAGCGACACCGGGCAGCGGGCTGGGGTTGGCCATCGTGCGTGATACCGCCGGGCTTTACGGGGGCGATATCGCGCTTTGCGAATCCGATTTCGGTGGGCTCAAGGTGGTGCTGACTCTTCCCGCCGCGGAAAAGAGAGAAGCGCAAGAGGCGGGGAAAGAGTCCACGGAAGAGGACCCCGTCACCTAGGCGGGGGCGGTCTCGCCCATTTNGTCGCGCAATTTCTGCCGCAACACGTCAATGGATACCAGCGTGCCCTCCACGTCGTAATGCCAGAAGGTCCAGCCGTTGCATGACGGCGCGCCCTGAAGGCTGGCGCCGAGCTTGTGGATGGAGCCGCGTTCGCGATTACAGGCAAGGGAGCCGTCGGCGTAGACCCGCGCCCGCCAGCGCCGCTTTGGGCCGAACAGGACATCACCCGCCGATAACAGACCGCGCTCCAGCAGCGCCCCGAAGGGAATGCGCGGCGCAGTGCGTTTCGACGGCGTGCTCAGCAATTCCTCCGCACCCGCCGGGGGGGTTTGGGCAATCCGCTTTGCGGCCATCTCAGCGTATTCGGCGTCGCGCTCTATGCCCAGATAGCGGCGGCCCAGACGTTTCGCCACGGCCCCGGTGGTGCCGGTGCCGAAGAAGGGGTCGAGGATCAGATCGCCGGGATTGGTGGCNGCGAGGACCACCCGGTAGAGCAGAGCCTCCGGCTTCTGGGNGGGATGNGCCTTCAATCCGTCCTTCTTCAGGCGCTCGGCACCAGTACACAGGGGGATGTGCCAGTCGCTGCGCATCTGNAGGCCTTCATTGAGTTCTTTCATAGCCGCGTAGTTGAAGGTGACGCGGCGNTTGGCGTTGTCCTTGGCGCACCAGATGAGGGTTTCATGGGCATTGGTNAAGCGCGTGCCGAGAAAATTGGGCATGGGGTTGGTTTTGCGCCAGACGATATCGTTGAGAATCCAGAANCCCAGATCCTGTAAAATAGCGCCAACGCGGAAAATGTTGTGGTAGGANCCAATCACCCACAGGCTGCCATCATCCTTAAGCACGCGCCGCGCCGCGGTNAGCCANTCGCGGGTGAAACGATCNTAAGCCGCAAAATCGGTAAATTTATCCCAGTCGTTATCGACCCCGTCCACCAGTGAATTGTTGGGTCGCCGCAGGTCNCCCGTAAGCTGAAGGTTGTAAGGCGGATCGGCGAATACCATGTCCNCCGAATCGGCCTCCAGACCGTTCATCACGTCGACGCAGTCCCCCGGCACGATTTTGCCGGTAGAGCTATGGTGCGACCTCCNCATGGCGGCCAAGATGAGTCAGGGNGCGAGTCCCGTCAACAGGAAATCGGTGAAATTTTTTTTAAATCAATATGTTAGGGGTTAGACCTTACACTGACTCAATATCTTGATGGGTTTGAAGCTGCGGCGGTGGTGGGGCGTGATTCCAAGACGCACCAGTGCTTCCTTGTGTTCGGCAGTNCCGTAACCGGCGTTGCGCTCCCAGCCGAATCCGGGATAGCGGCGGCCCAGTTCCGCCATCAGTTGGTCGCGGGTGACTTTGGCAACGATGGAGGCGGCGGCGATGGACAGGCTTTTGCTGTCGCCCCTGGTGACGGTTTGCACCGGACAGGACAGGGGCGGCGCATGGGTGCCGTCCACCAGGGCCAGGCGGGGGCCAGTCTCCAGTTGTCGCTCCAGCTGGGCGATGGCCCGGGCCATGGCGCGCAGGGTGGCCTGAAGAATATTAAGACAGTCGATCTCGGNAACACTGGCCGCGCCCAGGCCGATGGCCGCGCAGGCGGGCAGTTCGGCGAACAAGGCCTGGCGGCGGGCGGGCGAGAGGGTTTTTGAATCATTGAGTCCGTGACGCAGCACCGGGGGCAGGGAATCGCGACGTGGAAAGACAACCGCCGCGGCCACCACCGGCCCCGCCCAGGGCCCGCGCCCCACTTCGTCGATGCCGGCAACGGGGTNCGGCGATACCTGTTCGAGTGAGAAATCCGGAGAATACTCAGGCATCTTTTGTCTCACCCTTATCTTTCTTTCTCTTGTCTCTCTTTTCCGGGGCTTTTCTATCCCGGGCTTTCCTATCTTGAGCTTTTTTACCTCCGGCGTTTTTTTCCCCCGGGGGAGATGTCTTCGTTGGGGGCTCTGTGGATGCATATTTAGATGTTTTTGGAGGAACCTCCTCCCATTGGGCATCGCTCACTTCTTCCTCCGGGCCGGGGCTGCTGTGGCCCGGGTTCGCGGACAGTCCCGCCGGCAGCCGGGAAAGAACACGGCTGAAAAAATAGTTGATTCTGGCGGCCACAGCGTCCCAGGCGGCGAAGATGGCCGGGGCGTGACGGCCGAAGAGAAGCCGCGCCCCCTCGCGGCCCGAGGTGGTGCTGAGAATGGCAAAACGCATCAGCCGCCGCGCGGTGGCCAGCCACAAAGGCGTGATGAGAAGAGACAGCGCGGTTACGGCGATGATTAGGTCGCCTTCCTCACGGCTAATAAGACCCGTGGATACGCCGGTCTGTCCCAGCAGAAAGGAGAACTCTCCGATCTGGGCCAACAGCATGCCGGCGATGAAGGCGTGGGGCCAGGGTTCTCGCGCCAGCCGCAGCACCCCGATATTGAGCCCCGTCTTGAACACCGTGACCATGAACAGGATCAACAGGACGGTGCNCATATTGGCGAAGATGAAATCGAGATCGATGAGCAGGCCGATGGAGAGGAAAAAGACCANCATGAGGATGCTCTGAATGGGCTGNATACCGCGCATCATGGCCCGGTGCTCGGTGCTGTTGCCGATCACCAGCCCGGCCAGAAACGCTCCATAGGCGGGGGAAAGGCCGAGATAGCCGGTCAACGCCGCGGCGCCGAAACAAAAGGCAAGCCCGCGCAGGGGCGTGAGATCGGGATGTCCGGCCACCATACCGGCGAAGGGCAGGGTGATCTTCTGGCGGCGGCTGAGATAAGTGATAAGCAGCACCAGCACNACCACCGAGAGGCCGATNCGGAACAGGTCAAATCCGCCGAAGCCGTCCCCGGCAAGGCTGGCGAGGATCAGCATCATGGGCACGAAGGCTAGGTCCTGGGCAATCAGCACGCCAACGGTGGCTTTGCCTAGGGGCGTGTTCAGGATGTTCATGTNTTCCAGCATCTTGATCACNACGGCGGTGCTGGAGAGGGCGATGACAAAACCGAGCAGCACGGACAGCCCCNGGGACCAGCCGAACAGCAATGACAAGGCAAGGGTGGCGCCGACGCTTCCTGCTATCTGTAACAAGGTGGCCACAAGAGCGCTGTGCCAGACGCTCTTGAAACCGCTGAGCGACAGTTCCATNCCCACTANGAACAACAGCATAAGCACGCCGAGATCGGCCAGAACCATAATCTGGTCACGGTTTTCCACCAACGCCAGGCCGGAGGGGCCGAGCAATATCCCGGCCAGGATATATCCGGAGATGGCGGGCTGGCGAAGGCGCGACATGACGACGCCGCAGATCACGGCGGCGAGGACGACGACGGCGAGTCCCGTCAGGTCTGCATGGGCGGACATGGCCGGAAGTCTATCACGATCCCCCGCCCGGCAGGAGCGTCAGTACCCTTTCGGCATCTTTTCAGAAAAGTTTGAGTTTGTCTCCGGGGTGCGGCGGCGGGGAGAATTGCCCACAGTCGAGGGCGGGCACGCCCCTATCCAGGCGGGGCTAATCTTTCTCTCCCCCTGCACGGTCTGTAAATCCTGGGTTATGGTGGGGCATGGCTACACTGGACCTGAGTATCATCNTTCCCACCCTCAACGCCGCGGGGGAGCTGAGCCGTTGTCTCGGCGCCGTGACCGTCGCCTCGGAGAAAGGGCTCAGCCTGGAAATGATCATCGTCGATGGCGGCTCGCGGGATGGTACCGTGGAAACTGCTCGGGTGCTGGGGGCGAGGGTGGTTTCGTCGCCGCCGGGGCGGGGCCTCCAACTGGTCGCTGGGGCACAGGCGGCGGGCGGCCACTGGCTGTTGTTTCTCCACGCCGATACAGTTCTGGAATCTGGGTGGGCGCGGGCCGTGGCGGATTTCATGGGTGCGGAGGAAAACACCCGGCGTGCGGCCTATTTCCGTTTTGCCCTCGACGACGAAGCGCTCGCGGCGCGGCGGCTGGAACGGATGGTGGCTTGGCGCTGCCGCTTGCTAGCGCTGCCCTATGGTGACCAGGGGCTGCTCTTGTCTCGGGATTTCTACNNCGAACTTGGCGGTTTTCCACCGCTCCCCCTGATGGAGGACGTGGCGCTGGCACGCCGCATCGGTCNCCGCCGTTTNTCCGCCTTGGATGTGCGTGCCGTTACCGGCGCCNCGCGTTACCNGTGCGGCGGTTATGTGCGCCGTCCGCTGCGTAATCTCGGCTGTCTCGCTCTTTATTTCATGAATTGTCCGCTCCGTCTTATCGCCCGGCTCTACGAGTTATGAGGGGCCAGCCATGAAACCGCGCCGTCATCTGGTGATCATGGTGCGGGCGCNGCAGATGGGGCGGGTGAAGCGGCGTCTGGCTCACGATATGGGTGCCGTTCGCGCCCTGNGCTTCTACCGNGTTTGCAGCGAAANGCTGCTCAGGCGTCTGNNCCGCGACNCACGNTGGACCACCTGGNTGGCGGTGACGCCCGANGTTATAAGGTTCCGTCCCCGNCTCTGGCCAAAAGGGATGCGGCGNATAGCCCAGGGCGGCGGTGATCTNGGCNNNCGCATGGACCNCATCCTGCGTGTCTTNCCNCCGGGGCCGGTGGTGATTGTGGGCAGCGATATTCCCGGCNTCGAAGCGCGGCATGTNGNNCGGGCCTTCCGGCTTTTGGGGTCCCACCATACGGTATTCGGCCCCGCCGNCGACGGTGGATACTGGCTGGTGGGCGCGCGTCGTTCTCCCCGCTGTCCCGATCTGTTTGGGAACGTGCGCTGGTCGGGCGAACACGCCCTGGCTGACACCCTCGCCAATCTTGGGGCCGACCCGGACNCCGCTTTCGTGGAGATGCTCTCCGACGTGGATAGGCCCGAAGACTACCGGGACTGGAAGAAAAATTTCTGAATTGCTCTAGGATTTCCGCGCCGCCATCACCATCCACACCGCCAGCGNCGCCGANACNAGCCCGGCGACGACCGAAAGCCCCAGAGAAATCGGGGTGCTCCCGATGATGACTTCGGCGCCGAGGAGAAAGCGGACCCAATGGGCCAGTGAGACGAGGGTGAAAATCACGGCTGAAGTGTAAAGAGCTGTCTGCTGCATGGCGGCCTCCGCTTGCGATGATGGAATTACGTGCCTTCTCCGCCATTCTCCTGTAGGCGCGGCATGAGGTCTACCAGATTGCAGGGACGATAGCGGGAATCCAGTTGCCAACACAGGATTTTTTCCCAGCCATCGCGGCAGGCGCCGGGCGAACCCGGCAAGGCGAAGAGATAGGTNCCCCCAGCGACACCGCCGGTGGTCCGTGACTGCATGGTGGAGGTGCCGATGGCTTCGTAGCTGAGCATACGGAAGAGTTCGCCGAAACCGGGAATTTCNTTATCATAGACTTGGGCAAAGGCTTCCGGCGTTATATCGCGCCCGGTGACGCCGGTACCGCCGGTGGCGATCACCACGTCGATGTTTTCATCATTTATCCAATCCTTGAGCCGATCTACTATTTGGCTCTGCTCATCGANGACGATAGCCCGGGCCGCGACGTTATGGCCGCTTCCCNCCACCAGTTCGGCGAGNATATCTCCCGACTTATCGTCGGCCTCGNTGCGCGTGTCGGAAACCGTCAGCAGCGCGATATTGACCGGATGGAAGGTCCGGTTTTCCTTAATTCCCGCCATGTTGCNCCACCTTGATCNCGGTTCCGTCGAGGGCTGCGTAAAGGGGCCAATCCCCTTCGGCAATGGCGTCGAGGGACGGCGTGGGCTGTTCCAGATGCTTGCGGTATATCCACAAGTTGGTCAGCANCCGTTCGATGAAAGCGCGGGTTTCGGAATTGGGGATGGACTCGATAAACAGCAACGGATCGTTGTGGTATTTCATCTTGCGCNGCCATTTNGCAAGGTTTCCCGGGCCGCTGTTATAGGCCACGGCCAGCAGGAACAGATTGTCCTCGATGTTTTCGTGATCGAGAAGTTGNTGCAGATAGGTCTGCCCCAGCGAGATATTGAGCTCGGGGTCGAGCAGGANGTCGCGCGAATCACCACGGAATTTATTCTTGCCGACAATGAAATTGGCCGTGCGCGGCATGATCTGCATCAGTCCGCGGGCCCCNGCGGGGCTTTTNGCGTTTGGATTGAATCGCGATTCCTGACGAATTATGGCGAAAACAAGCGCCNTGTCCACGTTCTTNCCGCTGTCGAGCGTCCAGTTCGGCACCGGATAAAGGGCGCCGTCATTGGGATTGTCTTGGCCATCGCTTTTTCCGGTGCCGATGCGCATGGCCAGCTCCGGCAGGTTGGCGCTGGTGGCGACGGCCAGAATCGCGCTGGCCAGGGGAGAGTTGGACTGGGGATAAATTTTGCGCAATTCCTTCTCGGCCATGCTATGGCGCCCCAGCTGCAACAGGGCCAGGGTTCTGGCGCCGCCTGGAACCGATGTCAGGCGCGCCAGGCGGGACTCGGTNAGGGTCGGCGTGTCCCAGTTGAAATAGGTGGAAAGGCCCAGANTGTAGCGCGCCAGAAGGCCNTAGAAGGTGCGGNTGTGAAGGGCGGCAATATTGAGCAAGTGGTTGACCTTTTGCGGTTGGCGAGTGAGCAGATNGGCCCGTGCCGCCCAATAGGCGGCGGCGGCCACGTTCCACNCCGAAGCCTTGTCGGANAGGGCCAGAATCTCAAAATGGTGGGCGGCNTCGTTCAGTTGGCCCAACCGCCATGACGCCAACCCCGCCGTCCAGTGGGCGCGGGGTATGCGCATGCCCGAACGCTTGACCACGGCATTGGCAATACTTAACGCCATGGTGTCCTTGCCGGCGGCGAAATATCCGGCTGCGATTGTGGAGAGCAGGTGGTCAGTTTCGGTGGTGTCGAGCAGGGCGNGGTCCCGGCTCTCNAGGAGAATTTTCTTTGCCTTCGTCGGGCCGCCCCGGCGCACATGGCGNTTGACGGAACGTTTCAGNGCCGCCACCNGGGCNCTTTTATCCTTTGTACGCTTGNGTTTTGAGACATAAACGCTNTCCATCNGGGTGCCGGGGTCGGTGCCCCTGCCGTAAAAATAACCGNCCACCGGTTGTTTCGGATATTTGTAATTTTCAGGACGGCGCTTTAAGGCCAGGCTATAAATCTTCCGCGCCCCGGGATGGTCCGCATAGAGTGCCATCCAGTCACGCAACTCCTTGTATTTAGATCGGTATTTGATAGGGTGCATATAGCGCTGGTACAGTACATAGCCCATCAGAATCCGGTTGTTCAGCTGTCCTACGAGACGGTCTGCCACCTTCCATTCGCCAGCCTCCTGGTGGATGAAGATACGACGATAACGGCCTTCATCCTCCGCGCTCAGAGGCCGGGGCAGGGGGGCCGCCTGCTCTGCCGATATGCCGGAAGGCTCCAGCACCGCCACCTCGGCGCCTCTAGCGTCACGTGTGGCGGCGGCCTTTCCATCCTTGAAAAGAAGGTCTGGGGAGTCGGCTTTTCCGGGGAACGGGGCGGTGGCGGAAAGGGCTAATGCCAGATTTAGAATCAGCGCCCGCCCACTGCAAAGCCCATCGAAAAAACGGCCCAGAAAAATAATGGGTCTATTCGACAGCATTTAGAATTAATACGAAATTCATCCCGATGGGACAACCCCAAACGCACAAGATATTGTGTTAGTTATCCACAGCCTGTGGATAATATTGTATTTTCATGGGNTTTCAGGGTGTTACTGGTCGCCGCTCATTTTTATCTTTATTTCCAGAAGATCTTGCCAGGCCTTTTGTTTCTGGGCCGGCGAACGCAGTAGATAGGCGGGATGTAAGATGGCCCGCGCCTTGACCGGACAGCTCAGACCCGGACTGGCATAGTCNAACCACTGGCCGCGCAGCTTCATGATTCCTTCCTTNCGGCCGAGCAGGGTTTTTGCCGCGACGCCGCCCACCAGAACCAGGATATGGGGTNCCACCAGCTCGATCTGGCGTTCGATGAAGGGCAGACACAGCGAAATCTCGGCCGGTGTCGGGTTGCGATTGCCGGGTGGCCGCCAGGGCAGGATATTGCTGATATAGGCGCTGGCCCGATCAAGGCCGATGGCGGCTAACATGCGGTCGAGAAGCTGGCCGCTGACCCCCACAAAGGGACGCCCCAAACGGTCTTCGTCGGCGCCCGGTGCCTCGCCCACGAACATGATGGGGGACTCGGGGTTGCCGTCGCCGAAAACCATGTTGCTGGCGGTCTTTTTCAGGCTGCATCCTTCAAAGCTGCNCAGCTTTTCAGCCAGNTCTTCCATACTTTNNGCGGAATGGGCCAAACTGCGGGCGTCATGCAGGGCCTNATCGGTGGTGTGGAGCCCGGGTGGCGGNGCGACGTCGGAATCCGGGGAGGGTCTTNGCANCNCCGNCGCCGCNCCCTCGTTCATTCCCCGNGCNATGTNCCCANTTTTCNTGGGATTTTTANGGACTTGCNGCGNGNTCGCTTGGCGCTGGCGNTGTCCCGCTTGGGCGTGATAGTGGTTGACNGGATGATCGAGAANCNCNTCGTCGGCCCCGGCCTCCATTTGCCACAACAGGAGTTTTGTAAGATCAGCGTCGGTGTTCATGGTGCGAGTTTANCACGGTCGGCGGCCGCTGCCGACAGACTTTAACAAGGGAATCACCATGCAGCATGAGATCATGGAATACGATGTAGTCATCGTTGGTGCCGGCCCGTCCGGGCTCTCGGCCGCTATCCGCATGAAGCAGCTGGGCCGAGAAGCAGACCGCGAGGTCAGCGTCTGCATGGTGGAAAAAGGCTCCGAGGTGGGCGCCCATATCCTTTCTGGTGCCGTCATCGAGACCCGTGCCCTCGACGAATTGATCCCCGACTGGAAAAAGCTGGACGCACCGCTGCGTACCCTCGCCGAAAAGGACCGTTTCCTGTTCCTCACCAAGACCCGCGCCCTGCGGCTGTCCACCCCACCGCAGATGAACAATCACGGCAACTACATCATCAGCCTTGGCAATCTGTGCCGCTGGCTGGCGCAACAGGCCGAGGCGCTGGGGGTGGAAATCTATCCCGGCTTTGCCGCGGCCCGGGTTCTTTTTCACGATGACGGGTCGGTGCGTGGCATCGGCACGGGCNATATGGGCGTGGGCAAGGACGGCGAGCCNGGNGCCAACTACCAGCCAAGNGTCGATCTGGTGGCNCGCCAGACCCTGTTCGCGGAGGGCTGCCGCGGCTCNCTCACCAAGGGCCTGTTCGANACCTTCGGCCTGGGTGACGGCCTCGATCCNCAGACCTACGGCATCGGCCTGAAGGAACTGTGGGAGGTGAACCCGGCGCAACACAAGCCGGGGACGGTGGTGCATTCCGTGGGCTGGCCACTAGACACGCGTACCTATGGGGGGTCCTTCCTCTATCATCTCGAAGACAATCAGGTGGCCGTGGGTTTCGTGGTGGGGCTGGATTACGAAAATCCCCATCTCAACCCTTATGAGGAATTCCAGCGTTTAAAGACCCATCCCGCCATACGCCCCGTCTTCGAGGGAGGGCGGCGTATCTCCTATGGGGCGCGGGCGCTCAACGAGGGCGGCTGGCAGTCGATTCCGAAATTGTCATTCCCGGGCGGGCTCCTCATGGGTGATGGCGCGGGCTTCCTCAACGTGCCCAAGATCAAGGGCATCCANACCGCTATGAAGTCNGGCATGCTGGCGGCCGAGGCCGCCTTCGCNGCGTTCGCCGGGGGCAAGGATGGCGCCGAGGCCAAGGGCTACAGGAAGGCGCTGCGNGAAAGCTGGGTGGGCTTGGAACTTAGGCGCGAGCGCAACATCCGCCCCGCCTTCCGCTGGGGCCTGTGGCCAGGCATGATCTATTCGGCGCTGGAGACTTATGTCTTGCGAGGATGTGCGCCCTGGACCCTGCGCCATCGTGCCGATCACGAAAGCCTCAAACCGGCGGCCAAATGTCCCCCCATCAACTATCCCTCCCCCGACGGCGCACTCACTTTTGATAGGTTGACCTCGGTCCAGCTCTCCAACACCAATCACGAGGAAAACCAGCCGGTTCATCTCCGGCTTAAGGACAAAGGTGTGCCAGTGGCGGTTAACCTGGCGTTCTATGATGCGCCGGAACAGCGTTATTGTCCNGCCGGGGTCTATGAAATCCTGTATGACGAGGAAGGNGCTTTGCCCCGTCTCCAGATCAACGCGCAGAACTGCGTTCACTGCAAGGCCTGTGACATCAAGGATCCGACCCAGAACATCAACTGGGTGGTGCCCGAGGGCGGTGGCGGCCCCAATTATCCCAACATGTGATGGCGGGAAACGCGGGTTTGGGATACTATTGGAGTTCGTTGGGCCCTTGTAGCTCCTTATCTTCCCTCGTTTAAAACGGGAGGCCCGTTTGCGGGTGATTTCATCAGCCTTGTCTCTTTTCCTGTGCAACAAGCCATGCCTTGTTGCCTGTGCCATCCTGGCCGGTTTGATGGTTGTGGGATGCGTGGCCGAGAAGGCTGGGGAGGGTGCGCCTCAATCCACGGCCAAGGCCAGGATGGAAGAGGGAGAAACACAGCCTTCATCCTCGCCGGGGAGCTATCTGGCGGGGCTTCATGCCGAACGGCACGGCAAGGCCGGTCCGGCGGGGGATTTTCTTCTCCACGCCCTAGCCGCCGACCCTGAGAATCTCAATCTTCTCAACCGCGCTTTTCTGCTGATGGTGGAGGAGGGGCGTTTTGATGAAGCGACATCCCTGGCTGAGCGTGTGCTCGACATCAACCCCGAGGCAACGCTGCCCATTCTTACCTTGGCTATGGNGGATGTGATTGAAGGAGACCTGCATCTGGCCGAGGTCAAGCTGCGTTCCCTTCCCGAAGAGGGGTTCAACAAGTTTCTCAAGCCCCTGATACTATCCTGGGTGCTGTTGGGACAGGGGCTTGAACTGGAGGCGGAGATGGCCTTGACGCCCTTGTCCGAGAACAGTGGTTTCGCCGTNCTGCGGGACCTGCATCTGGGGCTGATCCGGGANGTGTCGGGTGACGAGAANAAAGCGATGGAAAGCTATGAAAATGCTNTCTCAAGCGGTTTTCCCTCTTCCTTCCGGCTTGTGGAAATTTTCGGTAATTTCTTTGAGCGTTCCGGGCATTCCGAAAAAGCCTCGGAAATTTACCGGAACTATCTCGAGACCGCGTCCAACGCCTATATGATCGAGCCCGCCCTGGCGCGGCTTGAAAACAACAAGAAGCCCGAGGCTGTGGTGGGTTCGGTGCGTGACGGCATGGCNGAGGCCCTGTTCAACATCGCCGGTGCTCTGCATCAGGAAGGCGCGGCCAAAATAGCCNTCATNTATTCCCGTCTGGCGGGATTCNTGCGTCCGNATTTCCCNATCAACCAGGCCCTGCTTGCCGAAATCTACGAACTTCAGGGACGTAAGGAATCCGCCAAATCCCTCTATGAGACGATTCGCCCGGGCACGCCNCATCGNTGGATGGCNGATTTGCGCGTGGCCCTGATCCTTGATGAACTCGACCGCACCGAAGAGGCTTTGGCCGCACTGCGCGCGCTCGCNAATGANCGGCCCGACAGCGTGGAATCCCTGGTCAGCATGGGTGANATCCTGCGCACCAGGGAACGCTTCAAGGAAGCCATCGNCGNCTATGACGAGGCGGTGGCGCGCATAGACGAGATGGAACAACGCCACTGGGCTCTTCTCTATGCCCGNGGAATCGCCCTTGAGCGCGCGAAATTATGGCANCGTGCGGAAGACGACCTGTTGCGGGCGCTGGAACTACAGCCCGGNCAGCCCTACGTGCTNAATTATCTCGGCTATTCCTGGGTCGAGCAGGGAGTCAATCTGGAGCGTGCGCGCGAGATGATTGAAGAGGCGGTAAAGCTCAAACCCCGCGATGGTTACATCATCGATTCGCTGGGCTGGGTGCTGTTCCGCTTCGGCGAGTTCGAGCGCGCCGTGCGAGAACTNGAGCGCGCGGTGGAATTACGGCCTCATGATTCTACCATCAACGATCATCTCGGGGACGCCTATTGGCGGACGGGGCGGCGCAACGAGGCGCGCTTCCAGTGGCGCCGCGCGCTTAATCTTGATCCGACGCCGGAACTGGCCGTTTCCCTCGAAACCAAACTGACCAAAGGACTGGACAATGCCGGGGACAAGCCCGATTCCTGACCTTATGGCGTTCTCTATATGAAGAATGATGAAGGTTCCGGTTGCGGGCCGGATGCCGGTCACGGCGCGGGCGCGCAGTGGGTTGCCGCCCCGGCCAAGCTCAATCTCTATCTCCATGTGCTGGGCCGCCGGGATGACGGCTATCACCTTCTCGATAGCCTGATGACTTTCGTCCATGTGGGCGACAGCATTTGTGCAGAGCCGGCACATGACCTGTCCCTGACGGTGGAAGGCCCCTTTGCCGAGGGCTTGGACAAGGGCGAGGATAATCTGGTTCTGCGCGCGGCGCGCGGCCTGGCGGATGCTTGCGGTGTTACAGCAGGGGCTCGTATCCGGCTCGTTAAAAACCTGCCATTGGCCTCCGGACTGGGCGGCGGCTCGGCCGACGCGGCGGCCACGCTGCGGGCGCTCTGCCATCTCTGGCGGCTGTCCCCGGCGCCGGAGGATATGGTTGTCCTGGCGCTGGGGCTTGGCGCCGATGTTCCCTTCTGTCTGGCGAGAGAGGCGGGATTCGTGGGCGGCATCGGCGAGTCACTCGAGCCGGCGGCGGTACCGCCTCCCGGCGCGCCTGCGGTGTGGGCGGTGCTGATTAATCCCTCGGCGGCACTGTTGACCCCGGAGGTTTTTGCCGCGCGCGAGGGACCTTTTTCCCAACCCGGCCGTTTCAAAGATATGCCCGGCGATGCCGCAGAGTTGGCCGCCTTGTTGAAGGAAAGAAACAACGACCTGACGCAGGCGGCGGTGTTCCTGGCGCCGGAAGTGGGCGACGTGCTGGGCACTCTGGAGGTGTCCGGAGGATGTCTGCTGGCGCGTATGTCGGGAAGCGGCGCCACCTGTTTTGGCTTGTTTGGAGGGGAAGCCGATGCCCGTCAGGCTGCTGCTGCAATCTCCAAGGCGACGCCCCGCTGGTGGGTGGTGGCTACGCGCCTTACCGCCGATAGTGCCAAAGTTACAATCGATACGGAAATTCCGGCCGCATTCTGAGGTGATCCATGGCCGGGGCCGGTTCCAGATCCGGGGCGGTCAGCCGAACAGGCCGCCCTTTCTCTCGGGCTGTCCTTCTTCCAGCTTCTGTACACTCATGTTATCTGATGGCAACCAACTGTCATCATTGTGTAAATCAGGGTTACAATGATCCCGCCCCGAAGGGTGGCAGGGCCTCCTTTTTCACCTTGAAGGGGCAATTGTCATACCAAGTATGACCTGTATGTCGTTTGAGGGCGACTCTGGTGCCGTTTCGAGGTTCTTTTTCCCCGGAGGGAAATAGGCTAGCTTGGCCGTGGCGGGATGCAAGACGCGTCGTCGTGACCGGTACGGCGGGCTGTTTCACTTCGTTTGGGGAGCATTCTAGAAGATATTTGTTGAGGGTGTGGAAACTATGACGGAAAAGATTGCGTTGATCACCGGCGTTACCGGACAGGACGGGGCGTATCTCGCCGAACTCCTTCTCGATAA
This sequence comes from Rhodospirillaceae bacterium, assembly GCA_002686135.1. Lineage (GTDB taxonomy): Bacteria > Pseudomonadota > Alphaproteobacteria > UBA11136 > UBA11136 > UBA11136. The sequence goes on from NZAO01000002.1 coordinate 16,556, forward strand.
GGGCTACGAGGTTCATGGTGTAAAGCGGCGGTCGTCTTCTTTCAATACGGCGCGGGTGGATCACCTCTATCAGGACCCCCATGAAGAGGGCGTGCGTTTTTTCATGCATTACGGCGACATGACCGACGCCACCAATCTGATCCGTCTTGTGCAGGAAACCCGGCCCACGGAAATTTATAACCTGGCGGCGCAGAGTCACGTCCAAGTCAGCTTCGAAACCCCGGAATACACTGCCAACGCCGACGGCCTTGGTGCCCTACGTCTTTTGGAGGCGATCCGAATCCTGGGGCTAGAAGACACGGTGCGGTTCTATCAGGCTTCCACGTCGGAGCTATACGGCAGCACGCCGCCGCCTCAGGACGAAACTTCTCCCTTCGCGCCGCGCAGCCCCTATGGCGCGGCCAAACTCTACGCGTACTGGGTCACGGTCAACTACCGCGAGGCTTACGGTTTTCACGCCTCCAACGGCATTCTTTTCAACCACGAGGGGCCCACGCGCGGCGAAACCTTCGTCACCCGCAAGATTACGCGGGCCGTGGCCGCCATCAAGCTGTGCCTGCAGTCGGCGCTGCATCTAGGCAATCTCGATGCCGTCCGCGACTGGGGGCACGCCCGCGATTATGTGGAAGGCATGTGGCGCATTGTTTGCCATGACAAGCCGGACGATTTCGTGCTGGCCACCGGCGAGAGCCATTCGGTGCGCGAGTTCGTGGAACTGGCTTTCACCCATATCGGCCGCACCATTGCCTGGTCGGGCGAAGGGGTGGACGAACAGGGGAAAGACGCCAAAAGCGGCGAGGTGCTGGTGCGTATCGACCCCCGCTATTTCCGCCCTACCGAAGTGGATAATCTGCGGGGCGATCCTTCCAAGGCCAAGGAAGTACTGGGGTGGGAGCACCGCACCAGCTTCTCCGAACTGGTGCGCGAAATGGTGGAGGCCGACCTTGTGACGGTGAAGAATGAGTGCGAACGCAATGCCCTCATCGACTGAACCGCCGTTCCGGCTGGAAGGGCGGAGGATCTGGGTGGCCGGCCACGGGGGCATGGTGGGCACGGCCATCGTGTCGCGCCTGGAAAGCGAAAACTGCACCATCCTGACGGTGCCCCACGCCGAGGTGGACCTGCGCAACCAGACCCAGGTGGAGGACTGGCTCGCTGCCAATAAGCCCGAAGCCGTGTTTCTGGCCGCCGGCACCGTGGGCGGAATCCACGCCAACGACACCCGCCCGGCGGAGTTCATCTACGACAACATCATGATGGCGGCTAATGTGGTGAGCAGCATCTGGCGCCAGTGCCAGGCCAAGCTCATCTATCTCGGCTCGTCCTGTGCCTATCCCCGGCTCGCGCCCCAGCCCATGACCGAGGAGGTGCTTCTCTCCGGCAGCTTGGAGCCCACAAACCAGTGGTACGCGCTGGCCAAGATTTCCGGCATCAAGCTGTGTCAGGCCTATCGCAGGCAGTACGGCTGTGACTTCATCTCCGTCACGCCTACCAATCTTTACGGCCCCCACGACAATTACGACCTTAATGCCAGCCACATAGTGCCCGCCCTCATCGCCAAAATCCATGCGGCGCGAGAAAGCGGGGCTAAGTCGGTGGAGGTCTGGGGCACGGGAAAGCCCAAACGCGAGCTTCTCTACGTGGAAGACCTTGCCGACGCCCTGGTCTTTCTCATGAAGTCCTATTCGCAGGAGGGTCACATCAATGTGGGCACCGGCGTGGACATTACCATCGCCGAGCTGGCCTCCCTGGTGGCCCGCGTTGTCGGTTTTGAAGGCGGTTTCAATTTCATCACTGACAAACCCGACGGCGCGCCGCGTAAGCTGCTCGACGTGAGCCGCATGTCCGCCCTGGGTTGGACTGCGCAGACGGATCTGGAGGAAGGCCTGTGCCGGGCCTATGCCTGGTATCGCGATAACGTGGCCGGCGTCGGCGATGCCTCTGGCTGAAGCTCACCGGGCGCTGCGGGGGTCTTTTACGGTGAATACTGTAATTTGAAGACACGGTTGAAGGCCCGTGTGGCGTGCTTGCACGGTTCCGCCAAACCCCGTATTTTGCAGGGACCGCCACGGCCAGTTTGGGGCACGTTTTTCGCGGGCACGGGCGCTGTGTTGGGGCGTCGCCAAGTGGTAAGGCAGCGGCTTTTGATGCCGCCATTCGCAGGTTCGAATCCTGCCGCCCCAGCCAATTTGAGGAAGCCCCGTCAGGGGTTTCTTTAGTTTGGCGGGGCGGGGGGCAGAAAAAAAGAAAATGGTGGGCCCGGCAGGACTCGAACCTGCAACCAAACCGTTATGAGCGGTTCGCTCTAACCAATTGAGCTACGGGCCCCCATAAGGGGCGGATTGACATAAAAAGGCCGAAAACCCTGGTCACGTGATTTCCGGCCCTTTGAAAAATGTTCCCCCAAAATTCTTACGTATCGAGAAAACTTCTCAGCTTGCGCGATCGGCTCGGGTGTTTGAGCTTGCGCAGGGCCTTGAGCNTNCGCAGGGCCTTGGCCTCGATCTGTCGTATTCGTTCCCGCGTCACGGAGAACTGTTGGCCCACCTCTTCCAGCGTGTGGTCGGTGTTCATGCCGATGCCGAAACGCATTCGCAAAACCCTCTCCTCGCGCGCGGTCAGGGTCGAGAGCACGCGCGTGGTGGTCTCGCGCAGGTTGCCNTGGATCGCCGCGTCGATGGGTAACACCGCGTTCTTGTCCTCGATGAAATCGCCCAAGTGGCTGTCTTCCTCGTCGCCGATGGGGGTCTCGAGGCTGATCGGTTCCTTGGCGATCTTCAAGACCTTGCGCACCTTGTCCAGCGACATGCCGAGCTTCACCGCCAACTCCTCGGGCTGTGGCTCGCGGCCGATCTCGTGCAGCATCTGGCGGCTGGTGCGCACTAGTTTCGAGATGGTCTCAATCATGTGCACCGGGATGCGGATGGTGCGCGCCTGGTCGGCGATGGAGCGAGTGATGGCCTGGCGAATCCACCANGTGGCGTAGGTGGAGAACTTGTAGCCGCGGCGGTATTCGAATTTGTCCACCGCCTTCATGAGGCCGATATTGCCTTCCTGGATCAGGTCGAGGAACTGGAGCCCGCGGTTGGTGTATTTTTTGGCGATGGAAATGACGAGACGGAGATTGGCCTCCACCATTTCCCTCTTCGCTNGGTTGGCCTTTTTCTCGCCTTCCTGGACCATGCCGACGATGCGGCGGAATTCGCCGATGGGCAGGCCNGAAGCGGCGGAAATCTCGGCAATGGATTCGCGCAAGGCCACGGCGTCCTCGGCCTTTTTTGTGGTGAACTTTTTCCAAGCGCGGCCCGGCAGCTTGGCCATGGCCTTCATCCATTTGGGGTCGACCTCGCGGCCGAAATAGTTATCCAGGAAATCCGCGCGCTTGACGCCGCTGTCCAGGGCCAGCCGCAGCAGCTTGCCCTCGAGCCCAACCAAGCGGCGGTTCATGCCATAGAGCTGGTCCACCAGCTGTTCGATGCGGGAATTGTTGAGGTGGACCTTTTCCATTAGTTCCACGAGCCCGCATTTAAGATTTTTATAGCGAGTTTCCTGGGNCTTGCTCAGCGCCTTGCCCTTGGCCTGGGCGGCGATGCGCTGGTCCTGGAGGCGGTGCATCTTCTTGTAATCTGCGGCGATCTTTTCGAAATTCTCGATCACTTCGGGCATCAGGGTCTGTTCCAGCATAGCCAGCGACATAGTGGTGTCCTCATCGTCGTCCTCGCCGTCGCCCTTGTCCCCGCCGTCGACGGATTCCTTGTCATTGCTGTCGCTTTTTTTGTCGTCGTCTTTGCGGGNATCCTCNTCCTTGGCGGTAGTTTCCTGGTCATTAGTCCCTTCTTTTTCGCCCTCTTCGCCTTCTTTTTCGCCCTCTTCGCCTTCTTTTTCGCCCTCTTCGCCTTCTTTCTCGTCCTTGTCGCTTTCTTCATCGGCGGCCATGGATTGGGTGGTTCCCGGCACGCGGCCATAAGTGGCGTCGAGGTCGATAATGTCACGCAACANCATGCGGCCCTCGGCCAGGGCGTCATGCCAGTGGACGATGGCGCGGATGGTGAGCGGGCTTTCACAGATGGCACCGATCATTTTTTCACGCCCAGCCTCGATACGCTTGGCGATGGCGATCTCGCCCTTGCGTGATAACAGCTCGACACTGCCCATTTCGCGCAGATACATGCGCACCGGATCGTCGGTGCGGCCCAGGTCCTCGTCCTCGTAGCCGCTGGCGCGGGTCTTCTTTTCGGGCTTTCCCTTGGGCTCTTCGCTGGAGGCCTCTTCGGCTTCCTCGTTCTCGATGACGTTGATGCCCATTTCCGAGAGCATGGTCAGGGTGTCTTCGATCTGTTCGGAGGATACCTTTTCCGACGGCAGAGCGGNGTTGACGTCGTCATAGGTGACGTAGCCGCGCTCCTTGCCCTTGGCCACCATCTTCTTGACCGCGGCGGTGACCCCGTCCATGAGGGGGCCATCAGTCTGTTCGCCCGTGGTTTCGGTGGCTTCCGCCGTGCTCGTGGTTTTGGTTGCCATTAACGTCTACCTNTTGTGTTTAACAACATAGGTCCCCCGCAAAGCAAAACCGGAGCGCGGACCCGCTCCGGAAAGTTCCCCACTNGGGAAAACCAGGGAATGCCTGGCGGGGGTTCTATACACGGCCCGGCGCCNTTTGCGAAGGGTCATCCTCNANGGGTTCNGCCTTGATNGCGAAAATCTGGTTCTTGAGGCTGGAAAACCGNTCCCAGTCCTCGGCCTGCTCCGCTTCCTTCAACTGCGCCTCGATCTCCGGAAGCTGGTGGAGGCNGAGGGTNTGNTCCCACAACGCGCGGACCCTGCTATCCGCCGCGTCCGNATCTAGATAGGGGGCGATATTCTTAATTNCCGACAGGGTCTTAAGGGTTTCNTTAAATCCACATTCGTAGAGGTGNCTTTCCACGGNAGCCTTGTCAAGGGTTTCGCGCTCGGCGAGGAGAAGCATTTCCTGGCGCAGGCCGTCGAAATCATCCGGACCGGTGGCGGTGAAGACCATGCTGCCCAGTTGCTCCACCACATCGTCGAGTATCCGGGGGTGGGCGATGACCAGGGCAAGCAGTACTTTCTCCCGTTCCACCTGGGGATCTGTGCGCCCGCCCATGCCTGCTCCCGCGCCGGTTCCCCCGACTCCTCTGCCGGTTGCGGCAAGCGGGATCGGGGAACGGAGGCACGATGCCGTTTTTTGCACGGAAGGCGCGCGGGTATCGCGGAAGGCTCGCCACAGGCGGTCCTTGACGTCACGGGCGTAATGGTCCTGGACCGTGCGGTGGGCGATGGTGCGGACCCGCGCCATGAGCCGGGATTCCAGGCCGGCGCGGCGCTCCGGCGTATCCACCGATTGCAGGGAGGTTTCCATTTCCCAGATNACCTCGGACAGGGGCTNGGCGTTGGCGATAACCGTGTCCATGGCATTGCGCCCGCNCTGTTTAATAAGGCTGTCGGGGTCCTCGCCGGCGGGAAGGCTGGCGAAACGCAGGGACTTGCCGGGGGTGAGCAGGGGCAGGGCGCGTTCCGCCGCCCGTGCCGCCGCCCTCGCGCCGCCGGCATCGCCATCGAAGCACAAAACCGGCTCGTCCACCGCCCGCCACAGGAGGCGCATCTGGTCCTCGGTCAGCGCTGTGCCCAGCGGCGCCACGGCGCAGGCGAGCCCGGCGCGGTGGAGCGCGATCACGTCCATATAGCCCTCGGTCACCAGCGCCTGTCCCGTATCACGCATGGCCGGTAGTGCCCTGGCCAGACCGTAGAGCACGTGGCCCTTGTGGAAGAGCGGGGTCTCCGGTGAATTGAGGTATTTGGCAATCTTGCGCGTGCCACCGTCGGGCGCCGGGACCTCCTCGACCAGGGCGCGGCCGCCGAAGGCGATGACCCGTCCGCGGCGGTCGGTGATGGGAAAGATGACGCGGTTGCGGAAGCGGTCGTAGGAATCACGCCCGTCCTCGGGCGTGATGACGAGACCGGCATCAATCAACAGCTTCTCGGGGATTCCCCTGGCCACAAGCGCCCGTTTCAGCGCGGCGCGGGCGTCTGGGGCAAAACCCAGCCGGAAGGTGTCGAGGGCTTTTTGGTCGAGGTTGCGCTCTTGCAAATAGGCGTGGGCCTGGCTCCCGCCTTCACCCACAAGCTGTTCGGTGAACCATTCCGCGGCGGCCTCCACCACCTCGAGCAGGGAATGGCGTTGCTTGTCGCGCTCCTGGTCCTGGGGCGAGGATTCCGGCACGGTGAGCCCGGCGTCCGCGGCTAGCCGTTCCACCGCCTCGGGAAATGGCAAGTCTTCCGAACGCATGACGAATTCGATGACGTCACCGTGGGCCCCGCAGCCGAAACAATGATAGAAACCCTTATCCTCGTTGAGGGTGAAGGACGGCGTCTTTTCGTTGTGGAAGGGGCACAGGCCGAGATGCTCACGCCCGCGCCGGGTGAGCTTGACGCGGCGGCCGATGACATCGGCCAGTGCTACGCGATTGTGCAGTTCATCGAGAAATTCGGAGGGAAATCCCAACGCCGGTCGTCCTCTTGTTTCTGTCTCTGGCCGTTGGCTGTCTCTTGCCGCCGGCCGCTGCTAGCCCAGATGCGCCTTGACGGTGTCGCTCGCCTGTTTGAAGTCCATGCGGCCCGCATATTGCTCGCGCAGGGTCGTCATGATCTGTCCCATGTCCTTTAATCCGCTTGCGCCGATATCGGCGATCACCTGTTTAACCGCCGACTCGGTTTCTTTCTGGCTCAGGGGCTCGGGAAGAAAGCCGCGGATGACGTCAGTTTCCTGTGATTCACGCTGCGCCAGGTCCATGCGCCCGCCCTTGCGATAGAGCTCGATGCTTTCGGCGCGCTGTTTGACCATGGTCTGGAGCATCTCGAGGATTTCATCGTCGCTGGTGCCTTCCGACTGGCCCTTGGTCTTGGCGGCTATATCGCGGTCCTTGAGCGCCGCCAGGATCAGCCGCAGCGTGGCCTTGCGGTACTCATCCTTATCCTTGATGGCCAGTTTCAGCTCATCATTGAGGCGCGTGCGCAGCATGGCGGAAAAACACAGGTGGTGGATTTCAGAACAATCGGCGACCCTACAGCAAGTGGGACCCGAGTGCAAATGGGATTTTTTTGATAAACCATTGAAATTAAATTGCTTTTTAATAAAATTCTGACTTGACGGCGGCACGGTATTTGCTTATCAATCGCGCAATTTAGTCGCCGCCCGGCACGGGCGGGGCCGCCTTTTAGGATCAGCAGCCCATGACGCCATCTCCCACGAGGCCCGCCCCACGGCGCGCAAGTGCGCGTAAGGGGGGGGAGTCGTCACGGGGACCGTCGCCACCCCCGAAATCAAAAAAGAAACCGGACAAGCCATCCGGGAAACCGGGTGAAATACCATCTGCGGCCACGGCGGTGCTGGTGCTGGCCGATGGCGGCGTGTTCCCCGGCCATGGCGCGGGCGCGTCCGGGGTTGCCGAGGGGGAGCTCTGTTTCAACACCGCCATGACCGGCTATCAGGAAATCCTCACCGATCCCTCCTATGCCGGACAGATCATTTGTTTCACCTTTCCCCATATCGGCAATACTGGTGCCAACGATGAGGACATGGAGAGCCTCGTCCCCGCCGCCCGCGGGCTGGTACTGCGCGCCTCCATCACCGAGGCCGCCAATTTCCGTGCCAGCGGCGGCTTGGATCAATGGCTGAAGGCGCAAAAGCTGATCGCCGTGACCGGGGTCGACACCCGCAAATTGACCCACCGCCTGCGCCAACAGGGCGCAGTGAACGGCGTGGTGGCCCATGACCCGGATGGAAAATTCGAGGGGGGGAAATTCGACCTCGACGCCTTGCGCGACCGAGCCGCATCCGCGCCCTCCATGGAAGGTCTCGACCTCGCCCGCGAGGTCACCTGCGAGGGGACCTTTGAATGGGACCAGACGTGCTGGGCGCTGGGGCGCGGCCATGGCCAAATGACGGACCCCAAACGCCATGTGGTGGCTATGGATTTCGGGGCCAAACACAATATCCTGCGCTGTCTCGCTGATCTCGGCTGCCGGGTCAGTGTGGTTACGGCTTCCACCGGCGCGGCGGATATTCTGGCCCATAAACCCGACGGCGTCTTCCTCTCTAACGGCCCCGGCGATCCCGCGGCCACCGGGCAGTACGCGGCACCGGTGATCAGGGAGCTCGTCGCCAGCGGTCTGCCCATATTCGGCATCTGTCTCGGCCACCAGATGCTAGCCCTGGCCCTGGGCGCGCAAACCCAGAAGATGCATCACGGCCATCGCGGCGCCAATCATCCGGTGAAGGGCCTTGAGACTGGCAAGGTGGAGATCACCAGCCAAAACCACGGCTTTGTGGTGGACGCCGGGACCCTGCCGGGGGGCGTCACGGCCACCCATGTATCGCTGTTTGATGGCTCGCTGGAGGGCCTGCGGGTGGAGGGCAAACCGGTGTTCTCGGTGCAGTACCACCCCGAAGCCTCGCCCGGCCCCCACGACGCCCATTACCTATTCCAGCGCTTTTTCGACATGATGGAAAGCTGATGCCCAGGCGCGACGACATATCCTCCATCCTCATCATCGGTGCCGGGCCCATCGTTATCGGCCAGGCCTGCGAGTTCGACTATTCCGGGGCCCAGGCCTGCAAGGCGCTTAGGGAAGAAGGCTACCGCGTCATCCTCGTCAACTCCAACCCCGCCACCATCATGACCGACCCCGAGATGGCCGACGCCACCTATATCGAGCCAGTGACGCCGAACATGGTGGCGCGCATCATCGCCAAGGAGAAACCCGACGCCATACTGCCCACCATGGGCGGCCAGACCGGGCTCAATACCTCGCTCTCGCTGGCCAAGATGGGGGTTCTCAAGGAACACGGGGTGGAGATGATCGGTGCCGACCGCGCGGCCATCGACAAGGCCGAGGACCGCGAGAAGTTCCGCCAGGCCATGGACAGAATCGGGCTTGAAAGCCCGGCCAGCCGCCTCGCCCATAATATGGACGACGCCCGCGCCGCGCTCGACGAGATCGGTTTGCCGCTGATCATCCGGCCTTCCTTTACGCTGGGCGGCACCGGCGGCGGCATCGCCTATGGTAAAAAGGAGTTCGAGGCCATCGTCGAGGGTGGCCTTGACGCCTCGCCCACCTCGGAAGTGCTGATCGAGGCATCCATCGTCGGCTGGAAGGAATACGAGATGGAGGTAGTGCGCGACCGCAACGACAACTGCATCATCGTCTGTTCCATCGAGAACGTGGACCCCATGGGCGTGCATACCGGCGACAGCATCACCGTGGCCCCGGCGCTGACCCTGACCGACAAGGAATACCAGATCATGCGCGACGCCTCAATCGCGGTGCTGCGCGAGATCGGGGTCGATACCGGCGGCTCCAACGTCCAGTTCGCGGTCAACCCCGCCGACGGCCGCATGGTCATTATAGAAATGAACCCCCGGGTCTCGCGCTCCTCGGCGCTGGCCTCCAAGGCTACCGGCTTCCCCATCGCCAAGGTGGCGGCCAAGCTGGCTGTAGGCTATACCCTGGACGAGCTGATGAACGACATCACCGGGGTTACGCCGGCTTCTTTTGAGCCCAGCATCGACTATGTGGTGACCAAGATCCCGCGCTTCACCTTCGAAAAATTTCCCGGCACCGAACCCCTGCTCACTACCTCCATGAAATCGGTCGGTGAGGCCATGTCCATCGGTCGCAGCTTTGGCGAATCTCTGCAAAAGGCCTTGCGCTCCATGGAAACTGGGCTCACCGGCCTCAACCAGGTGGAAATTCCCGGCGCCGATGGTAAAGGCGGCAAGAAGGCCATCAAGACGGCTCTAGCGCGGCCCACTCCGGACCGCCTACTGGTGATCGCCGAGGCCTTGCGCCGCGGGCTTTCCGTGGCGGAGGTGGGCGAAGCCTGTCTCTTCGAGCCCTGGTTCCTGCGCCAGATTGCCGACCTAGTGGCGGTGGAGGCGAAACTGGAGCGGGACGGCCTGCCGCAAGAGGCCGAGGCGCTGGCCCGGATCAAGGGGCAGGGATTCTCCGACGCCAGACTTGCCGAGTTGACGGGGCAAACGGAGGCCCAGATTTCCGAACACCGTCGGAATTTAAGCGTCCATCCCGTGTTCAAACGCATCGACACCTGCGCCGCCGAGTTTCC
>NZAO01000003.1 GCA_002686135.1 Rhodospirillaceae bacterium
GCCCATCCAGTAACGACAGGAACCACCGTCATTATTATGAAGCATTAATCTTTATTCTGGAAGGCAGTGGTTACTCTATTATCGAGGGGGAAAAGGTCGAATGGCAAGCAGGCGATGCCCTTTACATTCCGCCATGGTCATGGCACCAGCATTTTAATACTGACCCTGATAAAGTGGTACGATACCTCTGCGGTACAAATGCACCGTTGCTGCAAAGTGTTGGAGACATTGACTGTAGGGAGGAAGCAGGGTAGCAAAGACCGTTATACTAACAAAAGTTAACACATGCACTGTGATGAATTGCAATACACTTGCTATGACAAAATAGCTCATTCAATACCCGCATATTAATTCTTATGTTTAGTTAAAAACATGCAGAAAACAANATNTATTGTTCACCCCTNCCCCCANCNACTTGTTCANCTTTTCNGAANANAGGAATCGATNAAGTCTTATANAAAACTATTTTCTATAAANCTTTTAAAACGGTAGTANGTNTAAATGAATANATTATATTTTACGAACANTCTTTNTTTTATTTACAGTTTTCTTTTCACTNTNATANACAGTAAAGGCACAGGAATTCNTTACATCTTCTCANGNTACAGTAANCCTGACCGTACCNTCTGATATAACNNTTGANAATGTTTCGATAAATTACGGTGCAGGTTTTAAGACAGGAGATACAGTCAANGCNGGTGATCTCCTNGCCATTTTNGTTGATAAGGATCATAACAAGATTATAGTNTCNTCAGAGATAACCGGGNAAATTACATATATTAATGAGACATCTTACAGAATATACAGGTNTATACCTGCGGGCACAACTCTTCTCANGATTAAAAAACAGGATATCGTTGTACAACCAACTGAAAGTGAAGAAAATACCTATAAATTAACCTTTACCAGGATCTTCAAAAATATTGGTTGGGCNNAAGGTGTGGGAGGAATACTCATTATAANTTTTGGATTATTCNTCATATATCTNGGTATTTCTAAACAGTCTCAGGATANCATTAACAGAAAATTAGCCAAACTGTTTATAAAAAACTTTGATAATACAGATAACAAATCGGTTCGTATTCAATATGGCATGGTTGCCGGGTGGTTTGGGATTTATGGAACTTTTGTACTCTTTGTGATTAAGATGACCCTTGGTCTTTTATCCGGATCTGTATCTGTAATTGCCAATGCTTTTCATCTCCTTTCACACCTGGCAAACTCAATAATTCTTGTAATCAGCTTTAAGTTGACTGCCCGCCCTGCTACAGCAAAGAATCCATTTGGCCACGGAAGGATGGAGCATGTAGCGCCACTTATCATGTCAATATTTCTATTTATTTCAGCCATACAGATAGGTGAGCATTCACTCCATCAGGCGATTAAGCCTCACGAACTCCACTATTGGCCTGCACTGCCATGGATTATGCTCTTCACAATAATAATAAAACAGTGGCTATCACGGTTTGTAAGCTTTTTGGGTGAGAGGGTTGATTCCCATGCTATTCTGGCAAATGCCGCTCACCACAAAATTGAATCCGTAATGACACTCACAGTTATAGTCGGGCTTGTAACCGGCCATTATCTTCATCACCCGGAGTATGATGGATATACTGGTATCCTGGTGTCTGCATGGTTGCTGTATCTGGGCTATACTCACGGGAGAGAAGCCTTAGTGCCTCTCCTCGGGCAGGCACCCACTAAGGATATTATTAATAAGATTCGTGAAACAGCACAATCTGTCGAAGGTNTTGAAAATGTTCACGAAATCATCGTACATGACTATGGTTCAATGTATTTGATTTCTCTCCATGCGGAGATTCCGGCTGAACTTGGTGCTGTAGAAATGCATGAAATTACCGAATTATGTGAAGGCAAACTAAGAAAAACATTTGGTGGCGAAGCAGTATGCCATATGGACCCGATGATGCAAATGACCCCCGAAATCCAGATCATCGAAGACTCTTTTAAGCAAATAGTAAGAAAGTTTCCAGAAATTGTCAGTTACCACGACTTTCGCGTAGTTGCAGGAACTAAAGGAAGAGTAATTATCGTTGCCGATATTGATTTAAGAGAGGACATAAATGAGGACAATTTCAGTCAAATATCCAGGCATCTTGCGGTGCAGGTCAAAAAAGAAATCAAGAATGTTCTATACAGCAATTTTTATATTACTCCCAAGTTCTCATACTAATACAAAATTCTTCTTTACTTAAAACCTGTTAAAATAAGGGAGTATATACTATGCCAATTTTTCAAGCAGGTTGATTTAACCCATCTTTAACCTTCTGGACATGATCATCAAACGATGGGATTTCCTCTCTGAAGAAAAGCCCCTGGTAAATAGGATCTGTGCTCTCTGCCAGAGCCATAGCTCTTGAACGGTCAAAAACATCATGATCATCAGGAAGCGTTGCCGTCACACTGTTCAAGCTGTTATACGTAACATCTTTATTAAATACCACGCAAGGTGACAGGTCGTGGATAAATGAAAAACCTTTATGCTGGATGGCCTTGGTAATTAGTTCAGACACCATGTCCCGTTCTCTGGAAAAGGTTCTTGCCACAAAGGTGGCCCCGTATGCCAGTGCAAGAGTGGTGGGATTTATCGGGCGTGCAATGTTCCCATATGGAGAAGTGCCGCTCTTCATACCCATTGGTGAAGTGGGAGATATCTGTCCTTTGGTAAGACCGTAAATGCTGTTATCCAACAATATATAGGTTAGATTGAAATTACTCCTCGCAGCATGTGGAAAATGGCCACCTCCTATCCCTACACCATCACCATCTCCTCCGACGACTACAACAGTTAAATCCGGGCTGGCAACCTTAATACCGGTAGCTATTGGGATAGCCCTGCCGTGCAGTCCATGTAACCCAAATCCTTTAATGAAAAATGGAAATCTGCCGGAGCAGCCAATTCCGGAAACTACTACAAAATCTTTAGGTGGAATTTTCAGTGTTTCAGCGGCTTCATACAGACCATGAAGTCCTGTAAAATGTCCGCATCCGGGACACCAGGTGGGAAGATTGTCTCTCCACTCTTTTGTTTTGGATGCCTTTGCTTTCTCAAATTCTTCAAGAACAGATTTTTTACTTAGAAAGCTCACTGTTTGTCTCCATAATTTTTTGAGCTATTTTCAAAGGGCTTACCGGTTCTACCGCTGGTATGTGAACCTCAATAGGTTTTATGCCGTATCGTGATTTTAGCAAAGCTGCATATTGTCCCTGGTAATTCATCTCAGGTACAATAATCTTCTTACATGAAGCAAAGAATTCTCGGAATAAATCCTCGCGTTGCGGATGGATCATAATAGATTTAATTAATTTCGTCTTAACCCCCTTTTTCTTTGCGATATCCATGCCTTCTAATATGGAGCCTATTGTTGAACCCCAACCGGCAATTCCAATTTCCGCAGTTTCATCTCCAAGAATATTTGCATGAGGAAGATCAGCCACCATAGATTCAAATTTGCGAAACCGTTTTGCAGTCATCATGCTGTGAACATCAGATTCGTAATTGGGATTTCCAGTGACTGAATGTTCCAGGCCGGTAGTAGAGTATACGGCTCCAGGTTCTCCCGGAACTATCATGGGAGAAACACCATCGTCAGTAATTTGATAGCGCAGGAAATCCTCTAACTGCTCTGATGTTGGTTTCTTTCTGGTACATCGATTCCTGGCAATATTTTCCTTGATCGTAACGGTTTCTATACGCTGTCCAAGAAAAAGATCACTTAGAAAAATAACAGGAGTCTGGTATTTCTCGGCAATGTCAAAGGCAAGCTGAATACCACTATAGCACTCTTCAGAGTTGCTGGGCGCCATTACCACCCTGGGGGAATCTCCGGCCCCACCATAAAGTGCAATATTTAGATCCCCCTGCTCAACCTTGGTAGGCAGGCCTGTGGAAGGGCCACCACGTTGAACATTAACAATGATAGTAGGGATCTCAGACATTACCGACAGATTAATCATTTCGCTCATCAGTGAAAGGCCGGGCCCGGAAGTAGCCGTCATTGCACGCTTTCCGGCAAACCAGGCTCCCAACACGGCGCCGATCGCCGCAATTTCGTCTTCCATTTGAAGGGTCCATCCACCCAGCTTCGGCAATTCCTTGGCGGCGATCTCCATGATTTTTGTAGCCGGTGTGATGGGATACCCCGCAAAGAATTTCAAGCCGCAATCTATCGCTCCTTTTGCAATAGCGTCATTCCCGCTTGTCAATGCTCTGGGTTCTGAGCTTTTATCGATCTCAAACTGGTTATTGAGAGGATAATGTTCTCTGAAATATTCATACCCTAAACGGAAAGCATTGATATTGACATCAATAATATGCTCTCCTTTATGTGCAAAAACACTTTTTATTTGATCTATAAACATGTCAGGTGGTAATGAATAAAAGTAACTTATCGCTCCTATTGCAACCAGATTTTTTCCCTGATTTGTTCCTGTTGCTTCATTTGCCAGTTTCTTAAGGGGCAGGCCATGTCCCTGTATTTCCGGTGTGATGTGTGAGACCAGGCTATCTTCTTCCGCAACATCACCGACAGTACTGATATCATAAATCACATTACCTCCCACCTTAACATCACGTAGATCAATAATAGATTCTTTACTCACCATTCCCACAAGCAGATCTAAACCATCACCCATGCTATACAGTTTTGAGGTTGAAAACCTGATTGTTGCGGAGGATTTACCAAGACCTCTAATCTCCGCACTATAGATATTATTTACCATTACATGCAAACCTATATTGGCGCAGGCACCCGCTAAAATCTTTCCTGAAGCTACTATGCCATCACCCGCTATTCCACAAAAGCGGATTTTAATTTCAGAATATTTCATTTCCACCACCTTGCCTTAAGAGATTTTCCCATAAGATTGAAAGCAATTGCGTTATGGATTTTATATTCCTCGTTTTGTCCAGACATATTACTACCGGCAACTCTTCCCTGTTCCAACGCGTTNGGCAGTCCAAAATTAATCCAGTAGCCTTTAATGCTGGGATGATAAATCTCTACACAATCTCCGGCTGAGTAGATATTTTCCTCAGATGTTTCCAGGTGTGTGTTCACTATAATACCCAACTTTTTTTCGATTCCCGAACCTTCAATACATGAAATATTCGGCTTATAATAATCCCAGGCAAAGACAATATCAGCGGTTAACATCTTTTGCTGTATTGTTTCAACCTTGTATCCGCGATCTGACTCTTCTATCGACACAATCTGATCCTCTGTNATAATTTCAATTCCCTTTTCTTCCAGAAATTCATGCAAGTCACCCTCAAAATCATANTCTTCCAGGGCAAATGTTGCCCGTTCTTCCTTGGTGATATAAGTAACCTGCTTTCCAAGGTTGTGTAGCACACAGATCAAATCCAGGCAGCTTACACCATCCCCGAAAATAATACATGCCTGGATTTCAGGCAATTTTTCTTTTAAGATCAGAGTATCGTACAATGAATAATAGAAGTGGATGTGTTTTTTGTANGGACGTAATACGAGTCCCAGGCCGGGACTGCCACCGGTAGCAATGAGGAGTTTATCATAATGCATTACTTCGTTATGGTGGAGCTTTACCACTTTTTCCGAAGGCTCAATGGACTTTACATACTCACCTTTACGAAGCTTAATTCCCAACTCGTTCAACATTCCGACAGAAAAGAAGAGTAATTCATCTCTTTTTATAGAATCGGACAAAAATTCTGTCAGCTGATAACGCTTGTATGGCAGAAACAGTTCATCCCCGATTACCACTACTTCCGCGTCCCTGTTCATCTCCTTGATGGTTTTAGCGGCGGTGATTCCTGCTACTCCTGCACCGATGATGACATGCTTCATTTACTTCAACCCTTTCGTGTTATTCTTAAAGTTATATGAATTACTTCTCTTCTATTGTTTCAATCTTATATTTGGAGACGGAAATGCAATCCACCGGGCATGCACGGACGCAGTTTCCGCATCGGATGCATTTGTCGTTATCTATAGTAATGGCTTCTACTTCACTCCAGTTTTTTGTTTCTATATAATTTAGATTTCCATCTTCGGTAACCTCTATATTCTTTGCCATTTTGATACAATCCACCGGCATCACATCGATACAGGCCAGGCAGTAGATACAGCGGCTGATGTCGATCTGGAAATTATAATGGCACAGATAACACCGTTTAGCTTCAACAACAGATTTTTCTTTTGAATATCCGGTTTCCACCTCTTTATTTTTAATTTTTCTGTCACGCATGGGAGTTGTGTCCATGGGTTGGACAGGAATAAAATCATAATCCCGTTTTCTCCCGGTATCTTTTACCTCACTGATGTGGATAGTGCCTTCATATCCTTTTATGTTGGATAGCAGTATATGAACATCACTGGCGACCTTACGTCCATCCGCTACAGCTTCAATAACCGTAGAAGAACCGTTCCTGAAATCACCGGCTATGAAAAAATTATTCTTCAGCTCAACGCTTTCAGTTTCTGCTACTTTTTCATCTGCTTCCTGTCCAACGGCAAATATAACTGTATCGGCCTCCATGACAAATTCAGATCCGTCTATTGGAGTTATTGAACGGTCTTCGTTAATAGAATTGTGAACAAATTTTACACCTGTAGCTGCCCCTTCATCATTGGATAAGACTGTTACCGCAGACGCTAAAGAGATTGTATCGATGCCTTCCGACTCCATGACTTCAAGTTCATGCGCGCCGACATACATATCCTTTTTCATTCGGCGGCAAGCTAGAGTAATTGTTTTTGCTCCCATCCGGTAGGACATACGGGTACAATCCACGGCAGTAAATCCACCACCGATTACAATGACATTTTCTAACGGTATATCTAATTCTTCCCTGTTTGCAGCTATCATAAAATCAAGGCCCCAATATACACCCTTGCTGTCAATACCGGAAATACTAGTATGTTTGGGGTTTGCACATCCGCCTGCAAGTATAACAGCGTCATAATCTTCTTTCAGTTTTTCAATGTCACTGACGTCTTCAACCCGGACATTTGTTTTTATAGTTACACCCAGATCAGTAATTGATTTTACATCTTCGGCTACAACATCATACGGCAGCCGGAATTGAGGAATACCGTAACGCAACATTCCACCTGGCTGATCGAATTGCTCTAGTATTGTTACCTGGTATCCATTTAAGGCCAGGTCATTGGCCGAGGTTAATCCGGCCGGGCCGGCTCCTATTATACAAACCTTTTTACCGTTAGATTTAATTTCAGGATTTACCGGTCCCATCCCATAATCAGCCGCCGCACGCTTAAGGAAACATATTGACACGGGATCGCCGAGTCCATCCCACCCGTGTCGACAGGCAGGTTCGCAGGGGCGGTCACAAACACGGCCCAACACTCCAGGCAGTATATTTTCCATTCTATTGATACGGTATGCCGTTTTGTAATCATTATCCATAATAGCCCGGATGTAACCCGGAATATCTGTCATGACAGGACAGGCGGTGCTACAGGGGATATTTACGTCTATCCACTTTCTGTCTAATTTATCTGTTGAGACATACGTATCTTTATCTCTGTTTTGAGTTTCCATTTCACATCTCCATAGAGTGAGAAATCTTCACTTGGTAATTAAACCAATATACACGTTTTGCAGAAAAAACACAAAATTATTTCACTTGATTTGAATATCTAAAGTTTATATTCACAGGCAAATAATCTGTATTATCATGAGAGAATAAGTAATAATAAATAGTCGTTGTTGTGTTCTTTTATTTATTAGTATAAAGAAAGAGGTTGTTTTCTCAAATACTAAATCAGAATAAAGGAGATGAGATGGTAAATACAGAAGAAATCTTGAACCAGGATGATGTTTTATCAAGTGTACATCAATATGAACTTGAGAGAGATGAAGAGAGAGTTTTATCAATGTCAGAGAACCTACAGGCGGTTCGGCTAAAGGCTCCTTCATTGCGGTCCCCAGCCTGATTAGCAAAGAATGTAGTAATACTGATTACGTCGGATTAGGTGATTCTGTAGAAGAAGCCTTAAATGATTGTTTGAAGAG
>NZAO01000004.1 GCA_002686135.1 Rhodospirillaceae bacterium
AAACGGATTTTGAGAAAATGTGGAAGGAACGTGAAACTCATTTAGATAATGTGCCTGGATTCTTAGAGTTTCATCTAATTAGGAGTGACACAGAAGAGACCCACACACTGTATGTTTCACACAGCACTTGGAAATCCCAGGCAGATTTCATTAATTGGACAAAATCGGAGGCATTCCGCCTAGCGCATAAGAGAGCAGGTGAGCACAGCGACGTTTATCTAGGCCCCCCAGTTTTTGAAGGTTTTGAGGTCATTATCTAGATTTACGCTACAACACAAGCTCACGCATCCTGGCAATTACGCGTGGTCAGCGGAACCTTAAATTTGAACGGCTAAGCTGATCAATCGAATTACACCCCATCAATTTCATGCCGCGTTCTAATTCAGTGCGGTATTGATTCAATGCCCTCTCCACCCCCGCCTGCCCCGCTGCAGCCAAAGCATAGAGATACAAACGCCCCCCCGAACATGCTTTGGCACCTACAGACAAGGCCTTTAAAACATGAGTCCCGCGCTGAATGCCGCCTTCGCATATCACATCAACCCTATCACCCACCGCATCGACAATTTCTGCCAGTTGGTCAAACGGTGCCCGCGCGCCATCTAACTGCCGACCTCCGTGGTTTGACACCATGATCCCCGTGCACCCGATATCAACTGCTCTCTTAGCATCTTCGACGCTCATCACGCCCTTCAGGGCAAAATGTCCACCCCATTGCGAACAGAGCTTTTCTGCATCATCCCAATTAATCGATTGATCCAGCATGGTTGAGAAATACGACCCTATCGAAACCGCTATATTTGTCCCTTCACCGACATAATCTTGCAGATGTGGCAACTCAAATTTTGGCTTGGTTAGATAATTNATCGTCCACAAGGGCTTACAAGCAAAACTAAAAAAGCTGGACAGTGTTAGTTTTGGAGGTGAGGTAAACCCAGTACGCAGATCACGTTCCCGATTGCCGCCAGTGATCGTATCCACAGTAAGAGCCAGCACATCAAATTTAGCGGCTTTAGCGCGCTCGATCATACTATTGTTTAAGCCGCGGTCCTTGTGGAAATAAAACTGAAACATCTTAGGCGTATTTATCATAGCGCCAATTTCTTCNACGCTCACCGTGCCGAGNGAGGAAACACCGAACATCGTTCCATATTTCTGNGCNGCTTTTGCTACCGCCCGCTCACCTTCGTGGTGGAACAACCTCTGCAAAGCGGTCGGCGCGCAATATAAAGGNAATTCAATTTTCTTACCAAAAATGGTTGTAGACAGNTCTACGTTCTCGACCCCCGCCANGACGCTGGGTATTAAATCTACATCCTCATAGGCCAATGTATTGCGGCGGTGGGTTATTTCATCATCTGCTGCACCNTCGATATAGTGAAATATGGGGGAGGGCAGGCGCCGTCTAGCAAGCTTCCTAAAATCTTGAAAATTGTGGCAGCTNGTCAGTCTCATGTGACGTCCTTTTTGAAAGTAGTCATTTCATGGGCATCAGCTTAGCGCGATACCGCCGGTCATAGAACTGTGGCCGGGGGATCGCCATCAATGAATGGTTGTGGGGGNGATCCTGGTGGCCGCCAGGCGATGGGGCGCTGGATGCGGCCATCCTCGGTAAATGCGGCAAGGGAGGCGGTGATTAAGGAGACCGCATTTACCGGCCATGGCAGGCGGCTGCGAACCAGGCGTAGGAAATGGGAACTGAGAATGCCACAGCCGTTTTCCCGCCGTGCGAACAGCCAGGCGCGGCTTACCGCGCGGCGCATGGCCTGCTGCCGGTGGGTAGGTGAAAGGGCATGTGTCTCGGCAACCAGATAGCGTAGNGCTAGCACCGATTCATAGCGCGAACGCCGTTTTTGGCCCGAAAGCCGTCCCGGTGCTTGCATAGGNACCAGCCCCACTGGTGCCGCTACATGGGCGGTGGGAGCTGCTGCGGCAAGGCGCAGAAACAGGGTGTAATCGGGGGAGTGCAGGCGTTCGTCGCAACCGCCTACGCGGTCGTAAAGTGCTTTTTTCACTAGCAGAGAGGTGGAATTAGCAGGGATATTACGGATGAAAAAGGCCAGGGGGTCAGCCATGATTTCTGCAGATGGCGGGGTTTTNGGAACTTGTGTNGGGGACGTGATCCCATCGGGCGTAGTCCTGTCCAGGCTGTATTTCCCGAGATTGCCCCAAGCCCAGCCGGCTCCAGTGGTTTCCAGTGCATCTAGGAGCCAAGTTGTGGCGCGGGGGGTGAGCACNTCGTCACCGTCGAGGAATTTGAGAAAAGGCATGGAGGCTNGCGCCGCCCCCACGTTATGAGCCCCAGCCGCCCCGGCATTGGCCTGTTCCACCACCGTCACATTGTCCCAGCCCGCCGTCAGCCGCTTTACCTCGGCGCCGGTGCCGTCATCGGAGCCGTCATCGACGAAGATGAACTCGTGCTTGAACGCCCCTTGCTGGCGTTGCAGGGAGGAGCAGACGGCCTCAAGGTAGGGTTTCTTGTTGTAGAGCGTGGTGACGAAGGAAACGCCCGATTGCTGCGCGGCCATGTCTCTTCCGTGGTAAAAGGTAATGGGTGTGCTCAAGAAAGCTACCCATGAGCCAGCTTCTCCGCAAGGGCGAGGAAGAAGGCGGGGCTGGGTGTAAAAAAGGCGGTGTTCGCAGCGCGNCCCATTGCCTATAGTCCNCGAAAATACGAANGCTTGAGGAGNCACGCATGGACGTGACCAAAATNACCNCCGATTTCGAGGACGAGCGCGGNGCNATNACNGATATNCTGCGCCAGGAGCCCATCGATTACGTCACCGTNATTACCTCGAANAAGGGNGCGCTGCGCGGCAACCACGTGCACAAGGAGACGGTGCAGTANGTCTATGTGATGGANGGAAGACTTAAGGCGCTGAGCCAGATGCCTGGCGAGCCGGTGCGCACGGCGGTTCTCAGCAAAGGCGATCTGATTGTCAACGTGCCTCAGGAAGGCCACGCCTTCGAGGCGCTGGAGGACACCACCTTTCTGGTNCTGACCAGAGGCCCGCGCGGCGGCGAAAACTACGAGGACGATACCTTCCGTTTGGAAACGTCGCTCCGGGACCCAGACGCCTGAACGAAGAAAAATGCACTCATGACCAAGATTCCCGTAAACGAACCAATGATCGGTGGCAACGCTGTGAAATACGTGGCCGAATGCGTGAAAAGCGGCTGGGTGTCGTCGGAAGGGCGTTTCATCGGTGAATTCGAGGAGGCCTGGGCTTCCTTTTGCGGCGGCCAGACGGGGGTGGCCGTGAATAGCGGCACCGCGGCGTTGGAGATTGCCATGGCGGCGCTGGAGCTGGAGCCGGGCTCGGAGGTGATTCTGCCTTCCTATACCATCATTTCCTGCGCCATGGCCGTTATCGCTGCCGGCGGGGTGCCGGTGCTGGTGGATTGCGAAGCCGATACCTGGTGTATGGATGTGAACGCCGTGGCCGAAAAGATTACGTCCCGGACGCGGGCCATCATGCCGGTGCATATCTTCGGCCACCCGATGGACATGGACCCGCTGATGGAGCTGGCTGATAAACACGGCCTGGCGGTGATCGAGGACGCAGCGGAAGCCCATGGCGCCGAATACAAGGGAAAGCGCGTGGGCGCCATCGGCGATATGGGGTGTTTCAGTTTCTACGCCAACAAAATAGTTACCAGCGGCGAGGGCGGCATGGTGGTAACGCGCGACGGGACGTACATCGAGCGACTGGCCTATCTGCGCAACATGTGTTTCCGCAGCGACCGCCGTTTCCGCCATACTGAGCTGGGGCGCAATTTTCGCATGACAAACCTTCAGGCTGCCATCGGTCTCTCCCAGGCGGAAGCGGTGGAAAATCATATTGAGATAAAGCGCCGCATGGGCACGGCCTATGGCGAGCGGCTGGGTGACGAGCCACGCCTCGCCCTGCCGGTGGAGCGCGACTGGGCGAAAAACGTCTACTGGATGTACGGGATAGTGCTGGGCGACGAGGTGCCTTTCGACGCGGAAGAGTTCGCCCGCCGTCTGGAGGCGCAAGGTATTGCTACGCGTCCTTTTTTTCTCGGCATGCACGAGCAGCCGGTGCTGCGCGACCGGGGGTTATTTAAGGGCGAGAGCTATCCCGTCAGCGAACGCATCGCCCGCCGCGGCCTCTATCTGCCCTCGGGGCTGACCCTTACCGAAGAACAGATAGAGCGCGTCTGCGAGGCGGTGACGGCGGTCCTGGACAGGGCTTGAGAGCGGGAATGAGCGACGGCATTTTCCAAGACCAGGGAAATTTCTACGACCTGTTCTACGAGTCCAAGGATTACGAGGATGAATGTAATTTCGTGGAGGCGGCGTTCGGCCGCTTCGCCGCGGGAAAGGTGAAGACGGTGCTTGATCTGGGCTGTGGCACCGGCGGTCATGTGCTGCCCCTGGCCGCGCGCGGTTATGAGATGACCGGGGTGGACCTGTCGCAGACCATGCTCGATCAAGCCCGGCGCAAGGCGGCGCAAGCAGGAATTACGGCTGATTTCCTGCAAGGCGACGTGCGCGAGGTGGAGGTGGGACAGACCTTCGACGCCGTGATCTCCATGTTTGTGGTGATGGGCTATCAGGCGCAGGAGGGTGAGATGGCCGCCGCCTTCGCCACCGCCCGCCGTCATCTGGAAGAAGGCGGGCTGTTCCTGTTCGATATTTGGAACGGCGCCGCGGTGATGGCACAAAAACCCAAAGCCCGTGAGCGGGAATTTTCCGATAGTAAAGGCGGTATCGTGACCCGTTCTGTGACATTGGTTCTTGATGAGGGCAAACAGGTAGTGGAGGTGGATGTCCAGGTGCGGCGCGTTTCACCGGAGGGCGAGGCCGAAGAATCGGAGGAAAATCACATAGTGCGTTATCTGTTCCGGGAACAGGCAGAGACCCTGTTGCGGGACGTCGGGTTCGAGACCGTGCATATTTGTGCCTTTCCCGATATCAACCGCGAACTTTCGGACGATGACTGGAATATGAGCGTGGTTGCCAGGGCGGCTTGAGGGGGCTTTTGATTACACGATTCTTGGCGTGGGGATGGGAATGATAAATTTACCCCCGGTAGCTACATAATCAGAAAGGTTGCCCATGATCTCCTCGGCGAAGTTCCAGGCCAGCAACAGGGCATAGTCAGGTCTCTCCTCAATCAGCGCCGCGTCGGGCCGAACCGGAATATGCTGGCCCGGCGTGAACTTGCCGATCTTGAGCTGTGATTTCTCGGTGACGAAATCGAGAACATCTTTCCCCAGGCCGCAGTAATTGAGCAGGGTCATGCCCTTGGCCGGGGCGCTGACGCCGACGAGGTGCTTGCCCTGGTCTTTCAGCCCGCAGATGAGTTCCCTCAGCAGGCGGCGGTTTTCGGCTACGTCTTCGGCAAAGTGCGCGAGCCGCGCCATGTCATAGACACCTTCCTTGTCCTCGATCTCGAGATGCCGCGCCACCGCATCTGTGGTCTCTGGACCGGGGGCACCGTCGCGGCGAATGAAAATGCGGATGGAGCCGCCGTGGATGTCTTTTTCGTGAATGTCGAAGATATGCATGCCGAAACGCGCCAGGAAGGCCACCAGCGGCTTCACCGAGATATAGGAAAGATGTTCGTGGTAGATGGTGTCGTATTCGAGATGGCGCACCAGATTGGCGAGCGACGGGGCCTCGACCATGAAGGCACCGTCGGGGGTGAGTAGGCTGTCCACTGCCGCCATGACTTCGTCGAGGTCATCGATATGGGCGAACACGTTGGTGGCGGTAATGACCTTGGCTTGGCCCTTGAGCGCAAGAGCGGCATCGGCGGTCTTGGCGTTGAAGAAGCCGCACAGGGTTTCCACCCCGCGCTCATTGGCGATGGCGACGATATTGGGTGCGGGGTCAATGCCGAGAACCCGCGTCCCGCGGTTTGCAAACATTTCCAGCAGCACGCCCACATTGCTGCCGAAATCCACCACCAGGTCGTCGCTGCCAAGCCCCATCATGGCGCAGGCGGTGGCCGCGAATTCGTCCCAGTGGCGGCGTCCGGCGCGGGTCACGGAGGCCTCGTAGGGATAGTTCTTGCGGTAGAGGATTTCCGGGTCCACCACATGGCCGAGCTGGACCAGGCCGCAGCCGCCGCAGCTCATAACCTGCAGGGGATAAGCTGCCTGCGGCGCAGCAAGCTCGTCGGCGGTGAGAAACTCGTCGGCGGGGGCAGTGGCACCGAGGTCGAGGAAGAGGCGTAGGTCCTCATTTTTGCACATACGGCAGAGGGTCATGGACAGCAAACCGGCNTGTTCATGATGGTAGGAGTCTGGAGAGTTTTCGTTTCAGTCGTCGCAGTCNCCGCCACAGGGAATGGNGNAAGAACTTCCAGTGNACTGNAGCGGTNGTGACNCCCCCTTCGCTCCACGCNTTNTCGTCGTCTTGGCTATAAACAGGGATAGGCTCACCCGTTGTTAGGGCGCGCCAAATAGTGGCGTGTCGTTCAGCATAAGCTTCCCATGTCCAGTCTGCTACGGCGGCGGCGCGGTGCGCTTTTTCGGCGGCAATGTCCTCAAAAGCATCAGCTAAATCGGAGAAGCTTTTTACTGGATAGGTGATGCCGTCCGGAGCATCGAGATGGAAACCCTGGGGGACGACGATGGTTTTCACCCCCGCCGCCAAGGCGTCCACGAACCCCATGGAACCTTCGTCCTCGCCCAGATAAAGGTAGTAATCAATGGCAGTGAGAAGACCGCTATAGGCCTCGGCGTCAAAAGATTTCTCATAGGCTACTCGGAAACCGTCACGTCGCAGGGCAGCCACTATTTCCCCCCAGTCCTCGCCCATGATGCGGAAGGAGAAATCCGAAGGCTTGATAAGGGGGGCAAGCTTTTTAATCCAGTGTTCCTTTTTGCGGCCATCGTCATAAAGCCGGGTGGTGATGCCGATTACCGTGGGGCGTGGCGTGATGATGCCGTCATGGGCTGGGTTTACGTAGGTGAGCTTTTCTGCAGGAAGGCCCGAAGCCGTCAACTGGGCTACCGTCTGGCGTGATACACAGATAGCGAGATCGGCACTTTCCAAGCTCTGTTTTAAATGGTTGCGACGCCAGAGATCGTCCACATGAGTGACCATGAGGGTGCTTTTCCCATGGGTTTGGCCAGAATAGTGGAGGAAGATCACGTAATGGTTGATATCCGCCGCCGGGTCTGGCGCATTACCCAGGGTCGCCTCCATGCCCAGCTTTTCCAGGCCGGATACGAGGTTTTTCGCGAATTTTCCGAGAATCCAGCTGTCGGGGTCCTCGCCGCAGACCATATGCACCCGCAGCGGCGCGGCTGTATTCTGTTTATGGCTGGCCATCATCACTCTGCTTTTTGAATGGCGGTCATTGTGGCAGAAGATTTCCTCCCAATAAAAGAAAAAGCCCGCGCCATTAGATATCACCCGGCGTTATAGTGGCCTAGGTGCTTTTTTCCGGCGCTAGCCGCCTTTAACGACGGCCCGCCGGTTTCACGGGAAGGAAAGAGGGTCTCCATAATGGTAAAAGATGCGGATTCCGGCCCATCCGGCTCCCAGAACACACTGCGCGAGGCCGTGGTCCATCATCAGGCGGGGCGGCTGGCGGAAGCCGAGACCATGTATATGGAGTTGCTGGAGGATATGCCCGGCAATGCCGACCTGCTGCATCTTCTGGGTCTGGTCATCCATCAGGACGGTCGCCACGAGGAGGCGATGCCTTATCTTGAGAAGGCGGTGGAAGCCAGTCCCGGCACACCGGATATTCTGTGCAATCTGGGGGTGGTTCTGCGCGCCCAGGGGCGGCAGGAAGAGGCTCTTGCACACTTCGCTCGCGCCCTGGAACTCGCCCCCGGATACGCCAAAGCCTTCTATAACCGGGGCACCGCGCTGAAAGATATGGGCCGCTTCGACGAGGCCACCGCCGATTTCAAGTCCGCCCTGAAGGCCGAGCCCCGGTTGACCGAAGCCATGTGCGCCCTGGGGTCCATTCTCAACGAACAGGGCCGCTTCGGGGCCGCCGCCGAACGTCTCGGTGAAGCCCTGAAGGCCAATCCCAACAACGCCGAAGCCCATTGCAATCTCGGCATCGCCCTTAGCGAGTTGGGTCAGCGCCGCGAGGCTAGGAAGTCTTTCCGCAAGGCCCTAGAGATTGACCCCGGTCATATTGCCGCGGGGCTATCCCTGCGCAAGGTGTTGAGCACCTCTATCCCGCGCTGGCATTTTCCCATGCTGGCCGATGCCGGGCGCAACGAGGGCTATCGCCATGCCATCGAAAAAGTCGTGGACGCCGATTCCCGCGTTCTCGATATCGGCACCGGGTCTGGCTTGCTGGCGCTGATGGCGGCGCGCGCCGGGGCGCAAGAAGTGACCACCTGCGAGGTTTCGGAGCCCTTGGCGGAGACGGCGCGCCGCATCCTCTCCGATAACGGCTATGGCGACCGCATTACGGTGGTCAACAAGAAGTCCAATGAACTACACGTCGGTGAAGATATGGCGGAGCCGGCCACGGTGCTGGTTTCAGAAATTCTTGATGCCGGATTGCTCGGCGAGGGCGTGATCCCCACCCTGCGCCATGCGCTGGCTCATCTTACCGCTCCGGGATGCAGGATGATTCCCCGGGCGGCCACGGTCCATGCCCGCCTGATAGAAATTCCCGCCCTGCGCGCCGTCAACCCGGTGCGCGAGGTGGATGGATTCGACCTCTCCGCCTTCGACGAGTTCCGCGTTCCCTTCTATGGCGTGATCAATCTTGATCTCGAAGCCCATCAGCCGTTAAGCGATCCTTTCCCTGCCTGGGAGGTGGATTTCCGTGACCTGCCGCCCTTTGCTTCCGAGGTGCGCCCCAGCGAGGATGGAACGGTGGAGGTAACAGCCACGGAGAACGGACAGGTGCAGGCCGTGGTCTTCTGGTTCGAGCTTCATCTTGATGACGAGATTACCCTGTCCAGCGGGCCCGGAGGCGGGCTGTCCCATTGGGGTCAAGCCATCCAGTTTTTCAACTGCGATCATAGGGTGGAGAAGGGCGATACAGTGCTGGTCAGGGTAAGGCATACCGATCCGAGGATTTTCTTTTCCCTCGATTAAGGTGTCTCAAAAAGTCCAAACCGGGGCGGGTGACCGGAGATGAAGCCGTCCACGATCCAGTAGCGGGCGGGCTCATAATGGTTTTCCGCTGTGAAGGGGGTGTGGAAATAGTCACCCACAAGGTCGTTGCGCACGAAGAAGGCGTTGGCGCCCGAGATATTACAACCCACCAGGGAATAGCCCTTGCCCGTGAAAAGTTTTTCCAGCGCCTGAAGCGAGGCTCCAAAATAATCGGTCTCGTCCCACACATGATCTGGGTTGTATTCCATGACCCATGATGTGGGCGGGCGGAACTTGGCGTTGTATTCCATAACTACAAGACGTGGATTGACGCAGGTGATGGCCTTGGCCACGTGGTAATCGT
>NZAO01000005.1 GCA_002686135.1 Rhodospirillaceae bacterium
TGCGGCCCGGGGTCATTCGTTTGCTCTCGGAAGCGCGGGAGTGTGGGTTGCGCCTTGCTCTGGTGACATCGACGACGGAAGAGAATCTGCACGCGCTTTTCGACAAGGCACTGGGCAACGACGTTCTTTCCTGGTTCGAGGTCATCGGCGACGGCAACAAGGTTCCGGCCAANAAACCGGCACCGGACATTTATAGCTGGGCCCTGCAAGAGCTTGGTCTNCCTGCTGCGGCCTGTNTGGCTATCGAGGATTCNCCCAAGGGNTTGCAGGCTAGTCTTGCCGCCGGGGTGGCCGCCATCGTCACTGTCAGCATCTATACCGAAGGCGAGGATTTCACCGGTGCCACGGCCGTAATGAGCGACCTTGGAGAGCCGGACAAGCCTTTTGAACTGGTGTCGGGAGACGCCCACGATGCTACTTACGTGACTGTTGACCTCCTGAAACAATGGTTCGATGAGGCCCAGACGGCTAGGCTGTCGGCTTGATTAAAGGCGGGATCTCCTTAAACTGGAAATGACCCGTGGGCAGCTGGAAAAATCTAGTTTGTATTCCCTTCATACCTCTTGTCTTTGATGGAACTTTGCGGCTTCTATTTCGGACAGGCAAAAGGGGCAATGGTAGCCGATGCAACGTGGCGGAGAAAAGAACAGCACCCAACGGTGGCCTCGCGCCGGATTGTTGTTGGGGGCGGCTGTCTTCCTGTTTTCGGGATGCGCCTATTTCGGGCCGGATACAGTTCACGGCAACCGCAACCCCTATAACATCGCCATCCAGAAGACTAGCGAGGAGCAGATGCTTCTCAACCTGGTGCGTCTGAAATACCGGGACACCCCTTTCTTTCTTGAGGTCAGTTCGGTGGCTACCCAGTTCACCTATAACGCGGGGCTGGCCGGCGCCTTCACCCATGGCGGGGACATATCGAACATCTTCGAAATTGGGCCGGGCGGAGAATACGAGGAAAACCCCACCGTCACCTATTCACCCCTTCAGGGAGAGCAGTTCGTGAAACGGTTGCTATCCCCTATTTCCCTGGAAACTTTGCTGTTGCTTTATAATTCAGGGTGGAGCGTGGAACGTGTGTTCGAGTTATGCGCACAGCGGATCAACAACATCAGGAATGCGCCGCGCGCAGCAGGGCCGACGCCAGCTACCGCGCCTCAGTACAAGACGTTCAAGCGCCTGACCGACCTGATGCGGAATCTCCAGATCAAGGACGGCCTGGATATCAGGCTTGAACATCCCGCTCCCGGGGCGGCGGAACACCAGGGCAGCTCGCGCATCGTCATGCGCCTTGCGGAGCAGGGCGAGGCTCTTCCCGAATCCCGGGAGCTTGTGAAGCTTCTCGGCCTGTTGCCGGATAAACCTTTCTACGTGGTTCACGGCCATACCATCCGACCCGACAGGCATGATCATATCGGCATCCAGACCCGCTCTCTCATGGGGGTTCTCTATTACCTGTCACAGGGCGTGAAAGTGCCGCCCGCAGATATCGAGGCGGGAAAGGTCACGGTCACTCACACCGCCGATGGCGGGGTCTTTGACTGGGACCTGGTTACGGGCGATCTTCTCCGGGTTCATTCCCAGACCGCCAAGCCAGACAAGGCGGCGGTGTCCGTGGAATACCGGGGGCACTGGTTTTATATTGCCGATTCGGATCTGACATCGAAAACCACGTTTTCCCTGTTACACCATCTTTTCGCCCTGCAATCAGGCGACGTGCAGAGCACCCAGCCTATCTATACTCTGCCGCTGGGAGGCTGAGAGGATGAGCCGGGGAGTTTCCACGGGGCGCCGCCCCAGATTGTTCTTCCAGTTTCGCCAACAGGTGTTTCAAGACAGTCCATAATGAATCTTCTTTCCTACCATCTGACGACATTCATTCTGTTTACCAGCCTTTTTCTTGCTTTACCGGCGGAGGGTCGCGTTACGTCGCGTGAAGAAGCGCGGATTTCCCCCTCTGCAAACACGTATACCATCGCCATTTGCCACAACCTGGGCTGCAGGGCGCAAAGCACTGTCACGCTTGCCCAGAAACAGCTCTTTAATATTTCGCGTCTATTCCAGCCCACCGCCAAAACGCCGCGTATTGAGCGCAGACAAATCCGGGATGCCGTCGCCCTATTTGAGCGTATCGCCGGGAAACAGACATCCATCCATCGCGACAGGGGCCTTAATCCCAACAGCATTACGGCCTCGCCACGGCCACGGAGCCAGGTCAGAACTGCTTCGTTGTTCCTGATCCCTCCCCGGAATTACGGCAACATAGAAGGACAGATGGATTGTGTGGATGAATCCTGGAACACCACGCGTTTTTTAGAGTTTCTTGAACAACTGGGACTGTTGACGTGGCATCACGTACTCGGCGCCGCTTTCCGGACACCTGGTCTTTTCGAACCGCACTGGGCCGCACAGGTCGAGGAAACGGTCAGCGGTGAGCGCTTCGCCGTTGATTCGTGGATTCTGGATAATGGAAAGCCGCCTTATGTGCAGCGGCTGAAAGCCTGGAGAGGTGATCTGCCCCTTCCGGTGGAAGGCTTTGAATAAACAGCCTCCACGGCAGGGGGAAACCGCCCCTGAATTCCTGACCTAAAGCGCCATGCCCTCGCGCCATGCCGCCGTACCCTTGCACGAGGCGCAGATACGCTCACCGGGATGACGTGAAGTAAACTCGTCCCGGCACATGAGACACTTTCTAGTCTTGGCCTCGTATTCCCGTTGGGGCTTGCTGTTCTTTTTCCGCTTACGATTACTCATTGTAACCTTGTTCCAACTCCCAATCCCGACACAAAGCCGGTGCGAAAGACACAAGGGCGGCAAACACCCTTGCCTCCGCACCGCAGAGACCGGAAAGTCTACTGATCTAAAACGATATTTTGTGCCGCACAGCGTAGAAATACGTGCACCTTGTGATAGTAGCAAATTTATTGTTGCGACGCAACATAATTATTCTAATCTCTGCCTTTCCTATTCAAAAAAATGCCTTCGTCTCTTACGGGTGTGACGGCAATCATAGCGCCGCCGCAACAACACCGCCATCATGAGCCCATAAACACTCATTGGAGGATATCGTGGCAACCAAGATCACAAGAAGAGCCTTGTCGTTTCTCGTCGGCCTGACGGGTGGGATGATCTCTCTTCTCTGGGCTAGTGGTATGATCGGCTAAAAAGTATTTTCTGAACGGCGGCGGGTTTCCCCCGAGGGATTCCCCACGCCCCCCAGGCCACTTCGTAGGTTATATGGCCATCTGGCCTCTTAAGGGCCGGTCTTTTCCCCCAGCTTGACCGGTGCCGCCTCGGCATTCTGGTCCATATGGGACCCGGTTTTGGACTCGTCTTCCCCCCATCGCTGCACAGTGCCGCTTTCCAGGCCGAACAAGTCGAGGATACGACCCAGCGTGTGATCCACCATCTGCTCCAGGGATTCTGGCTTTGCGTAGAATGCCGGCACCGGCGGAGCGATCACCGCGCCCATATGGGATACATTGAGCATGTTGCGCAGATGACCGCTATGCAGCGGGGTTTCGCGCACCATGAGCACCAGCCGTCGGCGCTCTTTCAGGGTTACGTCGGCGGCGCGAGCCAGCAGGGTCGAGCCCATACCGGTGGCGATTTCCGCCAGTGACTTCATGGAACAGGGAGCCGCCACCATACCCATGGTGCGGAATGACCCGCTGGAAATAACCGCTCCCATATTGCCGATGGGATGGGTGACATCGGCCAGGGCGCGCACATCCTTGGGCGCTAGGTCGCTTTCGGTGGCAAGGACCAATTCGGCCGGGCGAGTCATCACAAGATGGGTTTCCACCGGCAGATCATGCAGCAACTCCAGCAGCCGGATGCCGTAGATCACACCCGACGCGCCGCTGATGCCCACGATCAGGCGTTCTTTTTCCATCATAATAGTGTCCTCCGCCCCTGCCGGATCATGTTCGATAGTTGTATATATGCTAACACGTGGCAGGAATTAAAGAGAACACCGCGCCATGACCGACGGCCAGAAGCCGAAAAAAAATACCCGCCGAGTCCGATACCGATACGGACCGGAGCCAATCGGAGGTGGAAATCATCAGCGCCAAGGGCAAACATGTGGTGGTGATTCGCGGCGGCGAAGATCGGAAAGCTGATTCATACGTTCCCCGGCGGGGAATGCTTAAAACGAGAAAGTCGGCAATACTCTAGTACGGCGAGGCGAGAATTTCTAGCGCGGCAGGTCGGAACGTCCCATCAGGAATTCGTCCACTGCCCGCGCGCACTGGCGCCCCTCGCGGATGGCCCAGACCACCAGCGATTGCCCGCGCCGCATGTCGCCGGCAGTGAAAACCTTGTCAATAGAGGTGCGATAACTCTTTGTGTCGGCGGCTACATTGCCGTGGCCGTCCAGCCCTACGCCAAGATCGGACAACAGCCCCTCAGCTACGGGATGCAGAAATCCCATGGCCAGCAGAACCAGATCGGCCTTAAGCCGGGTGGCGCTGTCTTCCACTTCCTTCATGGCCATGCGCCCGTCCTTGTCCGTTTCCCATTCCAGACGCACAACTTCCATCCCGGTAACGCGGCAGTCTTTTCCCTCGAAATGTTTGGTAGCAACGCTCCAGTCCCGTTCGCAGCCTTCCTCCTGAGAGGAGGAGGTGCGTAGCTTCAACGGCCAGTCGGGCCAGGTTAACGCCTTGTCTTCCATCCTCGGGGGCTTGGCGAGGATTTCCAGCTGCGTCACCGAGAGCGCTCCCTGGCGGTTGGAGGTGCCGATACAGTCGGAACCGGTATCGCCGCCGCCAATCACCACCACATGCTTGCCCTTGGCGCTGATGGCTTGCGCCTCATCAATGGTCTTGCCCTCGTTGCGGAGATTTTGCTGACTGAGGAAGGTCATGGCGAAATGAACGCCGCTGAGATCACGGCCCGGAACCTCCAGGTCGCGGGGCTTCTCCGCTCCGCCGGCCAGTACCACGGCGTCGAAGCCCGCCATCAGCTCGGCCGCCGTCACATCCACCCCCACATGGCAGCTGGTGCGGAAGGTAACGCCCTCCTTGCACATCTGGTCGATCCGGCGTTCCACAATATGTTTTTCCAGCTTGAAGTCGGGAATACCGTAGCGCAGGAGCCCGCCAGGATTGCCATTCTTTTCGAACACCGTCACCTCGTGACCGGCGCGGGCGAGTTGCTGGGCGCAGGCCAGCCCCGCTGGCCCGGAGCCCGCCACGGCAATGGTTTTTCTGGTCTTATCGGGCGCTGGCTCGGGCGTGATCCAGCCTTCGTGCCAGCCGCGCTCGGCGATGTTGTACTCCACGTTCTTGATGGTTACGGGTTGATTGATGATGTTGAGGGTGCAGGATTCCTCGCACGGTGCAGGACAGATACGCCCCGTGAACTCGGGAAAATTGTTGGTGGAATGAAGCACTTCAAGGGCGCGGCGCCACTCCCCCCGGTACACAAGGTCGTTCCAGTCAGGTATAATGTTGTTGACCGGACAGCCCTGGTGACAGAAGGGAATGCCACAATCCATACAGCGCGCGGCCTGTTGGACAAGGGTTTCTTCTTCCTGGGGAAGGGTGAACTCCCGGTAATTGGAGACGCGCTCGACCGGTGGCNAGGAAGCCAATTCCTGGCGCTCGATTTCAAGAAAACCGGTGAGTTTACCCATGGACGCGCTGTCCTTTCTTAGGCCTGGTGCCGTCTGTCGCGGCCCGCGCGTCCTCCATCTCCTTCAGGGCGCGGCGGTAATCCACCGGCATGACTTTGACAAATTTGGGCAGAAAATTCTCCCAGTCACCGAGGATGGCGCGCGCTTGCGCACTGTTTGTGTAGTGCAGGTGCTTCTTGACCAGAAAATGCAGCCGCGCCGCATCGAAACGGGTCATATCGTTCATTACGTCCACCAGGCCATGGGTTTCGAGATCACTGTCTTGATGGGCAAAACGCTCCAGGGCCTCGTCTTCCTGCGCGATGGGCTCCAACTCCACCATGGCAAGATTACAGCGGCGCTCGAAATCACCATCCTCGTCAAACACGTAGGCGATCCCGCCGCTCATGCCGGCGGCGAAGTTGCGGCCGGTTCTGCCCAGCACCACGACGATGCCGCCGGTCATGTATTCACAGCAATGGTCGCCCGCGCCTTCGATGACTGCTACGGCTCCAGAATTGCGTATTGCAAAACGCTCGCCTGCCACGCCCCGGAAATAACACTCGCCGGAAATGGCTCCGTAAAGCACGGTGTTGCCGACGATGATGTTNTCTTCGGCAACGAGAGAGGATTCCTCCGGCGGATAGACCACTAGACGCCCGCCGGAAAGTCCTTTGCCCACGTAGTCGTTGGCCTCTCCAGCCAGTTCCACCGAAANACCGTGGGCTAGGAAGGCGCCGAAGCTCTGTCCCGCGGTTCCGGTAAGGCGGATGCTGATGGTGTCCTCGGGCAGGCCTTGGTGGCCATAGCGCTTGGCCACTTCGCCNGAAAGCATGGCGCCGAAGGTGCGGTCGGTGTTGACGATGGGCATGTCGATCTGGACGGCCTCGCCCCTCTCCAGGGCTCCTGCCGCCAGTTTCATAAGCTTACGGTCGAGGATGTGGTGGATGTCGTGGGTCTGGTCCTCGCAATTGTATATCGCCACATCCGGCCCTGCCTCGGGCTTGTGAAGAATNCGCGTGTAATCCAGCCCCTTGGCTTTCCAGTGGCNTATGGCGTCGTCCATGTCGAGAAGGTCGCTGCGGCCGATTATCTCATGGAAGGTGCGGAAACCTATTTGCGCCATCAGTTCCCGTACTTCCTCAGCGACAAAGAAGAAATAATTGATTACGTGCTCGGGCTCGCCGGTGAAGCGCTTGCGCAGTTCCGGATTCTGGGTGGCCACCCCTACCGGACAGGTATTGAGATGGCATTTGCGCATCATGACNCAGCCGGCCGCGATCAAGGGCGCGGTGGCNAAACCAAACTCGTCGGCCCCCAGCATGGCGCCGATCACCACGTCGCGNCCGGTGCGCAGGCCGCCGTCCACCTGNACNGCNATACGGCCGCGNAGCCTGTTGAGCACCAGGGTCTGATGGGTTTCGGCGAGTCCGATTTCCCATGGAGAGCCCGCATGCTTGATGGAGGTCAGGGGCGAAGCGCCGGTGCCGCCATCNAAGCCGGNGATGGTGACGTGATCGGCGCGGGCCTTGGCCACGCCCGCCGCCACCGTGCCTACGCCCACCTCGGANNCNAGCTTGACGCTNATNCGGGCGTTGTGATTGACGTTCTTCAAGTCGAAGATGAGCTGCGCCAGATCCTCNATAGAATAGATGTCGTGATGGGGNGGNGGAGAAATAAGGATCACACCGGGGGTGGAATGACGCACCCTGGCGATNACGGCGTCNACTTTGTAACCGGGAAGCTGGCCNCCCTCGCCGGGCTTGGCGCCCTGACAGACNTTGATCTGGATGTCGTCGGAATTGACCAGATATTCGGTGGTAACGCCGAAACGGCCCGAGGCCACCTGTTTGATNGCNGAGCGCATGGAATCACCGTTTTCCAATGGCTTGAACCGCTCCGGCTCCTCGCCGCCCTCACCGCTATTGGATTTACCGCCGATGCGGTTCATGGCGATGGCCAGGGTAGTGTGGGCCTCCCTGGATATGGAGCCGAAGGACATGGCCCCAGTAGCAAAACGTTTGACAATTNCGGTGGCCGGCTCCACCTCGTCCAGGGGCACGGATTTGCCCTCCGAACCCAGCTTCATGAGCCCGCGCAGGGTCATCATGCGTTCGCTTTGTTCGTTTATCTGTGTGGCGAACTGGCGGTATTTGTCGGGAAAGTTCCCGCGCACGGCATGTTGAAGATTGGCGATGGTTTCGGGCGACCATATGTGGTCCTCGCCACGCAGACGAAAGGCGTATTCCCCGCCCACATCCAGGGAATCGCGATAGATATGGGCATCGCCATAGGCCTGGCGGTGCCGTTCCAACGCCTCTTCCGCCACCTCGGCTAAACCCGCCCCCTCCACGGTGGTGGCGGTGCCGGTGAAATAGGCGGCAATGAACTCGCTGGATAGCCCCACCGCATCGAAAATCTGTGCCCCGCAATAGGACTGGTACGTGGAAATGCCCATCTTCGACATGATCTTCAGGATCGCCTTGTTGGCGGCTTTGATGAAATGCTGGTGCACGTCGTCCTCGGAAAGATCACAATCACCCTCCCGTTCCAGGCCGGCATGGATTGAAGACAGGGTCTCGAAGACGAGATGGGGGCTGATGGCCTCGGCACCGTACCCAGCCAGAACGGCCAAATGGTGTAGCTCGCGGGCCTCGCCGGTTTCGATCACCAGCCCGGTTCGCGTCCGTAGCCCGGTGTCGATAAGGTGATGATGGACCGCCGAAACAGCCAACAGCGCCGGCAGGGCCACATGGGCATCGTCCATGCCGCGATCGGACAGGATCAGCACGTTAACGCCGCTCTCCACCGCCTCCTGCGCCCTCTCGCACAGTTTCGCGAGACCCTCCTCCATGCCTGCTACCCCTTTGTCGACTAGGGTGCAGATATCCAGGGCAAGGGAGCGGAAATGACCGTCGGTCCTAAGCTCGATATGGCGGAGTTTCTCAGTGTCGGCGTTGGTGAGAATGGGCTGCCGTACCTCGAGCCGCATATGCCCGCCATCGTCCCTTAAGCCCAGCAGGTTGGGCCGGGGCCCGATGAAGGAGGCCAGCGACATCACCAGTTCCTCGCGGATAGGGTCAATGGCCGGGTTCGTGACCTGGGCAAAACACTGTTTGAAATAAGTGTAGAGAAGCTTCGGCTTTGACGAGAGCACCGAAAGCGGGGTGTCACTGCCCATGGAGCCCGTGGGCTCCTGTCCCGCCAGGGCCATGGGCTTGAGGAAGAACGTTATGTCCTCCTGGGTGTAGCCGAAAGCCTGTTGGCGGTCGAGAAGAGTGTCGGGATCGCAGGCCGGGGGTTCCTCATCACCGTCCTCGAGGTCCTCGAGACGGAACTGGGTGGCGTCAAGCCAGTTCTGGTAGGGCTTGGTCGCCACCAGACCGGCCTTCAACTCCCCGTCATCGATAATGCGGCCTTTCTCGAGGTCGATGAGGAACATTTTGCCCGGCTGCAGGCGCCATTTCTTGACAATTTTTTCTTCCGCAACCGTCAGTACTCCCATTTCGGAGGCCAGCATCACCAGATCGTCATTGGTAACNTAATAGCGCGCGGGCCGCAGGCCGTTACGGTCGAGGGTGGCGCCGATCTGCCGTCCGTCGGTAAAGGCGATGGCGGCGGGGCCGTCCCAGGGCTCCATGATCCCCGCATAATATTCGTAAAATGCCCGCCGTTTTTCGTCCATCAGGGGGTTGCCGGACCATGCTTCGGGTATCAGAAGCATCATGGCGTGGGACAGGGAATAGCCGCCCGCCACGAGAAGTTCCAGGGCGTTGTCGATACAGGCGGAATCGGACTGACCCTCGGCGATGAGAGGCCAGATCTTGTCGAGATCGTCTCCAAGAAGCTCCGAGGCCATGGAGCGGCGGCGTGCATTCATCCAGTTGAGGTTACCGCGCAGGGTGTTGATCTCGCCGTTGTGACAGAGAATCCGGAACGGCTGGGCCAGGCTCCAAGTGGGGAAGGNGTTGGTGGAAAAGCGCTGATGCACCAGGGCCAGAGCCGAAACCATGCGTTCGTCGGTAAGGTCCTCGTAAAAACTCCGCACCTGATGGGACAGCACCATGCCCTTGAACAGCAGGGTTCGCGACGAGAAGGAGAGAATATAGAAGTTTTCCATGCCTTCCATCCCGCCCACCAGTTCAGCCGTGGCGTTTTCCACCTGCTTGCGAATAACGAAAAGCCTGCGCTCNAACCCATCCTGGTCGGNACAGGCCTNGCCACGCCCCACGAAAAGCTGACGGATAACAGGTTCGGTGGCCCTGACGCTCTCTCCGATGTCGCTGTTATCCACCGGTACGTCGCGCCAGCCCAGCACCTTTTGCCCCTCNGCNGCGGTNAACTGTTCCAGCAGGGATTGGCATTTTTCCCGTGCCGCCGGGTCGTGGGGCGGCAGGAACAGCATGGCCACGCCNTATTCNCCCTGCGGCGGCAAATCAATGCCAGAATTGGCGCATTCGGCGCGCAGGAAGGCGTCNGGCATCTGGATCAAGATCCCCGCCCCGTCACCGGCCTTGGGATCGGCTCCCACGGCGCCGCGATGGGTGAGATTCTCGAGGATGGTCAGGCCCTGACGGATGATTTCGTGGCTTTTCACGTTTTTGATATTGGCCACGAAACCGATGCCGCAGGAATCATGCTCGTTCCGCGGATCGTAGAGCCCCTGACGGGGCGGCAGGACAGAATGGATGTTCTTGCTCAAAATCCTAATGCCGTTCCTTATCGTTTCATGCCTTTGCGGCCGTCCCTGAAAAGGGCTCAGCCGCACCTCACGCGCAAGTCACCAACGTTTTTACATATATGGGTTTTCCAAGGCATCGAGCCGCGCATGGGCCGCACAAACTAACGGAGAATGGTGGAAATCGCAAAGCCTNGCATAACTTTCCNCGGCAGGGAAATTATCCTCAAGAAGCATCTACGTGCCGCCGTTCAACTGCGGTGTAATGTCACGG
The DNA here is from genome assembly GCA_002686135.1 of Rhodospirillaceae bacterium. Taxonomy (GTDB): domain Bacteria; phylum Pseudomonadota; class Alphaproteobacteria; order UBA11136; family UBA11136; genus UBA11136. The sequence goes on from NZAO01000005.1 coordinate 10,573, forward strand.
CNGTAAAAAATTTTATAGATCAATGGGTTGTTACGTGTATGTTGGCGNCATGANGTCGCATAACGTTCAGAACCGCGAAAAACCGTCTCCGGCGGGCGCTTCCTCCATAGGGCACAACTCCGCCACCTGCACNGTGCNAGTGGAGTTACGCCTGTTTAACAGNCTNGCCAGNTATAACGGTANTAGCGGACATAGCCGTCGCATGGAACTGGAAGCGGGAGATACCGTGGGTGACATTCTCCGCCGTCTCGGTATCCCGCCTGACGAAGTCTTTCTGGTTCTTGTCAATGGGCGCGANATCACGCCACGACTGAATGGCGGACCACGCCTAGGCTTTACCGTGGATGAAGGCGACGTGGTGACCCTGTCTGGCCCCTGTTAATTGCTGCAGTTTAATTGCTGCAGTAATTTCTTTTTCACCATAACAATGTAAACCCNTGCTAGCATTNCCTAAGCGCCAGACGGCGGTGAACAAGGGAGTGAGCAGCCATATATAAATTACATGAAGGAAAGCAGCAACGAATCCTGCAGGACAAGTACGACTCGCGGGACACCGCGGATTTTGTGGCAAATTTGCAGCGCGACGAGATCAGCAAGGAAGACCAGCTGTTCATCGAGGGCCGTGACATGTTCTTCCTGTCGACCGTCGACGAGGAGGGCCGCCCGACGGTGTCCTACAAGGGAGGTGATCCGGGATTTGTCAAAGTGGTCAACAAAAATACGATCGCCTTTCCAGACTACGATGGCAACGGTATGTTCTACTCTCTCGGCAATATCGCCAGCAGTGCGTACGTCGGTATGCTGTTCATAAATTTTGAGAAACCGGAACGGCTGCGTGTCCAGGGTACGGCAACCGTGTCCGACGATGATCCTTTGATAGACGAGTATAAAGAGGTGAAATTCATGGTACGCGTCAAGGTAGACGCGGTGTGGATAAACTGCCCACGTTACGTTCATCGAATGCAAAAAGTGANGGAATCGCGTTATGTGCCGCGCGAAGACTCCCAGACGCCTCTCGCCGGCTGGAAACGCATCGATATTGTACAGGGTGTGCTCCCGGCAAGAGACAAAGGCCGGGCCGAGAAGGAAGGCGGCACCATCACCGTGGAAGAATGGTTTGCCATGATTGCCAAGGGCGACCCGAAGGTTTGATTTTGAATTAGTCGACGTCCTAAAAAAATCTAGCGGGAATCAAGATCCTTACGGATATCTTCATGATCGCCCATCATGATATGGTGTTCGCTTTTAACTATAAATCTCTAGGCATTGTTTTTCCCTCACCAGGAAGAATGAAACCTTTGTAGGCCCTACCTTAAAGCCCTCTGTGGGGGGGGGGGCTATCGTTCCCTGGTTGTCTGGGCGTTTACCCCTCGATACCGCCCACGGTGAGTCCGTCGATCTTCAGGGTCGGCTGGCCCACGCCCACGGGCACGTGCTGGCCATNCTTGCCGCAGGTGCCGATGCCGGGGTCCAGCGCCATGTCGTTGCCGATCATGGAAACCTTGGTCAAAACATCCGGGCCGTTGCCGATCAAGGTCGCCCCCTTGATCGGCGNGCCTATCTTACCGTCCTCGATGAGATAGGCCTCCGAGGCCGAGAACACGAACTTGCCGCTGGTAATGTCCACCGAGCCGCCGTTGAAGCTGACGGCGTACACGCCATTTTTCACCGAAGCGATGATCTCGTCGCGTGGCTGGTCGCCGTCCAGCATATAGGTGTTAGTCATGCGTGGCATGGGGGCATGGGCATAGGACTGACGGCGGCCGTTGCCGGTGGGCTCGGCGCCCATGAGGTGGGCGTTCATGCGGTCGAACATATAGCCTTTCAGGATACCGTCCTCGATTAGTACCGTGCGCTTCGGCGGGGTGCCTTCATCGTCGATGGTGATTGAGCCACGCCGGTTTTCCAGGGTGCCATCATCGATCACGGTGACGCCGAGCGCGGCCACCCGTTCACCCACCAGGCCGGAAAAGGCGGAAGTGTTCTTGCGGTTGAAATCACCTTCCAGGCCATGCCCCACGGCCTCGTGTAACAGGATTCCCGGCCAGCCAGGACCNAGAACNACGGTCATTTCGCCGGCCGGAGCGGCCNCCGATTCTAAATTCACCAGGGCCTGGCGCAGGGCCTCGTCCACCGAGGCCTTCCAGGTCTCGGGTTTGAGCCACTCGCCATAGCCGGCGCGGCCGCCGCTGCCAAANGTNCCCTGTTCCATGCGCTCGCTCTCGGCGGCCGTGACCGTTACGTTGAGCCGCACCAANGGACGCACGTCGCAGANCCGCTCGCCGCCGGGGCGGATGATNTGCACTGCCTGCCATTGTCCCGAAAGTGAGGCCGAGACCTGGTGCACCCGGGGGTCGCGATCCCGCGCATAGGCGTCTATCTCAGAAAGCAGACTNACCTTGTCGGTGAACTCGCCCTCGCCNAGTGGGTTGGCGTCGTCATAAAGATGGCGGTTGGTGGGCTGGGGTGNAGCCTCCGNTGCCGCCCCGGTTCCGGTAATGACCATTTTCACCGTTTCGGCGGCGCGCTTCAATGCCNCTTCGCTCAATTCGCTGGCGTGGGCATAGCCGGTGGTCTCGCCCGTCACACAGCGCAGGCCGAACCCCTGGGAGGTGTCGAAACTGGCCGTCTTCAAACGCCCGTCGTCGAAGTTGAGGCTTTCGGTCTGACAGTATTCAAGGAATAGCTCACCGTCGTCGCATCCCGCCAGGGTGTCGTTGACCTGGGATTCGGTTTGCGTCCGGTCGAGTCCGGTGCTTTCGAAGAACAGTTCGTCGGTGGTGGCGAAATCGCTCATCTCTATGGTCTTTCTCAATTGGCTGGCGGCACGGGGAGAAACGAAAAAATCTCCGGTGAGGGGTGGCGCGTTCNGTCCCCTTCCTCAAGATGGGAAGCTCCACCCCCGATGCACGGAAAAAAATGGAAGATTCGGGTCCCGGTGCGGAGTAAAAAAACTGCTGAAAATGAGTTACGTCTTGGTGACATCCGTGCTTAATTCTTTACACTATTTTTTTAATATTATGGTTATACACCTTCTCTTTCTTTATAAAATTTTTAAATTAAAAACGTAAATTTTCCGCGGCTTTCGGCCCTTTAAAGCTGTACTTTTAATGCTGATTAGGGAGTGATTCTTGGGCTTGAGCAGCACGGCTGCACTGTGTATTGTTCCCCACGCGCCCGTCGCCGGATTGCATTCTTTTCCCGCTTCCCCCGGGCTCCAACTTGCCCCGGTCCGGTCTCGGGATGTGAATGTGGCCGTTCTTTATCGAGGATTGGCGCAATGGGGGGGTTGGCTATTATTGTCGCTCCATACATTTTTTTGGTTTTGAGACAGGACAGGACACAATGNTTCTGAATACTGTNCGCACTGCCATGGCGGCTATTTTTTTCACGGGNCTAAGTGCCTTTTCCNCCCTGGCTGAAAATGCGGGCGCAGCCCATACCGGCCAGCCGGTGGAATGGCAGATGGGCCTGCAGGCTGCGGCCTCTCCGGTGATGGAGAAAATTGCTGATTTCCATGATATGCTTCTGGTCATTATCATCGCCATCGCCCTTTTCGTCACCGCGCTGCTACTCTATGTGATCACGCGTTTCAAGGCGTCGAACAACCCGGNGCCCTCCAAGGCGACGCACAATACGCCCCTTGAGGTGATATGGACGGTGATCCCCATTCTTATCCTAGTGACCATCGCCATTCCCTCCTTCAAGCTGCTGTATTTCGAGGATCGCGCGGCGGACGCTGAGATGACCATNAAGGCCATCGGCCAACAGTGGTACTGGNCCTATGAATATCCCGATAACGGCGACTTCACCTTCGACAGCGTCATGCTCGATGATGAGGAGCGGGGCAAACATCCCCGCCTTCTCGGCGTGGACAATCCCGTAGTGCTGCCGGTGAACACCACCGTGCGCGTGCTTTTGACCTCGCCCGCCACCGGGGTCATTCACAGCTGGGCCGTGCCTTCGCTCGGCATCAAGACCGATACCGTTCCCGGCCGTCTAAACGAGACTTGGCTCAAGATCAANGAAGAGGGCTGGTATTACGGNCAGTGTTCGGAGCTTTGCGGCACCGGCCACGGCTTCATGCCCATCGCCATCAAGGCGGTCTCTAAGGAAGCCTTCGATGCCTGGGTCACCACGGCGAGGGAAGAATTCGCGCACAATGATAACGANAGTGGCGATAAACTCGTCCGTGTTGCTCAGAACATTGCGNAGAACCAAGTCCGGCAATAAGCCAAAACGAGAGTTGTAAATCATGAGTAATCACGATACCCCCACCGGCATCAAACGCTGGCTGTATTCCACCAACCACAAGGACATCGGCACGATGTACCTTGTTCTTGCCGTGATCGGCGGCATTGTAGGCGCGGTCTTCTCCCTGCTGTTGCGCATGGAGCTGGCCGAGCCCGGCATGCAGGTTTTCGGCGACGACTATCAGTTTTTCAATGTTGTGGTGACCGCCCACGGCCTCATCATGGTGTTCTTCATGGTCATGCCGGCGATGATGGGTGGTTTCGGCAACTGGATGGTGCCGCTGATGATCGGGGCGCCGGACATGGCCTTTCCGCGCATGAACAATGTCAGCTTCTGGCTGTTGCCGCCGTCGCTCATCCTGCTGGTGACATCGGCTTTTACCGATGGCGGCGCCGGCACGGGCTGGACTGTTTACGCACCTTTGAGCACCTATGGCCATCCCGGCAAGGCGGTGGATCTGGCGATCCTGGCCCTGCATCTGGCGGGCGCCTCGTCGATCCTGGGCGCCATCAACTTCATCGCCACTATCTTCAACATGCGGGCGCCGGGCATGACCCTGCACAGGATGCCGCTGTTTGTGTGGGCGGTTCTGGTAACGGCGTTCCTGTTGCTGCTCTCATTGCCGGTTCTGGCGGGCGCCATCACCATGCTGCTCACCGACCGTAACTTCGGTACCACCTTCTATTCCCCCGAAGGCGGCGGCGACCCCCTCCTGTGGCAACACCTGTTCTGGTTCTTCGGCCACCCGGAGGTTTATATCCTGATCATTCCGGGTTTCGGCATCGTTAGCCAGGTCATCTCCACCTTTTCGCGCAAGCCTATCTTCGGCTATCTCGGCATGGCCTACGCCATGGTCGCTATTGGCTTCGTCGGCTTCATCGTTTGGGCCCACCATATGTATACGGTGGGTATGGACGTGGATACGCGGGCCTATTTCGTGGCCGCCACCATGGTCATCGCGGTGCCTACGGGGATCAAGATCTTCAGCTGGATCGCCACCATGTGGGGCGGGTCTCTGACCTTCCCCACGCCCATGTTGTTCTCGCTGGGGATGATCTTTCTGTTTACGCTGGGTGGCGTGACCGGTGTGGTGCTAGCTAATGCCGGCGCCGACATCGCGCTCCACGACACCTATTACGTTGTGGGCCATTTCCACTTCACCATGTCCATGGGTGCCCTGTTCGCCCTGTTTGCCGGTTTCTATTACTGGATTGGCAAGATGTCGGGGCACCAGTATCCGGAAAGCCTGGCCAAGCTCCAGTTCTGGATCATGTTCATCGGCGTGCTGGCGACCTTCTTCCCCATGCACTTCTTGGGGCTTTCCGGAATGCCGCGGCGTATTCCCGACTACCCGGATGCCTTTGCCGGCTGGAACGAGATTTCCACTTACGGGTCATACGTCTCGGTCCTGGGCATGATTCTCTTCCTCTATATCGTCTACAAGACGTTTACGTCGAGTGAGCGGGTGGCGGAGAATCCGTGGGGCGAGGGCGCCGACACCCTGGAATGGAAGCTCTCTTCGCCGCCACCCTTCCATACTTACGAAGAACTACCGAAGGTGTAGTTTTTCGGACGGGTGGAAATTATGCTTAACAGATGGAGGACATAAATGTCTTCTGCCTCCATTGACATGTCTTCAGTCTCTTCGGGGGCTGTCCTTGGCGACGGCCCCCGGGTGGTGGACTTCATCGCTCTGCTGAAACCGCGGGTGATGTCGCTGGTGGTGTTTACAGGCTTCACTGGCGTGATGCTGGCCCCGGGTCATCTCCATCCCCTGCTGGCGACAGTGGCTATCTTGTGTATCGCGGTGGCGGCGGGGGCGTCGGGCGCCATCAATATGTGGTACGACCGCGATATGGACGCCGGCATGAACCGTACCCGCAACCGTCCGTTGCCAGCGGGCCGCATGAACCCGGCGGACGCCCTGGGCTTTGGTGTGGTGCTGGCGGTGGCGGCGGTGACGGTGATGGGGCTGGCGGTGAACTACGTGGCCGCCGCGCTGCTGGTGCTCGCCATCTGTTTCTACGTGTTCGTCTACACCATCTGGCTGAAACGCCGAACGCCACAGAACATCGTCATCGGCGGTGCGTCGGGGGCGTTCCCGCCCATGATCGGTTGGGCGGCGGTAAGCGGCGACGTGTCGCCGGCCTCGCTTGCCCTGTTCGTCATTATCTTCATGTGGACGCCACCCCATTTCTGGGCGCTTTCACTCTACCGTTGCGGCGATTACGCCCGCGTCGGCGTACCCATGATGCCGGTGGTGGCCGGGGCGCGGGAAACCCGCAAGCTAGTCCTCCTCTACACGGCGGTTCTGGTCCCCCTGACCCTGGCCCCGTTCTGGCTGGGCGTGACGGGAATTGCTTACGCATCGGCGGCGCTGGTTCTGGGTGTGATTTTCCTGGGGTTAGCGCTGCGGCTCTGGGTCACGGCGACGGACGCCGCCGCCAAGGCCATGTTCAGCTATTCCATCCTTTATCTGTTTGCCCTGTTTGCGGCCATGCTGGCCGATGCCTCCACCACCACATGGATGACGTCATGACTAGGAACGCCAACGGCATGGACGACCCGCACAAGCGCCAGCGCAGCCGTAACCTGGCCCTGGGCGGGGTGCTGCTCGCCCTTGTGGCNCTGTTTTATNTCATCACCATCGTCCGCATGGGGGGGCACTAGACCATGACCGCCACGCCNGCTCGCGGGGAGGAACTGCGCCGCCGCAACCGCAAGACCTTGAGTGTNCTCGCGGCGGTGGTGTTCGGNATGGTGGGACTGGCCTACGCTTCCGTGCCGCTCTACCGCATCTTCTGCCAGGTCACCGGTTTTGGTGGCACCACGCAACAGGCGGCTGCCGCGCCCGGCGCGGTAGCCGATAGGATGATGACGGTGCGNTTTGATTCCAGCGTTTCTCCCACNCTGCCGTGGCGTNTTGCCCCGGCCCAGCCCTCGGTGGAGATCAAGGTNGGNGAATCGGGGCTGGCCTTTTTCACCGCGCGCAACCTTTCTGCTGCGCCCATCACCGGCAGCGCCGTGTTCAACGTGACTCCGCTCAAGGTAGGCAAGTATTTCAACAAGATCGACTGTTTTTGCTTCACCGAACAGGTCCTAGCCCCGGGGCAACAGGTGGACATGCCGGTGAGCTTTTTTGTGGATCCGGCGATCATGGACGACACCAACATGGGTGAAGTCAAGACTATTACCCTTTCCTATACCTTTTTCCGCGCCGAGAGCGGGGAAGAAGAAACCACCGCCCTGCTGGGGGATTCGCACGGGGGGTAAGAGACGTTGTTTTTTATTTTTATTAGCAAAAGAGAGTAAGAAGAATGAGTTCCGCAAAACATCCGTATCATCTGGTTGATCCCAGCCCATGGCCTTTCGCCGCCGGCGTGTCGGCGCTGGTTGTAGCCTTTGGTTTCATCAGTTTCATGCATGGCGAGGGCAATACCCTTTTCTATGTTGGTGCCCTCCTGCTGGTATTGACGGCCGCCGCCTGGTGGCGTGACGTCATTCGCGAAGGGGAGGTGGANGGCCACCACACGCCCATTGTCCAGATCGGCCTGCGCTACGGCATGGCCCTGTTCATCGCTTCGGAAGTGATGTTCTTCGTGGCCTGGTTCTGGGCCTTCTTCGATGTNGCTCTCTATCCCGGCGCCGCCAGCCCCGAGCTGATNGCTCGCAAAGAGGTCCTAGGNGGGGTATGGCCGCCGCTGAACATGGAAGGCAAGCTCTTCGATCCCTGGGGAGTGCCCTTCCTCAACACCGTTATCCTGCTCAGTTCCGGTGTCACCGTGACCTGGGCTCACCATGCCCTGCGCGAGGACAACCGCAAGCACTTCCTGCTCGGTCTGGCGCTTACCATCATCCTCGGGCTTACTTTCACCAGCCTNCAGGTCCATGAATACGACATTGCNNNCTTTTCTTTCACCGAAGGCATCTATCCCTCCACTTTCTTCATGGCCACCGGCTTTCATGGTGCCCATGTGATCGTCGGCACCATCTTTCTCATCATCTGTTTCNTGCGCGGAATGGCNGGGCATTTCAAGCCCGACCATCACTTCGGCTTCGAGGCCGCCGCCTGGTACTGGCATTTCGTGGANGTGGTGTGGCTGTTCCTGTTCACCTGTGTCTACNGGTGGGCGGGCACGGCCTGAGTCCGTTGAACCGCGTCCGGGNTTCTGTCTNGGTGGNGGCGTAGGATGAAGGNATGACCCNACCGCTATCACCTTTCCTCACGGGGNCNGCCATGCGCTGCCCCCGCTGCGGAAAGGGCAGGCTCTATGATGGCCTGTTANAGATCGCGGNCCGGTGCNCGATCTGCNATCTTGATTTGAGCGCTGAGGACAGCGGCGACGGCGCAGTCGCCTTCGTCACCCTGATTATGGGTGGAATTGCCGTGGGGCTGGCGCTGTGGATGGAGGCTGTCTTCGCACCGCCNCTGTGGGTGCATTGGGCCGTGTTGCTGCCGCTTATTNTCGGTGGCTCGCTTCTCGCCACGCGCTGGCTCAAGGCGACGCTGGTGGCGCTGCAGTTCCGTCACAGATCGGAAGACTACGGAGAAAGCCACAAGGAAAACGGTAGAAAGAACGATCATGGCTGACAAAGACCGCACTGACCAGGACGGTGCTAATCGAGGCGGGGCGGGCCGGTTGCGCGGCTACGTCTTTCGCCCGGCACCGGGTCCCACCCTGTTCATGGTGCTGGGGGTGGCCTTCATGCTGTTCCTGGGAAGCTGGCAGGTACAGCGCCTGTTGTGGAAGGAAGATCTGATTTCCACCCGCCAGTCCCGCTTTACCGCGCCTGTGGTGGCCCCGCCCCCCGCCAATGCGGACGCCGCCGCCATCGGCGAGTTCGAGTTCCACCGGGTGCGGCTCGAGGGCGTCTTTCTCCACGGCCGCGAGATGTATCTTGGCGCCCGCTCGCTCATGGGCCATGTGGGCTATCACGTGCTTACCCCGCTCCAGCGCGCCGATAACAGTCTGGTTCTGGTGGACCGTGGCTGGGTGCCTTTGGACTACAAGGACCCGGCGCCGCGCGCGGCGGCTCAAGTTCAAGGTCCGGTTTTGTTGGAAGGCGTGATCCGCGCCCCCGGCCGCAAGAGCCGCTTTACCCCCGACAACGTGCCGCAAGATAATTTCTGGTTCTATGTGGATTTGCCCGCCATGGCTTCCTACGCCGGGCTAGATCCCTTCATCAGCTGGTACGTAGAAGCCGGAGCCGCCCCCAATCCCGGTGGCTTTCCCATGGGCGGCCAGTCCAAGGTGGACCTGCCCAACGACCACCTGCAATACGCTATTACCTGGTATTCCCTGGCCCTGGTCCTGTTGGTGATCTACCTCATCTACTCCACCACCCGCGATGGTAAAAACGTCTAAAAACGCCTGATTCCTAGGCTTTTCCCGCCTTTTTACCTACCCTGGCTTGCTTGCTCTCCACTCGCGGGATAGGTTAGGCCCCGTTTTATCCACAGGGCTTTAAGAGGAGGCCATGTGCGCTACATCAGCAGCCGGGGAGACGCCCCGGTGCTTTCCTTCGATGAGGTGCTGTTGACCGGGCTGGCCCGGGACGGTGGCCTCTACGTACCCGAAAGCTGGCCTCACTTCGACGTCGCTGCGCTCCGGGACATGGCGTCGCTCTCCTACGCGGAACTGGCGCTGCGCCTGACCCATCCCTTCGTCGGCAAGGCTATCCCCAAAGCCGCCTATGCCGGCCTGGTAGCCAGGTCCTACGCCGGTTTCGACCACGACCCCATCGCGCCGCTGCGCGATATCGGTGGCGGCGTTCACTTGATGGAGCTTTTCCACGGCCCCACCCTGGCCTTCAAGGACTACGCCCTGCAGCTGGTGGGACGGCTCTTCGAGCACGTTCTGGAAAGCCGGGGCGAGCGTGTCACCATTCTCGGCGCCACCTCAGGCGATACCGGCTCGGCGGCTATCGCTGGCTGTGCGGCTTGCCCTTCAGTGGACGTATTCATACTCCATCCCAAGGGCCGGGTATCGGAGGTACAGCGCCGCCAGATGACTACGGTGACTGCCCCCAACGTCTTCAATATCGCTATCGAGGGCGATTTTGATGACTGCCAGGACCTGGTAAAGACCCTGTTCAACGACACTGCCTTCCGCCAGGATCTGCGCCTCTCCGCGGTCAATTCCATCAACTGGGCGCGCATCATGGCCCAGACCGTCTATTACTTTTTCGCGGCGCTGAAATTGGGCGCGCCGGACAAAGAGGTCTCCTTCGCCGTGCCCACGGGTAATTTCGGCAACGTCTATGCGGGCTATGTGGCGCGCTGCATGGGGCTTCCCGTTAAGCGCCTCATCATCGGCTCCAATCGCAACGACATCCTCACCCGCTTCTTCGAGTCCGGGGTCATGGAAACCCATGAAGTCACGCCTTCCCTGAGCCCCAGCATGGATATCCAGGTTTCCAGCAATTTCGAGCGCCTGCTGTTCGACCTCTTTGACCGCGACAGCGAACGGGTGGCGGCAGCCATGGTCAAATTCCGTAAAAGCGGGCGGCTGACGTTGAAAACAAAACGCTTTCGCAGCGCCTGCGAACTATTTGCTGCCTGCCGCCTCGATGACGAAGGTACGCTGGCGGCCATCGCCCGGGAACACGAGAAAACCGGCATCCTGCTTGATCCCCACAGCGCCATCGGCGTCCATGCCGCGCATCAGCTTGGGGAGGCCACGGAAGAAACCCCGGTGGTGGCGCTGGCCACGGCGCACCCGGCTAAATTTCCCGAGGCCGTGGAACAGGCTTGTGGCACGCGTCCCCAGGCTCCGGTATCGCTGGCCGGTCTGGCGGATCTTCCCGAACGCTTCGACGTGCTCCCCGCCGATGTGGATATAGTGGCCGTTTATATGCGCGAACACGCCACCGTCATGGACGCCATGAACGGGAGCGATAGGGGAGAAACAGAGGAAGGCGGCCAAGGCGCGGGGGAAGTCCAGTGACCGTTACCGTCACCACGCTCGATAACGGCTTGCGGGTGGCCACCGACGCCATGGAGAGTGCGCGCTCGGTGTCGCTGGGGGTTTTCGTGGGCGTGGGCACCCGCAACGAGACGCCGGAAGTCAACGGCGTCTCCCATCTTCTCGAACACATGGCCTTCAAGGGCACCAAACGGCGCTCGGCGCGCGCTATCGCCGAGGAAATAGAAGCCGTGGGCGGCCATATCAACGCCTATACCTCGCGCGAAAATACGGTCTATGTGGCCCGCGTGCTGAAGGAGGACACGCCCCTGGCGCTGGATATTCTCGCCGACATCCTCCAGAACTCGGTGTTCGACGAATCGGAACTGGAACTGGAACGCCATGTGGTGCTCCAGGAAATCGGCCAATGCAACGACACTCCCGACGACCTCATCTTCGATCATTTTCAATCCCGCGCCTATCCCGACCAGGCCATGGGCCGCCCCATCCTCGGCCTGCCCCATCTTGTGAGTGCTTTTTCGCGGGACAGCCTGGGCGCCTATATGGCCGAGAACTACGCGCCTGAACGCATGGTGGTGGTGGCGGCGGGCGAGGTGGATCACGAAATCTTCGCGTTGATGGTGGCGGAGGCCTTCGACTCCCTCAACCAAGCAGTCTCCCCGGCGGTGGAACCGGCACGCTATGCCGGGGGAGATATGCGCAGCGAAAAGCTGCTCGAACAGCTCCACCTGGTTCTAGGCTTCGAGGGGGTTCCCGCCGTGGATCCCGATTACTACGCGCTGGCGGTGTTTTCCGGGATATTGGGCGGCGGTATGTCCTCTCGTCTGTTCCAGGAGGTGCGCGAGAAGCGGGGACTGGTCTACACCATCGCCTCCTTTACCTCCTCTTACACCGACAGCGGGATGCTTGGGGTCTATGCTGGCGCCGCCGCCGACAAGGGGAGTGAACTGCTGCCTGTGATCTGCGACGAAATCAAGGGGCTGGGCGAGAGCGTCACCGGGGATGAACTTTCCCGTGCCCGCGCCCAGGCCCGGGCCGGCCTTCTCATGTCCCGGGAAAGCGCGCCATCGCGCTGCGAACAGCTGGGCACCCAGATGCTGGTCTATGGCCGTCCGTTGCCCCTCGACGAGATTACCACGCGTATCGACGCCGTGGACCGCAAAGCCGTCTCGCGGGTGGCCGCGCGCCTGCTTTCCACCGCCCCCACCTTCGTCACGCTGGGTCCGGGCGGGGCCTCCCTTCCCGGCGACGTGGCGACTCTGCTAAACTGAGTTCACAGCGTCCGTAGTCTCTGTAGTCTTTGTGGCCCGCTGCTTTTTGTGGTGGCCGGCGACGGGTATATTCCAGGTGGGATCATGGCTGAAAAAAAGACCGTGCACCGTTCATCCTTTTCCATCGTCCGCTTCCTGCAGCCCAAGATCGGCGCCATGCCGCCGGTGCGCCTCGCTTACGGCCAAGTGGTACTGCGCTCGCCGGTGGAAAGCGACTGGCAGGAATGGTTGTCCCTGCGCTCGCACTCGCGTGAGTTCCTTAAACCCTGGGAGCCCACCTGGGGTCCCGACGTCCTCACGCGCACCGCGTGGCGCCGCCGCTTGCGCGGTTATGCCCGCGACTGGACCAACGACCGCGGCTACGCCTTTTTTGTCTTTCATGCAGAAAACAGAAGACTTCTCGGCGGCGTCACCTTCAACAACGTGCGCCGCGGCATCGTCCAGACCTCGAGCCTGGGCTACTGGATCGGCCAGCCCCATGCCGGACAGGGTTACATGACGGACGCCATGCAGGCGGTGTTGCGCTACGGTTTCGACCATCTCAACCTGCACCGCATCGAGGCCGCCTGCGTCACCGATAATGACGCCTCGCGGCGGGTTCTGGAAAAATCTGGTTTTCGGCGCGAGGGCCTAGCCCGCAAATACCTGCGCATCGACGGCCACTGGCGCGACCACCACACCTTTGCCATCCTGCGCGAGGACGTCGAAGGCGCGAGGGGTAAGGCAACGGCGGGCGACGAGAGCGACTAGGCCGCCGTTTCGACAGTGGGTTGGTTTTAATTTAACTGTATTTGTCAATATTTTGCCGCCTCTTGGCGGTAAAATTGTTTTAAATCAACAACTTGAATGGAAACAGAAAAGGAATAAACACCCTTTAGGGACGGCTAACCCGGCCTCAGGCGTGGCCGGCGTCGTCGGAAAGCATGGACGGGTCGATGCCCAGGCTCGCCAGCGCCTGTTCCCACATGCCAGAGAGGTCGTCGGCGAACACGAGCGCGCTGACGGCTGGGGCATGAAGCCAGCCATTGGATTGGATTTCCGATTCGAGCTGGCCCGGCCCCCACCCCGCATAGCCCAGCGCCAGCATGCATTGGTCGGGTCCCTGGCCGGCGGCGATATCGCGCAGGATTTCCACCGTGGCGGTGAGACAGATTCCCGAATCCACGGCCAGGGTGCCTTCCTGGCGGTAGTCAGAGGAATGAAGGACGAAACCGCGCCCGCCCTCCACCGGGCCACCGCAATGGATGCCGATGATCTGTTCTTCGTGTTCCATCTCGATGCCGAGCTGCTGCAAGAGGTCGGGAAAGGTAATGGAATCGATCATCTGGTTGAGAACAATCCCCATGGCGCCGTCATCGGTATGGGCCACCATATAAATCACAGACTGGACAAAGCGGGGATCGTCCATCTGCGGCATGGCGATGAGAAGACCCCCATTGAGGTAAGACGGCTTACCTTCTTTTATAGAACGGCCCATTCTCAGATTCCATAGATGGCGTGGCATCGTTTCGTGGCCCGCATATGGTACCAGCATGGAGCGCCGGAGGGCAAGTGGCCCCAATCCATATCACACGCGAACGTGAAAGCCTGTAACCCTCTGTAAACCTGCGGCGAGCTATAGTATAGCAATGCAAATCCTAAGACTTCATGAGGAGTAGGAACGATTCTCCCCTTGCCCCGGATTTTATCCCGGTTATGCCTTCCACGCCGCGGCACCGCCATCATGGCCGCTTTCATGGCTTTCTTCCTGGCCCTTTCCCCGGTTTATTTTGGGGCCGGGTCCGCCGCTGCGCAACCTCCGCCGGGGGCTTCGCCTTGGGTCGATGAGGGCGCAAGCCCGTGGGTGGAGGAAGGGGAGAGTAAAGTGCGTCTCATCGCTGCCGCCACTACTGTGGACGAGGGTGACAGCGTTTCTCTGGGGCTGGAATTCCGCATGGAGCCGGGCTGGAAAACTTACTGGCGGTCGCCGGGCGATGCCGGGCTGCCACCCCGGGTGGACTGGTCGGGTTCGGCCAATCTGGCGGCAGTTGAAATCTCGTGGCCGGCGCCGCGCCGCTATTCCGCCTACGGCCTAGAGACCGTGGGCTATGAGAAAGAGGTGGTGTTGCCGGTAACGGCGCGGCTGCAAAGTCCGAGCCAGGCACTCGCGCTGAAGGCCCGCGTGGATTACCTCACTTGCAAGGAGGTGTGTATCCCGCGCCGNGTCAACCTCGCTTTTGACCTGCCGGCAGGGGCCGGGGAACCGACCTCCTTCGCTCCGCTTATCTCCNNTTACCGCGCGCTGGTGCCGGGCCCCCATGAGGATGGGGAAATGGCTGTGGAACGGATGGAAGCGCTGGGCGCGGGGGACAAGACCCGGCTTCGCGTCACCGCCCGTTCGGACCGGCCCTTCGGCTCCCTCGACGTCTTCGTGGAGGGGCCNCCGGGATTCTGGGCCGGCGCGCCAAAGCTGCGCGTCCTGGCCGGGGGCCGGGTGGCGGTANTGACTATGGCGGCGGGGACCGGCTCGGTNTCGGCGCAAAGGGAAAGCAAAAGCGTCTCCCTCGTCGGTATGCCGCTCACCGTGACTCTCGTCGAAAGCAGTGTGGAAAGCGATGTGGATTCCGAATTCTCACCGGCGCGGGCGCTGGANACGCGGCTTGTGGTGGCGGCGGGAACCGAGANCAGCGGCNTCNGTGGGNTTGCAGGGATTCTCGCCATNGCCCTTCTCGGCGGGCTCATCCTCAACCTCATGCCCTGCGTACTGCCGGTGCTGTCGCTCAAACTGCTGGGCGTCATCGGCCACGGCGGCGGCGAGACCGGGGCCGTGCGGCGCAGCTTCCTCNCCACCTCGGCGGGGATTCTCTTCACCTTCATGGTNCTGGCCTCGCTGGCGGCGGGTCTGCGCATGGCGGGGCTNAGCGTGGGNTGGGGNATNCAGTTCCAACAGCCGATCTTTCTCGCCGCGATGGCGGTGGTACTGACCCTGTTCGCCTGCAACCTGTGGGGATTCTTCGAGATTCCCNTGCCCGGCTGGATGGGCGACCTCGCCCTGCGCCACAGTGGCCACTCGCAGGGCCGTCCCCACAGCCTCGAGGGACAATTCCTCACCGGGGTCTTCGCCACCCTGTTGGCGACGCCCTGTTCGGCACCCTTTCTCGGCACCGCCATCGGCTTCGCCCTGGCCCGTGGCGCGGGGGAGACCTATGCCGTCTTTGCCGCGCTGGGCCTGGGGTTCGCCGCCCCCTACCTGGTCATAGTGGCGGCGCCGCAACTGGCGGTGCAGCTACCCCGTCCGGGGCCCTGGATGGTCAGCCTGCGCCGCCTGCTGAGCCTGGCGCTGGCACTTACCGCCCTGTGGCTGCTCTCGGTTCTGGCGGCGCAACTCTCGGTAGACGCCACCGCCTTTGTGGCAGCTCTTCTGGTNGCTCTGGGGGTGGTGCTGTGGGGCCAGGCCGGAGAGAAACCCCGCTTTGCCATGCCGCGTTCCGTCCTGCGGATGGCGGCGGTGTTGCTGGTTGTGGCGGCACCTCTGGCCCCCGGTTGCTTCGAGGAGACGAGCCTGCCACCGCCACAGTCTGGCGACGATCTCTGGCAGCCCTTTGCCCGCGCCGCCATCCCTGCCCTGGTGGCGTCGGGACGCGTGGTCCTGGTGGACGTGACCGCTGAATGGTGCCTCACCTGCCAGGTCAACAAGAAGCTGGCTCTCGACCGCGGCGAGGTGACACGGATGATCGACAATGGCGGNNTCACCGCCATGCGCGCCGACTGGACNCGCCGCGACGATGATATCGCCGCCTATCTCGCGGGGTTCGGGCGTTTTGGCATTCCCTTCAACGTCGTCTACGGCCCCGCCGCGCCGCGCGGCATGGTGCTGCCGGAACTTCTCACCCCAGCACGAGTAGCCGACGCCGTGAGCCGGGCCAGAGCGCTTTCCGAGTAATTGGGATCAATTTTATGGGGGCAAAGTGCCGCCCGGTTAGAAATGCCATCCAGCCAGGAAAAACGGCCAGGGGACGTTGCGTTTTTGCATTAGAATGATTATGGTCACGCTCCNCATGGGNTTGTTTCCATGCTATTTTTTTAAATTTCANCCATAGGGGGAGANTATGACCATCAATGTCGGCGACAGAATACCTACGGTTAATCTTTTTCACATGACGGNNGACGGNCCCGCGCAGATTTCTACCAATGACATCTTCGGNGGCAAGAAGGTGGCGTTTTTCGTGGTTCCGGGAGCCTTTACCCCCACCTGNTCGGCAGAACATCTTCCGGGNTTCGTCAACAACGCCGCCGCCATCAAGGCCAAGGGCGTGGACAGCATCGTCTGTGTTTCCGTCAACGATCCTTTCGTTATGGCGGCCTGGGGCAAGGCTCAGAACGTGGGTAACGCGGTGGCTCTCTACGCCGATCCTGGTAATTTCGTCAAGGCCGTGGGCATGGAGCTGGATCTCGGTGTCGCCGGTCTTGGTGTACGTTCCAACCGTTATTCCATGATCGTCGATGACGGCACGGTGACGGTGCTTAACGACGAGGGCGGACCGGATTTTGAGGTCAGCTCCGCCGAAAAACTGCTGGAACAGCTTTAGTCCGGTTTCTACGGCCCCTAAATGCAGCCGCTGGCGCCTCGTTCGAGCCCCTTACGAGCCAGGGCATCAGCGCGCTCGTTCCCGTCATGGCCGGAATGGCCCTTGACCCAGTGCCATTCAACGTCGTGGCTGCCTAGTGCCTCTTCCAGGCGCTGCCACAGGTCCCGGTTCTTCACTGGTTTTTTAGCCGCGGTCTTCCAGCCCCGTGCCTTCCATTCGCCGATCCATTTGGTGATGCCGTCGCGTAAATACGTGCTGTCGGTGTAAAGGGCCACGCGCACATCGCGGTTGAGCGTTTCCAGCCCCTGTATGGCAGCGGTGAGCTCCATGCGGTTGTTGGTGGTTTCGGCCGCAAAACCGCACAATTCCCTTTCCACTTCGCCATAGCGCAACAACACACCCCAGCCGCCGGGCCCAGGGTTGCCTGAACAGGCGCCGTCGGTGAACAGTTCCACTATTATCGCCGTTTCCGGCCATGCCCGCTTTCCTTTCACGAGGCTTCGTCTAGGCCATAAGAAGATGCGTCCTTCACCTGCTGGTGAAAACGCAGCTTGCCCAGATATTCCCGCGGGTCCTTGAGGCTGACCATGGCCCCCTCGGGGTGGTGCAGCCAGTCGTAAAGCCTGGTTAGGAGAAAGCGCATGGCACCGCCACAGGCGAGCAGGGGCAGGGCCTCAATTTCGCTTTTGTCTAGGGGGCGTACGCCGCCATACCCGGTCAACAGGCGTCGCGCCTTGGTAACGTTGAAACTGCCGTCCCCCTCGAAGCACCAGGCATTGAAACAGATGGCCAAGTCATAGGCGAGGAAATCGTTACAGGCGAAATAAAAATCTATTAGGCCCGACAGCCTCTCGCCTAAAAAGAAGACGTTGTCGGGGAAAAGATCGGCATGAATGACGCCGGTGGGAAGGTCCACCGGCCAGCTTTTCTCCAGCCGCGCCAGTTCGTCCTCCATGATCCCTTCAAGGCCTTCCTCGATTTCGTGGGTGCGCTTGCAGCAGGCCTCGAACAAGGGGCGCCAGCCCGCCACCGACAGGTCGTTCTCCCGCGTCATGGCGAAGCTGCCGCCGGCGAGATGCATCTTCGCCATTGCCTCGCCCAGAAGGGCACAGTGATGGGGCTCGATGCGGCGCGGCCACAGGCCCTTGAGGAAGCCGATAACAGCGGCTGGCCGCCCGCATAACTCGCGCAGGGCCTTGCCGTCGCGGCCGTGGATGGGGGTGGGACAGGCGATACCCTTACCGGCGAGATGGTCCATGAGGCCCAGGAAATAGGGCAGGTCTTCGGACGCCACCCGCTTTTCGTACAGGGTCAGGATGAAGGTGCCCCGATCGGTGCGGAGCAGGTAGTTGGAATTCTCCACGCCTTCGGCGATGCCCTTGAACGACACCGCGCGGCCGATATCATAGTCGCGCAGGAAAGTGGCCAGTTCTTGGTCGGAAACTTCCGTATAGACCGCCATCAAACTTCCTTGGCAACGTTTTCGAGGAAGGGGCTAAAAAAGGCGTGCCGGGGACGGAACAGGGCCAAAGACAGGAAAAAAAGCAGCCAGGTTCCGTGATCTGTCATCTTGCCATTGTGCCTTCATGTCCGGTTCTCTATATCAGTATCTGGAACCGGGCTGCCGCGTGACGGTGGCCCGATTTAAGCATCGCAAGGTAATACAGCCATAGAGGTAAAGGAAGAGGGGGAAATGAAGGAAATCATAGCGGAACCNGTTATCGCCAAGAAGGGNCCCTACGAGGTGGAAGTGGAGGCCGGGAAAACCTATNACTGGTGCTCCTGCGGGAAAAGCGCCACCCAGCCTTTCTGCGACGGCACCCATTCGGGNAGCGACTTCCAGCCNGTTCCNTTTACGCCAGAGGTCTCGGANACCATCTTTTTCTGNGGCTGCAAGCATACCAAGGCGCCGCCTTTCTGTGACGGTACCGACAAGGAGCTTTAGGTCCGGTTTCCCCGTCGCCATTGCACCACCGTTTAACCACTAAAAAATCCCCACCGGAAAAGCGGGGGTTTTGCTGTTGGGGACCGTGGATTTCGTTAATGCAGTTTTTTCGGCAGTTCCTCGATGGCGGCCTTGATCAGGTCGTTGCCGCGTTTGGTGTCCAGGTTTTCCTCGAGAATTCGCATGGTGGCGGCGACGGCGATATCCACCGCGCGGTTGCGCACTTCCTGGGTGGCCTCAGCTTCAGCCTGGGCGATGTGGTCGAGGGCCTGCTGCTGGCGCCGCCCCAGGGCCTCCTCAAGCTCGCTTAAGGTCCGCCTGCGTAACAACTCGGCTTCCTCCTTGGCGTATTCAAGCATTTCCTCGGTTTCCTCAGCGGCCTCGCGCTGTTTACGCTGATAGGCGGCAAGGACGGCCTGGGCCTCCTCGCGCAGGCGCGTGGCCTCATCAATCTCGGACTGGATTTTNNTCGCCCTCCTGTCGAGGGCGCCGAGAATGNCCTTGCGGCCCNGCTTGAAGACG
Source organism: Rhodospirillaceae bacterium (assembly GCA_002686135.1). Lineage (GTDB taxonomy): Bacteria > Pseudomonadota > Alphaproteobacteria > UBA11136 > UBA11136 > UBA11136. The sequence goes on from NZAO01000005.1 coordinate 30,059, forward strand.
CNGGCGACGAAGGNNATGAAAGCGACGGCGACCCAAAATTCAGCGGATTCCAGCATCATTCGTGCTCCTTTANAGCGGCCGCCACGGCGTTCTGAAGCTGTTTCTTGTCCACATTCTTGACGCCGATCAGCTTGGCTGTGGCCTGGTCCGTGATGTCCTCGGCGATGCCGCCGATATCTGCCAGCGCGCTTTCCTTGGCTCGTGCGATGGCAGCCTCCGCGCTCTGGGCCTGTTCGGCCATGGTGGTGGAAAGTTCGGCGTGACGGGCGACGGAGTCCTCGGCCAGCCGGTCGGAAGCCTGTTTGATTACCTCAAGCGCCTGGGCCTTGGCCTCGGCCATGGACTGTTCGTAGGCCGCCAGAACTTCGTCGGCTTCATCCTTCAGGACAGCCGCTTTGTCGAGATCACCATCGATTCGGTCGCGGCGCTTTTCAAGCACCTCGGAAATACGCGGCAGGGCGAGCTTAGCCATGGCCAGATAAAGCAGCACGAAGCTGATGACAAGCCAGATGATCTGGGGTGGATAAAAGGTGATGTCGAGTTGCGGCATGGTGCTTCCTTGGACCCTCAGGCCGGGGACGTGCGTGAGCCGCGCGCCCCCGAAAGGACGTGTTCCTGCTCTAGAGAAACAGGATCAGGAACGAGATCAGCAAGGCGTACAGCGCCACCGCTTCCACCAAGGCAAATCCCAGCATGCTCATGGGGAATACCTGCGGGCGAGATGCCGGATTGCGGGAAATCGAGCTGATCAGTGAAGCAAAGATATGGCCGATACCGGCGCCTACGCCGCCAAGGCCGATAACGGCAAGGCCGGCGCCAATCATTTTTGCAGCTTCAATATCCATGGTTCTGAAATCCTCTGTTTATGAAGGTGACAAATCAAAGTTTCTGGTTAAGTGGAACCTGTTCTCCCACACGGTGATGGTCCTAATGCAGATGAATGGTGTCGTTGAGGTAAAGACAGGTAAGAACGGTGAACACATAGGCCTGGAGAAAGGCCACCATGACCTCGAACGCGGTTAGGGCCACGTCAACGGCCAGGGGGGCGAAACCAAACAGGCCCAGGGAGAAAACGAATCCGGCGAAAACCTTCATCATGGTATGGCCTGCCATCATATTGGCGAAGAGACGAATGGAAAGGCTCACCGGGCGCGAAAGATAGGAAACCACTTCAATCGGAATCATCAGAGGCAGCATCACNGCTGGTACGCCCTTTGGCATGAAGAAACTGAAGAAATGAAGGCCGTGGCGGATGATGCCGATGACCGTCACGCCAAGGAAGACCATCAACGCCATGGCGAAGGTGACGATGATATGGCTGGTAAAGGTGAAGCTGTAGGGCAGAAGCCCCAGAAGATTGCCGAACAGGATAAACATGAAAAGCGACAGCACGAAGGGAAAATAGGGCCGCCCCTCCTTGCCCACGTTGTCGCGCACCATGTTGCCGATAAACTCATAGGTTAATTCCGCCAATGACTGCCAGCGTCCCGGAACCAGGGCGCGGCCGCGCATACTCAGCGTCATGAACAGGGTAATGGCGATCGTCGCCGCTAGCATGGCGACNCCGGAATTGGTCANGGAGGCGTTCACCTCGCCTAGGGGGATGTGAACCACGGGATGGATTTCAAACTGATGGAGTGGATCGGCCACCTTATTCCTGCCCTTCGTCCCGTTTGTCTTCGTTCCGTTCGTCCGGCGTTTTGTATCCGGTGGCCATGCCGATGCCGGATACGGCTCGCCACACGTTCAATATACCGGCGGCTCCGCCCAGAAAGAAAAAGGCGATGAGCCCCCAGGGGGCGGTGTCCAGCCAATGGTCTGTTAACAGACCAAGACCAACACCGACGACGGTAGCGGCCACCAGTTCGGCGCCGATGCGAAAGGCGAGGCCGGCCCCTTTTAACGGTGTCCGCGATCCACCACCCTCGACTGCAGGTTCTTCCCTTCGTTTCCTGGTCTCGCGCAAACGGGAGTCGAGGTCGTGAAGGGGTGGAGGGGGTGTGTGTTCCGTCATGGCCGGGAAGTCNTTAAATCCCCTGCTTTTCAGCGGTATTCAGCGCCAAAGCCGGGGCACAATAGGGGGTGGCCTCTAGGCTGTCAAGGGCGCGGAAAGAGGGCCNGGGGAAGGTGAAAAAAACAGGGAAGACGGAGGGTTAGAGACTACCGTTAGCTGGCTNCGCGCAGCCGCTCCGCACGTTGCAGGTCCACCGAAACGATTTGNGAAACGCCGCGTTCCATCATGGTCACGCCGAACAGCCGGTCCACCCGCGCCATGGTCAGCCGGTGGTGGGTGACGACGACGAAACGGGTGTCGGATTTATGGGCGATTTCCTCGATCAGGTCACAGAAGCGGTCCACATTGGCGTCATCGAGGGGGGCGTCCACCTCGTCAAGCACACAGATGGGCGCCGGATTGGTNAGAAAGACGGCNAACAACAGGGCTAGTGCCGTTAAGGCTTTCTCGCCACCCGAGAGTAGGGAAAGAACCTGNAGCTTCTTGCCNGGGGGGCTGGCGAAGATTTCCAGCCCGGCNTCCAGAGGATCATNGGAATCCACCAGTTCCATATGCGCCCGCCCGCCGCCNAACAGGCGCACGAAAAGCTCCTGGAAATGGGTATCCACCTCNGAAAAGGCCGCCAGCAGGCGTTCCCGCCCTTCGCGGTTGAGGCTGGCAATACCTTGGCGTAGGCGGGAAATGGCGGCAACCAGGTCTTCACGCTCTGATTGCAGGGTGGCGATCTGTTCTTCGATGCCGCGGGCCTCCTCCTCGGCACGTAGATTGACCGGACCCATGGTGTCGCGTTCGCGAAGCAGCCTCTCCAGCTTTTTCTCCACGGCTTCCGGCTCAGGCAGGTCNTCATCGGGCGGGATGTTTNCCGTTTCCAAGGCCTTGTCGGGCGCGCACTCGAGTCGTTCGGAGATGCGTTCGGCGAGGCNGTCCAGNGCNTGTTGCGCCTGTTCCACCACGGCTTCGGCCCGTACCCGGCTCTCGCGCGCCTCGGCCAGGTTGGTTTCCTCGACCTTGAGCAGATGCTCGANTTCGGCTAGCCGTTCTTCGGCCTGGGCCAGCACGCCGGCAGCCTTGGCGCGGGCGGCCTCGGCTTTGTCAATCTGGTCCTGGAGGATAGCGCGCTGGGNNGCGATTTCCTGGGGCCTGGCGTCGAACTGGTCCCGTTCGGCGTTTGCGCNCTGTTGCCTTTCCTGNAGTTCGGAAATCTGGNGTGTCGCGGCTTGGGAACGGGCGTCCCAGGTTTTGATTTCGGCGGCGATGGCGGCGAGCCGGTCNCGGCGCTGGGCGGCTTCCCGATTCAGCTGGTCGTGAGCGCTGCGGCTCTCGATCAGCAGGGCGCGGCGCTCGCCGGTTTCCTTGCGCAGCTGTTCCATTTCCCGGCTGCTGGCGGACATGTCCTCCTGGGCCGTCAGCGCCTCTTGGGCCGTCTCGCGTTCGGCTTCCGCTTCCACGCGCTCGGCGCGCAGTCGTTGATCGGCTTCACGCAGCCCGGCGATACGGGATTTCGCTTCCGCCGCCTTATGCACCGCGGTGGCGTGATCGTCCTGTGCGGTATGGTGATTAGCATAGGCGCGGCGCAGGGCTTCCTGGGCCTGACGCTCAGCCTCGAGGGCGGCGCGAGCCTGGTCTCGGGCTTCACCGGCGCGGGCGCGGATTCCGGCCAGCTTGTTTTCGGCGGCGTCTTTATGGCTACGGATTTCGCCCAGGCGGTTGCGCTGGCCGAGCCGTGTGGCGGCGGCAGTCTCAGCCCCCGAATCCACGGTAAAGCCGTCCCAGCGCCACAGTCCGCCGTCACGGCTGACCAGCCTCTGGCCGGGCTTCAGCGTGGCGGCCAGATCGCGGCCCTGAGCATCGCCGGTGACCACGCCAGTCAGCGCCAGCCTACGTGACAGGACTTTCGGTGCCGTGACGAAGGTGGATAGGGGCTCTATTCCTCCGGGAAGCGCGGCGGTGTCTTCATAGGGGGGCAAGGTCCGCCAGCGCATCGGCGCATCTTCATCCGCGGGGGCGTCAAGGTCCTCACCCAGTGCCGCTCCCAGCGCCGCCTCATAGCCGGATTCCACGGTGATCTCGTCCATGAGCGGCGTTCCGTCACCGGCTTCAGAGGCGGCAAGAAGAGTGGTCAGGGTCTCCTCCTCGGCGCGCAGGCGGGCGTTATCAGCCTCTGCGGTTGCAAGTGCTTCGCGGGCTTTCTCATCGGCTGCACGCGTCGTGGCAAGTTTTTTCTCAGCTTTCTCGGCATTCGCCCGCAGCTCTTCGAGTCCTGCCTGCCCCGCCGTCACGGCGGCCTCGGTTTCTCTTAACTGGGCGGTCTGGGCGGAATTCCCGGCATCGGAATCCAGAGCCTCGTGCTGCTGGGCCACTTCCGCTATGCGTTCAGTATTGCGGGCCAGCCGCTTGTCAATCTCGGCGATCTGCCTTTCCAGCCCGGCCCGCCGCCCCTCGGAGGCGGCCACCTGTTCGGTTAGGGATGTGAGACGGTTTTCCAGCTCCGCCACCTCCGATGCAACGGCCTCCACCTTTTCCAAAGCTTCGCGTTGGGCCGCTTCCTCCCCCTGTTGGGCATCGTTGATGGCAGCACGTTCTTCCTCGCACCGCGCCAGTGCCGTGGCGGCGTCCTGGGAGAGGATCTTTTCACGTTCGATGTCGCCGGCGATCTGGGCTAGGCGGCTTTCGCAATCCTGACGGGCCTGGGTCAGACGTTCCTCTTCGGCGTCAAGGCCGTCGCGGGCGAGAAGAAGCCGCTGTAGGGCACTGGCGGCTTCCGCCTCGTCGCGGCGCAGCTTCGGCAAGTCGGCGGCGGCTTGCGTTTTCTTGGTGGTGGCAGCGGCAACAATCCGGGACAGTTCGGTAACCCGCCCCTCGGCCTCGCCCAGCTTTTCGTGGGCGGCGTCCATGTCCTCTCCGGCGGCGCGCCAGCGCTGATGGAACAGCATGGCTTCCTGGCGGCGGATCTGGTCGCCGATATTGCGATAGCGCGAAGCCTGGCGGGCCTGGCGCTTTAACCCCCGGCCCTGCTCCTCCATGGTCAGCAATACGTCGTCAAGGCGTTCGAGATTGGTCTCGGCCCCGCGCAGCCGCAGTTCCGCCTCGTGGCGGCGGGAATGAAGGCCGGTAATGCCCGCCGCCTCCTCCAGTACGGCGCGTCGGTCGGTGGGTTTGGCGCTGATCAGGGCGCCGATACGGCCCTGGCTCACCAGGGCGGTGGAGCGAGCGCCGGTGGCGGAATCAGCGAACAGAAGCTGGACGTCGCGGGCGCGCACTTCCTGGCCGTTAACGGTATAGGCGGAGCCCTGGTCGCGCTCGATGCGGCGGATGATTTCGAGCTCGTCGTCATCGTTGAAAGCGGTTGGCGCTTTGCGTTTCGAGTTGTCGAGAAAAACGCTAACCTCGGCGATGTTGCGCGCGGGCCGGTTGGCGGTGCCGCTGAAGATGACGTCGTTCATTTCGCCGCCGCGCATCTGCTTGGCGGAAATCTCGCCCATGACCCAGCGCAGGGCGTCGACGATATTGGACTTGCCGCAGCCGTTGGGGCCGACGATTCCCGTCAGCCCGGATTCGATCATGATTTCCGTCGAGTCAATGAAGGATTTGAAGCCCGACAGGCGAAGCTTTATGAACTGGACCAAGGCTTAATGTCTTCCAATGCTCAGGAATCCGGTAACAGTTTGCGCAATGTTTCATCCAGGGCTTCGAAGGAGTGTTTGCCTTTGTATTTCTCTCCGTTGATGTAGATGGTCGGCGTCGAGGAAATCTTGTATTTCTTCTCCGCCTGCAGCCGCATGTCGAGAATGCCTTCCTCAAGAACTTTGTTGTTGAGGCATTGCTTGAAATCCTTGGCACCGATGCCGCCGAACTTGGCAATGCGCTGCAGGGCGGAAACCGGATTGTTTTGCGATGCCCAGACCGGCTGTTTCTGGAAAAGGACATTAAGAAAGGCAAAATAGCGGTCGCTTCCGGCACAGCGCGCCAGCATGGAGGCTGTCAGCGCGTAGCGGTCGAGGGGAAAGTCGCGGTAAATCAGTTTCACCTTGCCGGTCTCGATGTAGCTGCTTTTTAGTTTAGGCAGCACTTCGGCATGGAAGGTGGCGCAGTGGGAGCAGGTGAGCGAAGCGAATTCGATGATGGTGATGGGCGCATCTTCCGCACCAAGGACCTTCTCGGACAGAGCCTCCACCGGATCGGAAATGACCGCGTGCGTCGGGCGGGAAGGGACCGTAAACGCGGCCAAAACGACGAGCCCGGTGACAAGCCCCCACAGGGCAAGAGAACGACGAGAGGCTAAAATCCGTGGGGCTGGGAATGTGTGCAAGAGTTCCTCCNGAAACCGTGTGTGACTGACTATACGCGCCGCCTTGGGGGGCGGCAAGAGCGGGAAAACGGGTCTATGACTGATATATAGCGGGAAAGATCAGCTGTCCCCGGCAAGGTTTTTAGGCGCGTGTCACGGTCGCGGCTTTCACCTTTTTTGAAGGCTCGCCGTCTTGCCGCCACTCCTGTTTGGCGGCAACCGCGCAGCCTAGGTCGGCAAGCGCCGTGCGCAGACCCTCATCGGCGATGTCGGTGGTCATTTCACTTATGGCGCGTTTGGTACGGGCATCAGCCTGGGGTGGCGGTTGTGCCGCTGCCGGTTTCGATAGGGGCGGCACGGGCCCCNGGACTAGCTTCAGCCGGGCNACCGCGTGATAGCCAAAATAGCCGTTGATGCGCTCGACGATCTGGGGCTCCAGATGCTGCAGTTCGGTGGCAAGCGGGCCGTCCACGCGCACGTGCAACAGCCCGTCCTGTTTTTCCCCCTTGGGAAAGGTCAGCTTCTCAGGAAGGGTGACGGCGGCGAAACGCTTGCCGACGATGACGGGCCAGTCGCTGAGAATGCTGGCTTCTGCAAAGCCGCGCTTGCGATAGAGGGGCATGGTAACCTTGGAGACCATGGTGCCAAGGGCGAGAAGCCCTCTCTGGATGCGTGTTGGTGGCGGGACAGTTTTTCGCGCCGGTGGCGCGGCGGGCGGGGGGGGATTCATGGTGTGGTGGCGCCTGTTTCAGACCCTGTTCGTAAAACCGCTCGTGTTATAGAGTCGGGCTCTCATGTTAGAGTACTATCCGACCGAATTGAATCAATTCTGACTTTAAGCGCGGCTACGTAGGCTTTAACGTAGCGGGGACCCGCCATGGACCATCCCTTCGGGACCTGGCACTACAAAACCCGTCCGCGAGGAGGTGCTGACGGGTTTCTGTCGCGTATTCTTCCGGGAGAAAGAGCCGTTGGTGAAATACCTGTAAATATCCTCGGCTCCTTTCTCTTACAGGACGTCTGAACAGGGGGTGAGACCATCGTTCATCTGGTGTTCATTTTGGGCGGGCAGGTCAAAAAAACCCGCCCGCTGTACCAGCGGGCGGGCCTTATTTGCCGCCGCAGAGGGGTGTCGGGGACATGCGGTGGCGAAAGGGGAGGAAACCATGTTTCCGTTTTCACCATGCATCATAGGGATTGGTTCTGAACCCGTGATGAGCGCGGCGTTCATTGTCCGTTCACGCACCAGCGCCTAGGCTGTGGCAATGTCCCTTAACAGGATTTTCCTGCGCCTAGCGGCCGCCTTCCTGCTTGGTTGGGTGGCGCTTGCGGGTGGCACGGCTCAAGCCGCGGAGCCTGGCGTTGATCACGACCGTGCGCGGGCTGCCGTGCAGTCTGGCGAAATTATGGCTCTGCATGATATCCTCGCCCGCGTCCACAAGCGCTATCAGGGCCGCGTTCTGGAAGTGGTGTTGAGGGATCAGGAAGAAGGACTTCACGGCTGGGTTTATGAAATCAGGATGTTTACGCCCGAGGATGTGCTTCTGGTGTTGCGTGTGGATGCCGGGACCGCCACAATCCTTAAAATCGAGCGCGGAAAGACGAACGCCGCCGATAATGAGGCCGCCCCCTAACCCGGGCCAAACCGTTTAAAAAAACGAGGACAACCGAGAAAATGCGCGTTCTGGTCATCGAGGATGAGCCAGATCTGGCGCGGCAGATAGCCGCTACGCTGGAAGAGGCGGGCTACGCCGTGGATGTGGCCCATGACGGGGAGGAGGGTCATTTTCTCGGCGACACCGAACCCTATGACGTGGTGGTGCTCGACCTCGGCCTGCCGGTGATAGACGGGCTCACGGTACTGGAGCGGTGGCGTCGCGACGGCAAAGATATGCCGGTTCTTATTCTTACCGCCCGCGACCGCTGGAGCGAAAAGGTGGCGGGTTTCGACGCCGGCGCCGACGATTACGTCACCAAGCCCTTTCAAATGGAAGAACTTCTGGCGCGCCTGCGGGCCTTGATCCGTCGCACCGCAGGCCATGCCACGGTACAACTGGAGTGCGGATCGGTGGTCCTTGATACCCGTAGCGGCCGTGTTACCGCGGATGATGTCACCATCAAGCTGACGGCGCAGGAATACAAAATTCTGGCCTATCTGATGCATCATCAGGAGAAAATCGTCTCGCGCACCGAACTCACCGAGCATGTCTACGACCAAGATTTCGACCGTGATTCCAACACCATCGAGGTGTTCATCGGCCGCCTGCGCAAGAAGCTCGGCGTTGATGTGATCAAGACCGAGCGGGGGCTTGGCTACCGCTTGTCTCCACCGGAGGGTGTCAAGAAAGACTCTGGGAAGAAACCAAAAGAAAAAGCAGAGAAAAATGCGGGCTAATTCGCTCGCCTTCCGCCTTGTGGTCGGGGCCGGAATGTGGATCGCCGCGGCCATCGTCGCCGGGGGAATCGTGCTTTCGGCGGTTTTCCGGGATCATGTGGAGCATTCCTTCGACACCCAGCTTCTGGTCTATCTCGATGCCCTGGTTTCCGTGACCGAAGTGGACGACCGGGGCCGCGTGGTAATCATGCGCCCCCTGGGCGATCCCCGCTACGAACAGCCCTATTCGGGATGGTACTGGCAGATTTCCAGCATTAGCGGACC
>NZAO01000006.1 GCA_002686135.1 Rhodospirillaceae bacterium
CCGCCAACTGTCTCTCGACCAGCGCCCTGAACGCCTTCTCGTCCACCTTGCCGTCGATGAACGGAGTAATCAAGGCGGTCATGGAGCCCTTGAACATAAGCCTTACTCTGGTTTGCGGGGCCGACGCAAGACTGGCCCCGCAGCGTTAAATAGTGTCCGTTCCGCCACGCTAAAACAGTGTTTGGCGGGAACATAGACCTACATTCCCGCCGCCACAAGCGCCGGAGGGGTGGCTTTCGCCAAGGAAAGGAATACAGATTACGCCCGATCGGGGGTAAAATAGGACGCCAACGACCCCGCCGCGGCACCTACGAGAACAGCGGCGAACGGGGCGCCAATGACGGGGAGCCCGAATATCGTGTGGGGGATCGTACGGAAGATCACGATGGAAACCATAAGGGGAAAAGGCCCGATCGGTGTTTGCGCGGCCCTTTTTTTGGCGGTCGTGTTTCCTTTCGTTGCGGCCATGGCGCAAAACGACTCGTCGGCTGGAACCGCCGCCCCGGTCCCGGTCCCGGCACTCAAACCGGTGCCCAGCCTCAAAACCTTCAGTCCCGAAACTCTCAAAACCGCGCGGGCCATCTTCAAGGATATCAACGGCAAGCGCTGGAAGGCGGCACACCGCAAGGCCGCGCAGTCGGGTGATCCGCTGTTGGGGTCCCTGGTCCGGTGGTTCGACCTCAGGCGTGAGGGAGCACACGGTTTCGAGAAAATCACCACTTTCATCGAGACCCATCCCGACTGGCCTAGGCTGCGCACTCTCACCAGCCGCGCCGAGGAAGCCATAACCGACGCCACCTCCGACACACTGGTGCTGGCCTGGTTCGCCGCCCATCCGCCGATCACCACCAAGGGGCTGGTGCGCTATGGCGAGGCCCTGCTCCGCCAGGGCTGGGGGACGGAAGGAGCCGCTGTCATCCGCCGCGCTTGGATTACGGGTAATTTCGACTACCGCCAGGAACGTACCTTCATCGCCCGCCATCACAAGCGCTGGACCCGCGAGGACAACTGGGCCCGCCTCGACCGCCTGCTGTGGGAAGGCAAACTCAAGACCGCGCGCCGCACCATACGCCGCGTCGACAAGGACCACCAGGCCCTAGCCGAGGCCAGGCGGCGGCTGCGACTGAACCGTGGCGGCGTCGACTGGGCCATACGCCGTGTGCCAGCCTATCTTCTGGGCGATCCGGGATTCCTGTACGAACGCCTGCGCTGGCGGCGGCTGCACGAAAGGGACGACGCCAGGGAGATTCTCGCCGCTCTGCCTTTCGATCTGACGCATCCCGAACTGTGGTGGACGGAGCGTGCGGCCGTCACAAGACAGGCGTTATCCAAGGGGGACACCTCCGCCGCTTACCAACTCGCCAGTTCCCACAAACAGGTCGAGGGCACCAGCTTCGCTGAGGCGGAATGGCTTTCGGGATGGATTGCCCTGCGCTTCCTTCACGACGGCGAGGCCGCCCTCAACCACTTCACCAGGTTTTATGGCAATGTGCGCTACCCTGTCAGCCGCTCACGGGCGGCCTATTACGCGGCACGGGCGGCGCAAAGCCTGGGCCGCAGCGAACTAGCCCAGAGCTGGCACGCCAAGGCGGCGGAATTCCCCACCACCTTTCACGGCCAGCTTGCCGCCGCCCGCTTCAAGAATAGAATCCCGCCTTCCCTGCCCCCCGACCCCCTACCCGCGACCCAGAAGAGGGAACAGTTTAACGCCCGCGACTTGGTGCGCATCGTTCGGCTTCTGGGGGAAATCGGCGAATACAAACGGATCAAACCCTTCGTCATACATCTCAACGACCTCGTATCGACGCCGGGGGAGCGCGCCCTGGTGGCCAATCTCGCCCATGACAACGGCCGTCCCGACGTGGGCGTCAAGATCGCTCGCCAGGCCATCCGCAACGGCGTCTATCTTGTGTCCCGGGGCTATCCCATCCCCGCCCAGTTTGACAGGGAGCATCCCAAAACGCCGTTGCTGCTGGCCCTGATGCGCCAGGAAAGCGGCTTCGACGGCTTCGCCGAAAGCCACGCCGGGGCGCGCGGACTGATGCAGATCATGCCAGCCACGGCGAAAAACATGGCGCGGCGGCTCAACCTGCCCTATTCAAAAGCCCGCCTGATAACGGACCCAAGATACAATCTGATGCTGGGCCGGGCCTATATTTCCAGCCTTCTCGACAAGTACGGCAACTCCTACGTTCTGGCGCTGGCCGCCTATAACGCCGGACCCAAACGGGTGAAAAGATGGCTGCGCAGCAACGGCGACCCGCGCTCGTCGGAAGTGGATACCCTGGACTGGATTGAACGCATCCCCTTTTACGAAACCCGCACCTATATCCAGCGCGTTCTCAGCAACCTCCAGGTCTATCGCATGCTCCTCAATACCCCCCAGACGTCCTGGTCTTTGGAAAACGACCTCCACTACCGTAATTGAGAGCGGCGCCCCCCAACAAAAACACACTTTGGTTACGGGATGAATATATCGTCACCCTAGATTTTTATCTCCGACAAGGATAAGTATTGCCGCAATCCGCGGCTGATCACGACCTGCCATAAAGGCATTAAACAGCCGGAAGGAGCAGCTTATGCCCATAACCGAACCCGACAGGGCCGTCGTTCTGGCGGCCGGGCTTGGGTCGCGGCTAACATCGGAAACCGGCACTCCGAAGCCGCTGGTCCGGGTGGGCGGAAAAACACTGGCCGAGCACACAGTGCTGGCGTTACGCGACGGCGCGGGGATTACAAATTTTATCATTGTAACCGGTCACGAGGCGGACGCCATAACGGCCCACTTCGCCCTTATTGCGCGCGGTCATGACGTGACCGTTGATGCCGTTACCGCTACGGACTGGCGGTTTGGAAACGGTGCCAGCGCGCTGGCGGCAAGGGAACATGTGGGCGATGCACCTTTTTTTCTGACCATGACCGATCATATATTCGACCCGGAAATCGCGGAGACCCTGGCCCGACATGTCCCGGAGCCGGGGGAAATGTGTCTCGCCGTAGACCGTGACAAGGACGGCATTTTCGATCTCGACGACGTCACCCGGGTCCTGCTTGAGGATGGCCAAATCCGGGAGATAGGCAAGAACCTTGATGCCTGGGACGCGGCCGATACCGGCATCATGCTCTGCACTTCAGGTCTTTTCGAGGGCCTGGAACTGGCTGCCGCCGACGGCTTGCACGGCCTCTCCGATGGCCTTCGCCATCTCGCATGCCAGGGCCGCGCCAAAACCGCTGAGGTAACCGGCAAATTCTGGCTCGACGTGGATACGCCCGAAGCCCTTCAGGAAGCTGAATCCCATGAAAAAATATGCCTTTCCAAAGNGGGCCAGCGCNCCGTTTCCGAACCCGCCCCGCTGGGGCCNCGATATGGCAATTCGTAGGAGGGAAGCGGTGTGAATTTCTTTCCTTCCCATAATGACGAGACGGAAAACGCGCCGGAGGGCATCGACGCCATTTCCAGCCTTCTCATCGTGCTGCCGCCAAGCAACGGCGGCCCGGTTGGACCCGAAACCGAACTGCTCGGCCTTCCCCTTGCCCGGCGCATGGTGCTTGGCGCGGAGCAGGCCGGGTTTGAGCGAATTATCAAGCTTCCGGATGACNCCGTTCCCGACATCGCGGCGCNGCGCATCGTNGTCNTTTCCGGGGATATCCTGCCCGATGCGNAATGGCTGCGGGAACTTCTCCACATGCCGCTGGAGCCGGGAAAAATGATTTTCGAAGCGGAAACCGCCGCGATGATCGAAACCACCTCTGGTCAAAGGCTGTTTTCCCTCAAACCGCCCTTCGGGCACGGGACTGATGATACATTCGNCACCCTTTCGGAAATGTTCGATNCCTNCTCTTGCCGGCTCGGCGANCACAGNNGCCTGAGTCTTACGCCCGAAACCACNGTTTCCAAGGCCGANGACTGGCTGCTTGGCGGTNTGGTCAAGANAACCGACGGGTTTATGGCCCGCCTTGTATCCCGGCCCCTTTCCCTNANCCTCACGAAGCGGCTTGCGGCGACCNCGGTTTCNGCCAACACCATGACCGTGANCAGNACGCTCGTGGGNCTGCTAGGNGCGCCNTTTTTCCTTTCATCGCAGCCGGGACTTCAGGTGACGGGGGCGCTGCTGTTCCTTACCCACTCCATTCTCGACGGCTGCGACGGGGAACTGGCNCGTCTGCGGATGAAAGAATCGCGATNCGGAGGCATGCTCGATTACTGGGGNGATAACCTGGTNCATNTTGNCGTTTTTACGTGTATGGCCGTGGGATGGAGTCTCGAGGCNGGGTCGGNCTGGCCGCTCTGGGCNGGNGTTGCCGCGGNAACCGGCACCCTGGCGTCGGCAGGNTTTGTGTTTTNGCGCACGATGCGGCATAAGGGGTNGTNAGGGCCGCTCTTCACCTCCGTGGCGCAAGCGCCGGNTGGTAATTTTTCNAAAGTGGCGGATGCNCTTACCCGCCGCGATTTCNTCTATCTCGTCGTGCTGCTCTCGGCGTTTGGCAANGCGGCNTGGTTTCTTGCTCTCACCGCTGTGGGGGCGCCATTNTTCTTNCTGTTCCTTCTGGNGATCGCNTACCNGGAGGCNNNNCTTANTGAACAGGTCCCCAATGAATAAGCCNACCACTCCCCNAAAACAAAGTACGGGCATTGCTCCGCCCCAGGGNCGTTTGGGNGTTCTCATCCCCGGNATNGGGGCGGTNGCCACCACCCTTATTGCNGGCGTCAACCTTATCGCCAAAGGACANGGCCGNCCGTTCGGATCNCTGACCCAGATGCAGAAGATCCAGATCGGCNACNGNNACNATCNCCGTTTNGTCGCCATCAAGGACNTGGTGCNCCTGGCNGAGCCCAGAGACCTGGTATTCGGCGGCTGGGATATCACGCCNGNGAACGCCTACCAAACCGCCTGCGATGCTGGCGTTCTGANCCAGGNCATGCTGGCGGACGTGCGCCAGGAGCTTGAGGNCATCNCGCCGTGGCGCGGCGTCTTCGACCAGTCTTATGTGCGTAACCTNANGGGCTCNCATGTAAAAACCGGCGCCAGCAAGATGGACCTAGCCAAGGCGCTGATGGATGATATCAGGAAGTTCCTTGNCGATAACGACCTGGAGCGCGCGGTGATGGTCTGGTGCGGCTCTACGGAGGTCTATTCGGAGCCNGGCCCCCTTCACCAGACNCTGGNATCCTTTGAACNGGGTCTTCGCGACAATGCAGCCGAAATNGCNCCCTCCATGATCTACGCCTATGCNTCNCTCATGTGCNGCATTCCTTTTGCCAACGGNGCGCCGAACCTTNCCACGGAAATTCCCGCCCTCGTCGATCTCGCNAACAGGAAAGGCATCGCCATCAGCGGACGGGACTTCAAGACCGGCCAGACCATGATGAAAACCATCATCGCGCCGGGCCTAAGAACGCGTATGCTGGGGCTGGAAGGNTGGTTTTCCACCAACATCATCGGCAACAAGGATGGCGAGGTCCTGAACGATGCCGGCTCCTTCAAGGCTAAGGAAATCTCCAAGAGCCAGGTCCTGGATTCCATCCTCCAGCCCGATCTCTATCCCGAGCTTTATGGCGACTACCACCACAAGGTCCGCATCGATTACTATCCGCCCCGCGGCGACGACAAGGAAGGCTGGGATAACATCGATATCCGGGGATGGCTGGACCAGCCCATGCAGATAAAGGTCAACTTCCTGTGCCGGGATTCGATCCTTGCCGCCCCCATTGTCCTTGACCTGATCTTTTTCATGGATCTGGCACAACGGGCCGGCCTTCAGGGCGTTCAGGAATGGTTGTCCTTCTATTACAAGTCGCCGGCCATGCCCGATTCCCGCAAGCCCGAGCATGACCTGTTCGTCCAGCACCTGATGCTGACCAATATGCTGCGCACTTTGGCCGAGGAAGAAGCGCTCGATCAATCAGACCTCAGCGAAAACGTGGAAAAACTCATCGTTCGTTGATACGTGAGTAACGACGGCCAAGACATAAATGAGAAGATTCCTAGCGGAACGGGAACCCGCTTTGGCCCACCACAAAGGATTTTTCCTATCGTCCGTTACGTGTCTTACGTGTCAACTCTGGCGCTTTCCCGNTCTTCATTCACCCCCAATCAAATCACCGCTACTTCCCTAGCCTTCGGGCTGCTAGCAGCATGGTTATTTCAGTATAGCGGCCCCGTTCCCNCCCTGACGGGGGCTGGTTTTTTCGTCGCTTGCTACGTCCTCGACGCCTGCGACGGCGAGATCGCGCGCCTGAAAAACCTTACATCCCACTTCGGCATGCGTTTTGACACCTTCGTAGACTGGATGGTGCATAGCGCGTTTTTTATTGCTCTTGGTGCCGGGGTCAGCGACCGAACAGAGGAACCCTTTTGGCTGTGGTGCGGTCTCATCGCCGCAGCGGGAGGAACCGTCAACTACGCCATTGATTTCCTGCGCGACAGCGGCGTCAAAATCGGTGGCAGCAACGAAGGGTCTTGGCATCGCGCCATGGAAGGCAGGCCCGTGGGGCCCCATGTCACTCGCTCCATTTACGTCTCACGGGTGATCCGCAATGATTTCTGCTTTATCGTACTCGCCCTGGCCCTACTTGACGCCCTGTGGATTCTGCTTCCCACCGGGGCGCTCGGCGCGCAAGCCTACTGGATGCTCCAATTCGCCAAGGGCTTCCGCCACCATCACGTTTANCCCCATGAAAACGTTGCGTATACTGTTTCTGCTGCTCGGTCTGGCGTTACTCACCGCCATAGTGGCGCGGACCGACCTGACGGCTGTGGCCGGTCACGTAGAGCATCTGAAATGGGGATTCCTCGCGGTTCTCGGCGTTTATCTGGCCTCCTTCCTCGCCGACACCCTGTCCTGGCAGTATCTGATCCGTCCCTTCAGGTGCGACTGGCCGTGGTTTTACGCACTATGGAAAGTACGCATGGTGGGCGCGGCGGTGAGCCGGGTAACTCCCTTCGTGGGCCTTGCCGGGGAGCCTGTGAAGGCGGTACTGATGAAGAATTTTCTCGGCCTCGATTATCGCGAGGGCGTGGCCTCCCTGGTAGTGGCCAAGACGGCGAACCTGATGGCCCTGGTGGTTTTCCTGTGTATCGGCCTCGCCCTCACCATTGCCTCTGGCTATCTGTCCCCCGGCTATCAACTGGCCACCACCATCGGTCTGGCGGTCCTGATGGTGGGAATCGCGGTAGTCTTCGCCGTGCAACGGCTGAAAGTAACCTCCACCGTCTGGGAATGGCTCTCGCGGCGGCGTTTCGGGCGGCGTCTGGCCCGTGTTCTCCATCATATCCAGGACCTGGACGACCGGCTGGTGGAAAGCTACGACCGCGATCACGGGAAGTTCCTGCTGGCACTGGCGCTGACCTTCGTCAACTGGGTCCTGGGTGCGGTGGAACTCTATCTCATTTTATGGTTTTTCGGCCATCCGGTTTCCGTGGCCGAGGCCTGGTGCATCGAGGCGGTGGTGGAGCTGGCGCGCGCTGGGGCATTTTTCATCCCCGCCGGGATCGGCGTCCAGGAAGGCGCCATGGTGCTGATCATCACCCCCATCACTGGCCAGCCTTCCCTCGGCCTGGCGGTAGCGCTGGTGCGGCGGCTGCGGGAGATCATATGGATCGGCTGGGGNTTCCTGATCGCCTGGCGCTATTCCATCCCCACCAAGCCGCCGACGGAAGCGCCTCCGGGCATTTGACAGAACCCCTGGGGCGTCACCGCCAATGCACTGTTGAACTCACTCGACATATTCTGGAAAGCGATCAGTCCGGTGATCTCGACGATGGCGTCATCGTCGAACTGCTCCTTAAGGCGCGCCATGAGCCCGTCATCCACCTGCACATCTGAGCGCGTCACGGCTTCGGCGTATTCCAGGGCTAGGCGTTCCCATTCGTCGAAAAGGTCACACTCTCTCTTGCGCCCTAGCGGTGGGAAAAATCACCACCCACTTGTCAGGCCAATTTAGAACCGTATGTTGGAGCGGAACATTTTCTTTCTGAACTCTCTTCCCTGAAAGGCCACGTGGCTGTTTGACATGACATATGTTTTTACTCTCGTCGGTATCGGCCTTCTTCTGGCCGGAGGCGGATCCCTGGTCCGGGGCACAGTGGGTATCGCCAGGCATTATAATATATCGCTACTGTTCGTGAGCCTTGTGATCATCGGTTTCGGCACATCGGTGCCCGAGCTTTCCGTCTCCCTCAACGCCGCCTTCAAGGGAAACGAACATCTCGCGCTGGGCAACGTGGTNGGTAGCAATATCGCCAATATTCTTCTTATCCTCGGTATTTCGGCGCTGATACGCCCCATCTCCTTCCTCTCCCCCGACAACAAAATACCGATGATAATCGTCCGTGACACCGTGGTCATGATTGCCGTCAGCCTGGTGTTTTTTATCCTCGCCCAACAGGGCCTGCTGCCGGGCTTGGTCGGCGCCGTGTTCATTGCCGCGCTGGCGGGGTTCATCATCTACTCCTACACAGCGGAACGATCCGCCTCCGCCGAAAGGTTTATGGAAGCGCCGGCGAAAACGTGGCCGGCCTCCGTCGGAGGGGAGGAAGAAGACACCGAGCACGGCATGCTCTTTTACACAGCCCTGACGCTGGGCGGTATGGCGGGCGTGGTTTTCGGCGCCCAGATTTTCGTGGACAGCGCGGTAAAAATTGCCCATGCCTTCGGCGTTTCCGAAGCCGCCATCGGCTTGACCCTGGTGGCTCTGGGAACCTCACTGCCGGAGCTGGTAACNGCCCTGTGCGCAGCGTACCAGAAGCAAACGGACGTCATCGTCGGCAATGTGATTGGAAGCAACATTTTCAACATCCTCGGCATTCTCGGCGCCACGCTGCTGGTAACCGACATTGCCCTGCCCGATAACTTCTCCGACAACATGAATGTCTTTCTGTTGGTCACCCTGGCCGTGACCCCTTTCCTGCTGTTCTTCGGGCACATCCGTTCCCTGGTGGGGCTGGCTTTCCTGATAAGTTACGTCGCCTACGTGGATTGGATTTACCGGGCGGGCTGAACGTAGCCACGCTCGGCCCCGTTATGACTGCTCACGATTTAAGTACGTAGTCACCCGGCGCAAAAACCCCCGGCGATAAACCGGGGGTCTCTGTTATTGGCGGAGAGGAAGGGATTCGAACCCTCGATACGGTGTTAAACCGCATAACGGTTTAGCAAACCGCCGCCTTCAGCCACTCGGCCACCTCTCCATATTGGGTTTTTCAAAGTGTGGTTTCTTAAAAAATCCAAAAAGGTCACGGATTTAAGCATTTAAGTGACCCACGTTCCCGTTGCGTTTTCCTATCGCAGTTCTGAGCATGTTGTCCACCGTTTTCCAAAAGAGAAAGGAACAGTACCTATCTAGAATCGACCAGTCCGTTAACAAGATCTTTTCCAGCTAATTCCCAGAAGGATTCGGCCGTCCTGGTATGGCCGGATTCGTTCCAGTGGATGTCTCCCCGGATGAAATCTTCCTTCAACACGGTTTCAGCCGGTCTCTCACCATCCATAAAAGCCGGGAACAGGTTAACGAACCGGCATTTTTCCCGTAAACACCAGTCCCGCCAGAAATAAACCTGCCGCGATTTCACGTCTTTGGCCATGATTTGCGCTGGCCAAGGATAGACAGCAATGGTCAGGCCGATACCTTTTTCTCCTAGCAGTGCATTCAGGTTCCCCATGATATGAGAAGCCTTAGCAAATCCCTTTTCTCCATAGCGGGCGTATTCCTCTTCGTTGAAAGTCCATCGGCCACGTTCGGAATTGACCATTTTCGCCTCTACGGGATCAAACTCCTCTCCGAATTTCATTTGAAAAGGCCCTTTCTGCATTTCCATTTGTGCCCAGTTCCGGAAGAACCAGATGAGATCACGAACCCGGTATCCAAGATTAACGAGAACGGAATTGTCCCTGAGAAAATGCCGTAAATCCTTCAGCTTTGAGATACCGGGCTTTCCGGCATGCTGGCTTCCGACGGTTCCATCGCTTGCGAATCCGTAATAGTAAATTTCCTCCCAAATATCTGATATGTCGATAAAAACGATGACCTCATCGACTTTCAAACCGATGTTTTCCAAAAGATACCGAATCTTCGTGAAATAAATGCTGGGGGAGTAGGCACTGACCCCGGCGTTGAGAAGGTCAATGTCATATTCGGCAAAGCGTTTTGCCAGCTGGCCAGCAAAAGTTGACTGAAATTCAACACCTGCTCCCTCGGTGAAGGAATCTCCCATGAGCAGAATACGAGGGAATGGGGCCTGTAGAGGAATTTCGCGATTTTTCCGGTCCTTGAAGCCCAGAGAATTTGTCTTTATGCGATAAAGACGCGGGCCGAATTTGGCCACCACGTCCTTATTGGGCGCCAGGTCATGGTGATAGACTGGGGAAGAGACGCGATATTTATTGGAGGATTCCCCGTAGGCCCAGTAAGGGAAGGTCCTTTTGGCGATTTGCGCACCGGCAAAATCAAGAATGATGATGATCCCAAGTGGGATTATTACGAAACTGAATTTTTTTCCTAAAACCACCTTAGAGCCCTCTCATGGTTTATGAGCTTAATGGCGTCTTTGTAGCAGTCTCCCTGACAAGAGGAAAACAAAGGCCAGAAGGGAGAGAAGACCCAGCTTGACCGCGATCCGGACAAGCGGCGGATTCTCGATCATCAGGGTCATGATCCGCGGGAAAGGCCTGGTCTGATAAACTTCCAATGAAGAGCCAAAGACGCGGGACCAGTTGAAAAAACTGTAGCGCTCGAAAACGGGATTCGTCACTACCGGCACCATCGTGCCGTTGCGGTCCTCAAATCCGACAAGGTTTCCCAGGGGGCGCGGCTCGGTTCCCAGCCAGGCGTTGAAACCGGCGGGGCTGTTGATGCTGTCGGCGAGAAACCATTCCCCGTCATGGAAATAGGCTATAGCGATATGCTGGCCGCCGGTGGTCATGTAGAGAATAATACGCGCAGCCCGGATACCTAGGGCGTCAAGCATGTTGATCATGACCCGCGCGCCCTCGCCGCAATACCCTTCGGCGTATTCCCAGGTTTCGCGGGCGCGATGGCGCAGGACGGGGCGGTTCCGGAGATCATAGAAACGGCCCTTGTCCAGGGAGGTGATCCGGCCGCGGGCAGCGTCTCCAATTTTTCGGACGATTTCATGGGGATCGGCCTCTTCCCCGGCAATGGCAACCGCCTCCCTGCCAAGGTAATTTCCATCACCCACATAATAGTGCAGGTCGGGGGTAATGACGAGAGCCGACACAGCCAGCCATACCCATAGAACGTTTTTGTTATAGGGCCGCATGACTTATTTTTTACCCCGGCTTATCTTTGTAGCTCACTCAAAGGATTTTGAGGATTGTTCTTGCTAGTGGCCGATGGTGAGCTTGTTAGTGGGCAGAATAAAACAAGAACACATTGACCTGCCCCATCTGAGTGGTCCAGTTTGAATGTTAGTGCATGGATGGCCTCTGGAAAAGGAGTCCCGTAGCCAATACCCTAGCCGCCCAGCTTCTTCTTCAACACCTCGTTGACCACGCCAGGATTGGCCTTGCCGCCGGTGGCCTTCATCACCTGGCCGACGAAGAAGCCGAACAGCTTGTCCTTGCCCCCCTTGTATTCGGCCACCTTGTCGGCATAGGCCTGCAAAACCTGGTCCACCTCCGCCTCGATGGCACCACTGTCGGAGACCTGTTTCAGCCCCTTCTCCTCCACCACCACGGACGCCTCCTTGCCGGTTTCCGCCATGGCCTCGAACACGTCCTTGGCGAGGCGTCCCGACAGAGTGCCGTCAGCGATGAGGTCAATGAGCCCACCCAGGGCCGCCGCGCTCACCGGGGAATCGCCGATGCCGAGGCCGCTCTTGTTCAAGACCCCGAACAGCTCGCCGGTGACCCAGTTACAGGCCAGTTTGGAATCGCGGCCCTTGGCTACCTCCTCGTAAAAATCCGCCGTCGCCCGTTCCGCCGTCAACAGGCCCGCATCCTCCGTGCCGAGCCCATAATCGGAGACAAACCGCTCCTTCTTGGCGTCGGGCAGTTCCGGCAGGCTGGCGCGGATTTCTTCCACGAAGCCCTGGCTGATCTCCAGCGGCAACAGGTCGGGATCGGGGAAATAGCGGTAATCGTGGGCCTCTTCCTTGCTGCGCATGGAGCGCGTGGTGCCGTTGCCAGAATCAAACAGCCGGGTTTCCTGGTCCACTGTGCCGCCTTCCTCGATCAGTTCGATCTGGCGCCGCGCCTCATAGTCGATGGCCTGCTGTACAAAACGGATGGAGTTCACATTTTTGATCTCGCAGCGCGTGCCCAATTCATCGCCGGCGCGGCGCACCGACACATTGGCGTCACAGCGCAGGCTGCCCTGCTCCATGTTGCCGTCACAGGTGCCGAGATAACGCAGGATCGAGCGCAGCTTGCGCAGATAGGCCCCGGCCTCTTCCGGTGTGCGCATGTCGGGCTCGGAGACGATCTCCATCAGCGTCACCCCAGAACGGTTGAGGTCGATAAAGGTATTGGAAGGATGCTGGTCGTGCAGGCTCTTGCCTGCATCCTGTTCAAGATGGATGCGGGTGATGCCCACCTCGCGGGTCTCGCCGCCGGCAAGGTCGAGAATGAGAGTGCCCTGCCCGACGATGGGCTTGGGAAACTGGGAAATCTGATAGCCCTGGGGCAGGTCGGGATAGAAATAGTTCTTGCGGTCGAACACGGAAACCAGATTGATCTCGGCCTTGAGCCCCAGCCCCGTTCGCACCGCCTGTTCCACCGCCACCCGGTTAATCACCGGCAGCATGCCCGGCATAGCCGCGTCCACTAATGATACCTGGGTGTTGGGCTCGGCCCCGAAGGCGGTGGCCGCGCCCGAAAACAGCTTGGCCTCGCTGATCACCTGGGCGTGCACTTCGAGCCCGATCACCATCTCCCAGTCGCCTGTATTTCCCTGCAACATGGTCATGATCCGTCCCCCGCCATCAGGGTCGGCTCGGCGTTGAAGGCGGCGGCGTCCTCCACGGCGCGCGCTGCGCGGAACATGGTTTCCTCGTCGAATGGGTGGGTGATCAATTGCAGCCCCAGCGGCAGGCCGTCACCGGAAAGTCCGGCAGGGATCGAGGCCGCCGGCAAGCCGGCGAGGCTGGCGGGCACCGTGAACACGTCGTTTAAATACATGGCAATGGGATCGTCCATCTTCTCGCCGATGGCGAAGGCCGGGCTCGGCGCGGTGGGGGTCAGCAACACGTCTACCTTGTCAAAGGCTTCGCGGAAGTCGCGGGAAATCAGGGTCCGCAATTTCTGCGCCTTGAGGTAATAGGCGTCGTAATAGCCCGCTGACAGCACATAGGTGCCGATCAGCACACGCCGCGTCACCTCGGCTCCGAAACCTTCCCCCCGGGTGTTTTCGTACATCTCCTGCAATGTCTCGCCTTCCTCCCGCAGGCCATAGCGCACCCCGTCATAACGCGCCAGGTTGGACGAGGCCTCGGCCGGGGCGACGATGTAATAGGTGGGCAGGGCGTATTTGGTATGGGGCAGCGATACCGGCACCATTTCCGCCCCGGCAGCCGTCAGCCATGCCTTGCCCTGATCCCACAGGGCCAGCAACTCAGGGCTCATACCCTTCATCTGATATTCCTCGGGAATGCCCACCTTGAGCCCCTTCACGCCCTTCTCCAGCGCCGCCTCGAAATCGGGCACTTCCCTGTCGGCGGAGGTGGAATCCCTAGCATCGTGACCAGCCATAGCGCCCAGCATGATGGCCCCGTCGCGAACGGTGCGGGTCATGGGTCCGGCCTGGTCCAGAGACGAGGCGAAGGCGACGATGCCCCAGCGTGAACAGCGGCCATAGGTGGGCTTGATACCGACGATGCCGCAAAAGGACGCGGGCTGGCGGATGGAACCGCCGGTATCGGTGCCGGTAGCCCCCAGCGCCGCCCGCGCCGCCACCGCCGCTGCCGAACCTCCCGACGAGCCGCCGGGAACTAGTTTCTTGTCATCGCCGGAACGCCGCCAGGGATTGACCGTGGGACCGTAATAGCTGGTGACGGTGGCCGAACCCATGGCGAATTCGTCGAGATTGGTCTTGCCCAGCATCCCCGCCCCGGCCCGCCACAAGTTGGCGGTTACCGTTGATTCATATTGCGGCGTGAAGCCATCGAGGATATGGGACGAGGCCGTGGTCAGCACGCCCTCGGTGCAAAACAGGTCCTTGATGGCGATGGGCAGGCCTTCCATGCTTCCCGCCTCGCCACCACCGCTATTGCTGGAAACGCGCCTTGCGTCTGAGGCCTTAGCCGCCTCCAGAGCCTGCTCCGGCGTTTCGGTAACAAAGGCGTTCAATTCGCGGCTCGCCTCAAGGGCGGCAATATGGGCCTGCGTCAGCTCGACAGAGGTAAAGTCCCCTTTTGCCAGCCCATCGCGGGCCTGGGCCATGGTCAGACAGTTGAGTTCGCTCACAGCTCCACCCCCTACTCGAGCACCTTGGACACGGCGAAAAATCCTTCCACCTTTTCCGGGGCATTGGCGAGCACCTTGTCGCGGCAGTCGCCGTCGGTCACTTCATCGTCGCGCCAGGGCAGCTCCACGTCGACAACACTGGCCATGGGCGGAACGTCGTCGGTCGTGACCTCGTCGAGCTGTTCCACCCAGCCGATGATCTTGTCCATCTCCGCGGCCAGGCTTTCCAGCTCTTCCTCCGGAACCCGGATGCGGGCAAGGGTGGCGATTCGCGCCACGGTGGCTTTGTCGAGCGGCATCTGCGGAACCCTTTAAGTTATGTGGAAAAAAGGTATGCTCCCCATGACTTTCCCCCGGTTGCTCGGAAAGACGCTTGAAAACCTGGGAAAAACTGCCCTGTAAGGGCCGGAAAACGGAGGCGGAATCTAACACCCGGCATGACCATCTGCAACCTTACCGAACTGCCGAAAATGCTTGAAAAAGGCCAGCGATTGCTGGGTATAGATCTCGGCGAAAAGACTATTGGGCTGGCCCTTTCCGATCCCGAGCGAACTATCGCCTCGCCGCTGGAGACCTTGCGCCGCACCCGCTTTTCATCCGGTGTGGAAACCCTGGGTGCACTCATGGACCAACACACAATCGGCGCAGTCGTCATCGGCCTACCCCTCAATATGGACGGCAGCGAGGGGCCGCGCTGCCAGTCGGCACGCCAGTTCGCCGATAATCTTCTCAAAAAAATAGACACCACCATCGCCTTCTGGGACGAACGGCTCTCCACCGTCGCCGTCACCCGCACCCTTCTCGAGGCCGATATGTCGCGCAAGCGGCGGGCTGAAGTGGTGGACAAAATGGCCGCCGCCTACATCCTACAAGGCGCGCTCGACCGCCTGAAGGAAACCCCGTGAGGCCCCGCCCATGATGCCTGTCATCGAATCTCTGGCCCCGGTCTTCCTGCTCATCATGCTCGGCTACGCCCTGCGGCGAAAACGCTTTCTTTACGAAAGGTTCTGGGAGGGCGCCGACCGTCTCACCTATTTCGTGCTGTTTCCATCCCTCATCATCCATACCCTGGCGGATGCCGATTTCGCTAATCTCGCCATCTCCGGCATGGCGCTGGCGCTGGCCTTTCCGGTGCTCCTGATGGCCATAAGCTTGAGCCTGGCACGGCCCCACTTCCAATCCCGGGGCTATGACGGCCCCACCTACACCTCTCTCTTCCAAGGTGCTATCCGTCCTAATACCTTTGTCGGCCTGGCCGCCGCCGCCGCCCTTTACAGCGAGGCCGGGCTGACCCTGGCCGCCGTGGCCGTGGTGGTCTTGACGCCCCTGGTCAATCTGCTCTCGGCCTCGACCCTGGCGCGCCATGCCTCCAATGAATATTCCGGAGCCAAAGCCCAGCTCCTTCTCATCGTCACCAACCCCCTGATTCTCGCCTCGCTGGCCGGCATTACCCTCAACCTCGGCGGTATCGGCCTGCCCGGAGTGGCCGCGCCTCTCTTTGATACCCTGGGGCGGGCGGCGCTGACCCTGGGCCTGCTCTCGGTGGGGGCGGGGCTCTATCCCATGGCCGCGCGCAGCGACGAAGGCGCTCCCCTTTTGGCCCTCATTGCCTCCTGTGCTGCGAAGCTGGTTCTTCTTCCCGCGCTCACCGCCGCCTTTCTCCATCTCTTCAATGTCCAGGGCATAACCGCCGCAGTGGCCATCCTCTTTGCCGCCCTGCCCACCTCGGCCACGGCCTATGTGATGTCGCGCCAGCTTGGCGGTGATCATGCCCTGATGGCGCGTATCATCACCGTGGAGACGCTGGCCGCCGCCTGCACCCTGCCCGCCTGTTTGATCCTGCTCACCTGACGGCCGCCCCCTTCCCTGTGCCTTGTTTCCCGCTAGTCATTCCCCGAACCTCTTTCCTCTTGACTCACGCCCCCTCTGTGATGGGAATATTATCCTCCGCCCTCTCTTTGGGGACTGCTCTTTGACATTGTGAAAAACCATGTGAAAACAATTGCTTACGTGGCGGATATTAACAAATGGCAACATTTTGCTACCTATTGGAATTAAAATATAGTAAAATCAATAGCTTATGGCAAAGGGCATGGGGCAATCCCCGCTCCGGGCGGGCTCCTTTCCTTGCTGCGCCGCGTGGGCTCGCCTATAAAACCTAGTCTCCCCGGTAAATAGGATCTACCCATGACCGGCTCGCCCCCCGATCACACAACCGGTCCCCTTTCGGGACTCCGCGTTTTCGACATGACGCGGGTTCTGGCTGGCCCCACCTGCACCCAGATTCTGGGCGACCTGGGAGCCGACGTGATCAAGATCGAACGTCCCGGGCGTGGTGATGATTCGCGGGGCATGGGACCGCCCTACCTTACCGACGCGCAAGGCAAGGACACGGCGGAAAGCGCCTACTTCCTCAGCGTCAACCGCAACAAGCGCTCTGTCACCCTCAACCTCACCACCGAGGAAGGACAGGAACTGGCGCGGCAAATGATCGGCAAATGCGACGTGGTGGTGGAAAACTTCCGCACCGGCGCTCTGGCCCAATACGGCCTCGCCTATGACCAGATCAGGGAGGCATATCCCGCTCTCGTTTATTGTTCGGTGACCGGTTTCGGCCAGACCGGACCCTATGCCGAGCGCGGCGGCTACGACTATCTGGTCCAAGGCATGGGCGGCATCATGAGCGTCACCGGCGAGCCCGGTGGCGCGCCCACCAAGGTCGGCGTTGGCGTCTCCGACATCATCACCGGCATGTACGCGGCCATCGCCATCCAGGCGGCCTTGCGCCACCGTGATCTCACCGGTGAGGGCCAGCATATCGACATGGCCCTGCTCGATTCCCAGGTGGCCTGGCTCAGCTATGTGGGCGAGAACTACCTGATTTCTGGCGAAATGCCGCAAAGGCTGGGCAGCCAGCACCCCAACATCATGCCCTATCAGGTATTCCGGGCCAGTGATGGGCTCATGGTGCTGGCCGTGGGCAACGACGCCCAGTTTACGCGTTTCTGCGAATTTGCGGGATGCCCCGATCTGGCCGCCGATGAACGCTACACCACCAACGCCGGACGAGTGAAGAACCGTGATGGCCTCACGCCCGTCCTCACCGACATCATTGCCAGCAAATCCATCGCCCACTGGGTGGAAGGGTTGGTGGGCGTTAACGTGCCGTGCAGCCCCATAAACACCATCGATCAGGTTTTCGCCGATCCCCAGGTGGTGGCCAGGGAAATGAAAATCAACATGCCCCACCCCCATCTCTCCGGGGAAACCATGGGCCTCATCGCCAGCCCCCTGCGTCTCTCACGCTCCCCCGTCTCCTACCGTCAGGCGCCGCCGCAGCTGGGGGAACACACCGCGGAAGTACTGGAAAAATTGCTAGAAATGGATGAGAAAAAGATGGCGGCGCTGCGGGAAAAAGGGGTCATTTAAAGCCCCGCGCCCACCACCGCTTGCAGGTTTCCCCAAGGTGTGCTTATAGTCCGCCTTTAATGACCGCTGCTACGCCGAAGATTCGCTTTCCTCACCGACATCTTCTCGGCATTGAGGGGCTTTCGCCGGACGAGATTTCCGAGCTCCTCGACCTTTCCGAATCCCACGTTGAACAGAATCGCCAGACCGATAAAAAGCGCACCACCCTGCGCGGGCGCACCTGTATCAACCTCTTTTTCGAAAATTCCACCCGTACCCGCACCTCCTTCGAGCTGGCGGGGAAACGGCTCGGTGCCGACGTCATCAACATGTCGGTCTCCACCAGCTCTATCAAGAAGGGCGAGACCCTGATCGACACCGCCATGACGCTGAACGCCATGCATCCGGACGTGCTGGTGGTGCGCCATCCCGACTCGGGCGCGGTCCAGTTGCTCTCGGAAAAGGTCAACTGCGCCGTCATCAACGGCGGCGACGGCCGCCACGAACATCCCACCCAGGCCCTTCTCGACGCACTCACCATCCGCCGCCGCAAGGGAAAACTCTCCGGCCTCTGCGTAGCCATCTGCGGCGATATCATGCATTCCCGCGTCGCCCGCTCTAATATCCGCCTGCTCTCCATCATGGGGGCGCGGGTACGGGTGGTGGCCCCGCCCACTCTGCTTCCGGCCGAGATCGGCAGGTTCGGCGTGGAAACCTTCCACCACATGAAAGAGGGCTTGAAAGACTGTGACATCGTCATGATGCTGCGCCTACAACTGGAGCGCATGAACGGCTCCTTCGTGCCCTCAGTGCGCGAATATTTCCGCTTCTACGGGCTCGACTACGCCAAGCTGAAAGTAGCCAAACCCGACGCCCTGATCATGCATCCCGGACCCATGAACAGAGGTGTGGAAATAGACGGCGAACTGGCCGACGACATCGACCGCAGCGTCATCCGTGAACAGGTGGAAATGGGGGTGGCGGTGCGCATGGCCTGTCTCGAGACGCTTACCGGAGCCCTCCCGCAAAGCGGGGGTAAGACCTGATGGCGAAGGGCACTAAAAAAACCAGGACGGTGAAGAAAAAGGCAGCCGCGGCAACCACTGCCACGGCCGCCTCTAGAGCGGCTCCCAGAACTGCTTATGTGAACGCCCGCTTGATTGATCCCGCAAGCGGTCTCGACGCCCCTGGCAGCCTCTTGAGCGAGGACGGACTGATCGCCGATTTTGGATCCGGTCTGTTTGCTGACGGCGCGCCGGAGAACGCGGAGACCATAGACTGCCGGGGGCGTGTCCTAGCTCCCGGCCTTGTGGACATGCGGGTGCGGCTCCGCGATCCCGGTCACGAGCACAGGGAAGCAACGGTCTCGGCAGCGGCGGGCGGGATCACCACCATCATTGTTCTGCCCGACACCGACCCCGTCATCGACAGTGTCGCCCTGGTGGAATTCATCGGCCGCCGCGCCGGCGAGGCGGGACTGATCAACATTTACCCCATGGCAGCGTTGACCCAAGGGCTTGAAGGCAAGGAAATCACCGAGATGGGCCTGATGTCCGAAGCCGGAGCCGTGGCCTTCGGCGACGGTGTATCCTCCATCGATGACAGCCTGGTCATGCGCAGGGCGCTCAGCTATGCCAGCAGCTTCGGCCTTCTCATCGTTCAGCGCCCGGAGGACAACAGTCTTGCCAGTGACGGTGTCATGAACGAGGGAGAAATCGCCACCCGTCTGGGGCTGGCCGGCATTCCCAATGCCGCCGAGACCATCTGCCTCGAGCGCGACATCAGGCTGCTGGAACTGACGGGAGGCCGCTATCACGCTTCTCTTCTCTCCACGGCTGATTCGGTGGATGTGGTGCGCAGGGCCAAGGCGCGCGGGCTCAACGTCACCTGCGATACGGCGCCGCCCTATTTCGCTCTCAACGAGATCGCCGTGGGCGATTACCGCACCTTCGCCCGGCTCTCCCCGCCCCTGCGCTGCGAGGAAGACCGCCGCGCCGTGGTGGAAGGGATCGAGGATGGCACCATTGATGCCATCGTCAGCGACCATGCCCCCCACCATCAAGACAGCAAACGCCAGCCCTTCGCCCAGGCCGAAAGCGGGGCGGTGGGGCTGGAAACACTGCTGGCGGTGGCCCTCGACCTCACCCGCGAGAGCTCACTTTCACTCTCCGGTATGCTGGGGAAAGTCACCTGCGTGCCGGCGGATATCCTGGGCCTGGATATCGGCAGGCTAAGAAAAGGCGCCGCGGCGGATCTCGTCATCTTCGACGCGGACGCACCCTGGAAGATCGACGCCGACCAGTTGCTCAGCAAATCAAAGAACACCCCCTTCGATGGCAAGCTCGCACAGGGTCGCGTGGTTCGCTCCGTGATCTCCGGCCATATCGTCTTCCATGCTTCCGATCTTGACACCTGAAAGCATGGGCTGGTGATGGCAATGGAAATTTCTGGAGGCGATATCCTGATGCTCTTCATAGCGTCGCTGGGCAGCTATCTTCTCGGCACGATTCCCTTTGGCCTGATCCTGACCAAGCTGGGAGGGATGGGCGATATCCGCACCATGGGTTCTGGCAATATTGGCGCCACCAATGTGCTGAGAACCGGCAACAAGGCCCTTGCCGCCCTGACCCTATTCCTGGATGGCGGCAAAGGAGCGCTGGCCGTGCTGGCATTCGCGTCCTGGGGACGGGATGCGGCCCTGGTGGCGGCGGCCGGCAGCCTGACCGGTCATATTTTTCCGCTATGGCTGAAATTCAGGGGGGGTAAGGGGGGCGCCACCGCCCTGGGAACCCTAATCGCGCTCAACTGGCTGGTAGGGCTGCTGGCCTGTATCACGTGGATCGCGGTGGGCTTTCTATTCCGATATTCGTCGCTAGCCGCCCTGACGGCGATGGCGGTAGCGCCGCTCTTTTCCCTGTGGTGGGATGAATCGCCCATGGCCGTCTATGCGACCCTTGCCGCTGCCCTCATCTGGCTGCAGCATACCGAAAATATCCGCCGCCTTTTCAACGGTGAGGAAACGAAAATCGGCGCAGATTGATTTGTGGAATAAGAAGCGGTATCAGCGAGAGGCGGGCTTGCTAATCACCAGCTTGTTACGGAGCTGTTCGTTTAGAATCTGATTCTGAAACTGCTGTTCGACGGAACGTCTCTGCACTCGAAGCGGATTTTCATTTCTGTATGTTTGAACTTCGAAGCTCATGGATAGAGCCAAGGCCTCCCTGATATTCAGACCCTTCTTTGCCCTCAGTGCATGACGCAACCCGAATTAAAGCCCAGAGCCATAACAAGACTCAAGCCGTAAACGGTCAAAAAACATCCCTTTGACGGCGTGGCCGGAAAGCCTGGAATCGCCTGTGCGGCTAGCCGGTACGAGCGCATCCCACCGTTAACAAAAACCACCCGCCAAGTCTGCTGACGGTTGACGAATCCCATTTGCGATGCCAATTGTCACCAACAGCTGTAGGCGTTTTTATCATGTATGAGAGCCACCGCTCTCTTTCAACCGGGTTTAAATACGGACCGCTCCATGAACGTCGTTGTCGTCGAATCGCCAGCCAAGGCGAAAACCATCAATAAATATCTCGGTAGCGACTACACCGTGCTCGCCAGCTATGGCCATGTGCGTGATCTTCCTTCAAAGGACGGGTCGGTGCAGCCGGACCAGGATTTCGCCATGACCTGGGAGGTGGAGAGCAAGTCCAAAAAACATCTCGACACCATAGCCAAGGCCCTTAAGGGGGCTGAAAATCTTTATCTTGCCACCGATCCCGACCGTGAGGGGGAAGCCATTTCCTGGCATATCGCCGAGATTCTCAAGCAACGCCGGGGCCTGGAGAACATCAAGATCAGCCGTGTCGTGTTTCACGAGATCACCCGCAACGCCATTCTCGAGGCTATGGCACATCCACGCGAACTCGACCACGCCCTTGTGGAGGCCTATCTTGCCCGGCGTACCCTTGATTATCTCTTCGGGTTTACCCTCTCGCCCGTGTTGTGGCGCAAACTTCCCGGCAGCCGTTCCGCCGGGCGCGTGCAATCGGTGGCGTTGCGTCTGATTTGTGAGCGCGAAGCTGAAGT
The DNA here is from genome assembly GCA_002686135.1 of Rhodospirillaceae bacterium. Taxonomy (GTDB): domain Bacteria; phylum Pseudomonadota; class Alphaproteobacteria; order UBA11136; family UBA11136; genus UBA11136. The sequence continues at coordinate 21,910 of NZAO01000006.1, forward strand.
CGAATGTTTCAGGCCACAGGAATACTGGACGGTTGAGGGCACCTTTCGCACGCCCTCCGGGGCACAATTTTCAGCCAGCCTGGCCTATTTGAATGGCGAGAAACTCGACAAGTTCTCACTCGCCAACACCGATACCGCCGAAAAGGCCGAAGCCGCCGCCAAAGCGGAAAATTATTCAGTAGCCTCGGTCGAACGCAAAACGGTCAAGCGCAACCCCTATCCCCCCTTCACCACTTCGACTCTGCAGCAGGAGGCGTCCCGAAAATTGGGTTTAGGGACCTCGCGCACTATGAATCTTGCCCAGAGGCTTTATGAAGGCGTCACCATCGGCGGAGAGACGCAAGGTTTGATTACCTATATGAGAACCGACAGCGTTACCCTTGCTGGCGAGGCCGTAGCCGGCTGCAGACAGCTTATCGGCGAGAAATTCGGCGGGGAGTATCTTCCCGATGCGCCTCGCATGTATAGGACCAAGGCTAAAAATGCCCAGGAGGCCCACGAAGCCATCCGCCCCACCGACCCGACCCGAACACCCCAGAATGTGGCGGGCCATCTCGACCGAGACCAGCACCGGCTCTATGAACTGGTATGGAAGCGCACCATCGCCAGCCAGATGGCTACCGCCAACATCGAAAAGGTGGGTGTGGACCTTGAAAGCAGCGATCGGAAAACCCGTTTTCGGGCCACGGGATCGGTCATTCTCTTTGACGGGTTCCTCAAGCTCTATCAGGAAGGACAGGATGATACGCCGGATGAGAACGCCGACGAGCGTATCCTTCCTGCAATGGAAGAAGGCGAGGCCCACGATCTTGTGGAAGTCGCACGGGAACAGCATTTCACCAAACCACCCCCCCGCTACAGCGAGGCCAGTTTGGTTAAGAAACTCGAAGAACTGGGGATAGGCCGGCCTTCCACCTATGCCAGCATCATCGATGTGCTTCAGGCCCGCAATTATGTCCATCTGGAAAGAAAGCGTTTTATTCCCGAGGACCGGGGGCGGATCGTCACCGCCTTTCTGGAAAACTTTTTTCAGCGCTACGTCCAGTACACCTTTACCGCTGATCTTGAAAACCAGCTCGACGATATCTCCGGCGGGCTCATTGACTGGAAAAAAGTGCTGGAAAACTTCTGGTCTACCTTCACCCAAGCCGTGGAAGACGCCAGCGGGTATACCGTACGTCAGGTCATTGACGCCCTGGATGAAGAGCTCGGCCCTCACTTCTTTCCAGAAAAGGCTGACGGCACGGATTCCCGTGTCTGTCTTTCCTGCACCGATGGCCACCTTGGGCTAAAACTCAGCAAGACCGGGGGCTTCATAGGGTGTTCCAATTATCCTGACTGTACCTATACCCGGTCCCTGGCTGTGGGCAATGGCGGCGAAGGCGGTGCGGAAAGCGGGCCCCGCAATCTCGGCGCCGATGAACAAAGCGGTCGGGAAATCAGCCTGCGAAAAGGCCCCTATGGATTTTATGTGCAGCTTGGCGAGGGTGAAAAAGACAAGAAACCGAAGCGTAAATCCCTGCCCCGGACCCTCTCTCCGGACTCCGTTGATTTAGCCGCAGCACAGGCCCTGCTCGCACTGCCCCGGACCGTCGGCGCCCATCCCGAAAGCGGCAAGACCATCACCGCCGATATCGGCCCTTACGGTCCCTATCTCAAGCATGACGGGGCCTATACTTCCCTGAAAGGGGACGATGACGATGTCCTGACCGTCGGTATCAACCGGGCCGTGGACCTTATTTCCCGGTCGCGTGAGGGGGGGGGCAGCGGCCGCGAATTGGGGGCCCATCCCGATGATGGCAAGCCGGTATTCCTGAAAACCGGCCGTTATGGCCCCTATGCGTCTCATGGCCGAATCAACGCTTCCCTGCCAAAGGATACTTCCAGCGATGCCATAACCCTGGAAGAAGCCGTGTCCCTTCTTGCCGCAAATGGCAAGCCGGCGGGCAGCGGCAGAAAGAAGAAGGCGGTCAAATCGAAGAAATCAACCAAGGCAAAGTCCAAGTCCTCGACTGCCGGCTGAACCTTTCTGTCATTTCTTGACCAAGACGCAAAAATCCCATCTTCCAAGCAAGCAGGAGATCCTTGACTTCATCAAGGAAAGTCCGGGCCGTGTGGGTAAGCGAGAAATCAGCCGTGCCTTCCGCATCAAGGGCGCCAACCGTATTCCCTTCAACCGTCTTCTCAAGGAAATGAAAGAAGAAGGGCTGATTGCTTCCAGGCGTGGTGAAAAACGTGGGGAGCGACAACGGGTAACGGCTGAAAGCGGTCTGCCCGCCGTGGCCGTCATAGAAATCATCGGCCCCGATGCTGACGGCGAGCTCACGGGGCACCCCACTGTCTGGCATGACGAGAAGCCGCCACCGGTGATTTACATGGCACCTGAGCATCGTGGACGGCCAGCGCTTGGTGCAGGCGAAAGGGTGCTGGCCCGCCTCAAGCGAATCGACAAAACTAGCTATGAGGCCCGTACCATTCGTGTCATTGCCGGCCGTCCGCGTAAGGTGCTAGGCCTGTTCAGCAAGCTTGCGAGAGAAGGTCGCATCGAATCAACCGATCGCCGCCACAAGAGCGAGTTTGCGGTTCTGGGAAAGGACTCCTCAGGGGCAAAAACCGGGGAACTGGTTATAGGTGAGGTCCTGCCAGGGCGTCATCGCGGCCTGCCCACGGCCCGCGTAACGGTGCGGCTGGGCCGTACAGACGCCCCGGGTGCCATCAGCCTCGTCTGTATCCACAGCCACGATATTCCTACGGATTTCCCCGATGAAGCCACCGCCCAAGCCGAAGCGGCGCGCGCCGTCAGCCTGGGCAAGAGAGAGGACCTGCGCTCATTGCCACTGGTGACGATTGACGGGGCGGATGCCCGTGATTTTGACGATGCGGTATGGGCCGAACCCGACCCTGATCCAGATAACAGGGACGGCTGGCACCTTATGGTCGCCATTGCCGACGTGGCCCATTACGTGCGCCCCGGCGATATCCTGGACCGCTGCGCCGAGAGCCGGGGCAATTCCGTCTATTTTCCCGACCGGGTCGTGCCCATGCTGCCCGAAGCCCTGTCCAATGGGTTGTGTTCGCTGCATCCCGACGAGGATCGTCCCTGTCTCGCGGTACATCTCTGGCTTGACCAGGATGGCGGCTTGCGGCGCCATCGCTTCGTCCGAGGTCTGATGCGCTCTGCTGCCCGCCTCACCTATTCACAAGTCCAGAACGCAAAAGACGGCCGTGGCGATGCCGCCACGACGCCTCTTCTCGATACTGTCATTCAGCCCCTCTACGGTGCTTTTGCCACCCTTTCCAAAGCCCGCGACAAGCGTGGCGTATTAGATCTCGATCTGCCCGAGCGCCGGGTAACTCTCGATGAATTAGGGAATCTGACCGGTATTGAGACCCGTGACCGACTCGATAGTCATCGCCTGATCGAGGAATTCATGATTACCGCCAATGTGGCTGCCGCCGAAACCCTGTTACGCCGCAAACGGCCCTGCATGTACCGGGTCCATGAGCCTCCCGACCCTTTCAAAGTGGATGCCCTGAGGGACTTCCTGAAAAGCCTCGGCTATTCCCTGCCCCGCGGACAGGTGTTGCGGCCCCGGAATTTCAGCAACGTCCTGCATAAGGCCTCAGCAAGCGATCATGGGCCTTTGATCTCCGAGATTGTCCTGCGCACCCAGTCCAAGGCGATCTATAGCCCGGAAAACCTCGGCCATTTCGGCCTCGCGCTGGACCGGTATACCCATTTCACCTCACCCATCCGCCGTTATTCGGACCTTCTTGTTCATCGTTCCCTCATCAATGCCCTGAAACTAGGCGAACATGGGTTAAGCGCCCACTCCATTGAACGATTCGGCGATATTGCCGAGCATATTTCCGATACCGAGCGCCGCGCCGAAGCGGCGGAACGGGATGCCTTCGACCGCTATGCCGTGGCCTTCCTCAGCGAAAGAATAGGGGCGGAATTTTCCGGCCGCATTAACGGTGTTACTCGGTTTGGCCTGTTTGTGACCCTGGATGAAACAGGCGCCGATGGTCTGGCGTTGGTGCGCAGCCTGGGTACGGAATTCTTCGATCATGACGAATCCCGCCATTGCCTTTGTGGACGCGCCACGGGGAAAACCTTTACTCTGGGGGATCCTGTCACTGTACGACTGACAGAAGCCAACCCAGTAACCGGCGGCATGCAGTTTGAAATTCTCGAAGGGGGACGCGAAGGGAAGCCGGCTCCAGCCACGACTGGAAAAAAAAGACGGGTCATGAAAAGGCGCGGGGCGGGCGCATCTGGGAGGCGGAAACGCAGAGGAAAAAAGTAAAGGAGCTCAGAGCAGGTTAAATTTTTATTCCTGTTTTCTGAAAAATCCAGGATCCGAAAACGCCTTCACCCCAAACCCCCTATGGAGCGCGGAAAGGACAATTTTAACTTTCAGTATCTATATAATGATTATCTGTGGCGCTTTTTCAGCCGGATCATTACAAACATATTGTGACAATAGTTTGAGATAACCACCAGGTAATGACGCAGCTCAATTCCCATATTCCGGAGACCTCTGTGAGGGCGCGGTTCTCGCTTTACACTGGGTGCTTGATATCAAGGGATAAGGTCATTTCATGCAGTTGATAGAACGAAATTTTATGGGAATTGGACTTTTTTCAAGACAGACGAAAGGCTTCGGCGCTCTGCTGGCGCTGGTTTCGTCTGCCTGCGCCTTTCTTCCCGTTGAAGAAATTTCCCCCCACTTTACCGAGAGGGACGCTACCCCGGTATTTTCTGCCGGTTACAGCTATATTTCCGAACGGTTCATTGAGAATGTGAATATTGGCGACTTGACCGTGAACGGGCTTGAGGGACTGACAGCCATTGATCCGCAACTGGATGTCTCCCGAAATGGTGACTATGTGAACCTTTCACTTGGCAACAGCTTTTTGGGCTCAATGCCTGCCCCTTCTGACAACGACACCGAGGCCTGGGCGGACCTTACGGTGGAAATGATCGAAAACAGCCGCATTGTCTCTACTCCCCTTCTGGAAATGCAGGCGGAAGACATTTACTCCAATATCTTTCAAAACATGGTTGCTGAGCTCGATGGTTTTTCACGTTACGCCAGCGCCATCGAAGCGCGCCGCAACCGCGCCACTCGTGATGGATTCGGCGGCATCGGCGTACAAATTCTTGTGGATGCCGATGAAGTCCTAGTGGTGTCAGTTCTCCCCGGAACACCCGCCGAGGAAAAGGAGCTTCAGGATAACGACCGTATTACCCATATCGATGATGAACCTGTTGCCGGACTGACCATTCGTGATGTGGTTAGCCGCTTGCGGGGGAAAATCGGCTCCGATGTCACCGTTACCATCAACCGCGATGACAGCGATTCTACCTTTTCCGTGACCCTGTCCCGCAGGTTGATCGTAGGCGTCACCGTGACCCATAAAATCATGGATGACCTGGGCTATATCCGCATCACCTCTTTCAACAAACGCACCAGTAAAAGTCTTAAAAACGTCCTTGCCGAGATGGAGCCAGCTATCGAAACAGGGGAAATAAAGGGGATTATTCTTGACCTGAGATCGAATCCTGGGGGCCTTCTCGATCAGGCGGTGGAAGTGGCTGACCTGTTCCTAACCAAAGGAACGATCGTCTCCACCAACGGCCGGCATCCTGACAGCAATCAAAGCTTTTTCGCTGGCGAAGACGATAAAGCGCAGAACTTTCCCCTGGCGGTACTTATCAATGGCAATACGGCATCGGCAGCCGAGATTGTCGCCGCCGCTCTTCAGGACCATGGCCGGGCTGTTGTCATGGGATCCAATTCTTATGGCAAGGGCACTGTCCAAAACGTCATCACCCTTCCCAATAATGGTGAGCTAACCCTTACATGGTCCCGCTTTCATGCCCCTTCTGGCTACACCCTTCACGATCTTGGCGTGTTACCTACCATATGTACCAGCCGGGAAAACATTGATAACGCTGGAAAGGAAAATGCTGAATTTGTCCGACGCCTGAAAAAGCTTCATGCCGGCGTTGTTGTTTCGGAAGCCGTTTTTTCGCAATGGCGGGCCGAGAAACTTCCAAATAAGGAATCTATTGAAAAATTACGCGCCATCTGTCCGTCGCGCAAAAAGACCTCGGATCAAGACATCGATGTGGCGAAACAACTTCTCTCCGAGCCGACGATCTACAACCGCGCTATGAATCTTTCCTTTCCTGCCATCGCTAACCGATAGGCTGGCCGGCTTCATCACCAATCATACTTGACAGTCTGTCGANGGCGGGTATGTTCTCGCNTTCNCATCTGCCCCTTAGATTCACGGAAGAAATATGGCCAAACCAAATTCCATTGTCGTTAAAATGGCCAGCACGGCCGACACCGGATATTTCTACGTCGCTAAACGGAACCCCAAGAAGAAAACCGAGAAGCTCTCGTTCCGCAAATACGACCCGGTGGCNCGCAAGCATGTGGATTTTAAGGAAGAAAAGATCAAGTAGGGATGGCCCCTTCGCCCCACTTCCCCAACGTTTAGATAAAACTGAAAATGCCTGTCCGAAGGTTCAGCGCATCCCTGCAAACGGCCACAACACGATATTCCCCAGCTTTCTCTCTTCTTCAGAACAACGATTAACCGGCGGCGCTTTTTCCCGGGGACTTAAATTCTGATTCAAACGTGGAAACAACGCGGTTACGGCCTTCTCCCTTAGCCGCGTAGAATGAATAGGTTCGTCAGGGTATCGATCACATCGCTGGAGTTCAGCTTGTGCTTTACCCTGCCTTGGAGGATGGGAAAGTTGGAGTTTATCCGTGATAAATATACATCATGCTAACAAGACGGTTTGGGAGGAAATTCCACCTTATCCAGAGTCCCCCTTATTTTAAAGTTTCCGTAATCGAGGAGAAGTTCCCGGGCTATTCCGTTTTCCAGAAGATGGACCGTGGTCTCATAGTCGGGAAGATCAACACTGGCTTTCATGGAAAAAAAGGCCAGGCGTATGGGCCAGTATTTCGTATTCAGTGAGAAAACCAGCTTTGGGTTTGGTGTTTCAACTGGAGTCAAGCCACCAATAACGGCATTGATTTCGAACATTCCCTCCTCACTGGCGCCATCGAAAACAATGCGGGAGAGAATCTTCTCTTCTTTCCTTGCTGCATCCACAAGAAGGTGCAGATGCTCGGAGGGAAAAACCACGGCCTTGGGAAGATCAAGGGTTTTGCCCTTTGGCGTCGAATACACTGCACGACCTGGACCACCTTGGCTGGAAAGGGTCGCACGACCGTTGAATTGCTCGTAAAGACTACCGTCCCGGAAATTCCTTACATCGAANCGGAAGATAAGACCGTCTTTGGATTCCCAACTGGCAAAACGTGAATCGGTCTCAATAATATTTCCTGAAACTTCATCCAGGTTGACAGTCACATGCTGGGTGGCGCTCCAGCCGTCACAGACGTCCTGCCATTCAATGGTCATGGNCCCCGGTGCNCCCACAAGGCCGCTCTGAGGCGTGGCCTTGTCGAGGGCAAGGGTATAGACCGCCCGATAGGAGGGAAGGTTCGTGGCTTGCACCGACGGATGGGAAACCAGGGAACAGATCAGNGCTACGAACAGGTANAAAATTACTCGGNGCAAAAACATGATTTTTCCTAATGCAATAGGNAGTTTTCAACCATATCATGCCACAACTAAANATGACCGGGCAGTCTGACAAACCGCCCGGACGGAAGAAAANGAAAAAACNGGTAATAAGCTAGCGTAAAACCGCCGTTTTAGATGGCATGGGCTGCGATAGCGTCACCACCCAGCTCTCTGCACCCGTAGCCTGGATGTAACGGCTCTTCAGGCCCTCAAGGCTTTCCCCAGAGGATGATGGACCTGCCAAAACACGATAGTAAGTACCGCTCGGCAGCTGGACGGTAGCCACAAATGCCTTGAACGCCCCAAGTTGCTTGGAAAAGGCATCGGCATTGAGCCGGTTACGGAAACTGCCGAGAACAAGATNCCGNGATGAGGTGCCGGGGACAGGCTTAATAGCAGGGACCACTGTTGAAATTTTNGANGAAACAGCGGGGGTCTTTTTAGTGATTCCGGTAACGGAGAACAAAGAATCNTCTGCCATNGACAAAGCTGCCAGTTGANGTGACCNGCCGTTGGAAAAATCACGGGGAGAGGTNCTGACGGCCTGGAGCTTGGCCCGTTCAGGAACAGAGGTGACCGCGGGTNCTGGCACAGGCTCTGGAAGCTGGGAATAATCGGTACGCACCGGACGTCCAAAGGGCTGTCTCGCCGGAACGGATGACAGCATAAACCTGTTTCTCTTCCTCGGCGACCGGATAAATTTGTCGGCGAAAGTTACCGGCCTGCCAAAAGGCATGGTGGCTGGAATGATCGGGGATACGCCATCCTCCTGGATACTGTCGGCTGCTGCGGTGGCCACTCGTGTCGACAGACTGCCAACAACTCGCGCTGTGGCGGTATCCGTTTCCGTGTCGGCAATACCCGCAGAGAGTTCGTAGCGCTTCTTACGTGGGGAAAGAACCATTTTTCCAAAGGAAAGATTAGCGGTCATAACGCCACGATATTCAGGGGCAACCTCGCCGTCTGCTGCCGTTTCGATCATGGAAAGCTGTTCAGCACCCAGGTCGTCTTGGGCCAACGTCCCGTCCTCGCCCATCACCACCATGATGTCGTCATTTTTAGCCGGAGCACGGTCGAAGCATATATCCATGCCCTTGATCACGCGCCACATGGCGCAGTCCTTTTGCATGGCAATGGAAATGGCGTGATCGGAAGTGCCTTTCCCGGTGGTGACGTACAGCAATCCATCCGCCACCCAAGAAGCAATCTGGTGGATGGCAGGGGGGGCACACCCCGCAATCAATAGGGGAAATAGGGCTATGAACAGCCCTCTAAGAACAAGCTTGCCAGACAACAATAAATCTTCCCCACTCTCCGCCTTTAATGGCGGTTATTGAATTCCAGATTCTCCGCCTTTAATGGCGGTTATTGAATTCCAGATCCAGCTTTTTTAATTTGTTACCATAGTGTAACCACTATTTTTCTAATGTACTTCAATAGGATCAGCGGCTAACTTAAAATAATTGTAAGCAATTTTCTGATGTATTTCAATAGGATCAAGCGCGAACTTAAAAAGAAGATAGCTAAATTTCAAAAAAATACAACAAATATTATTGGGATTTTTCACTATGGGGATAAATCCTGGAGCCCCGGTTAAAGCAGGTTCAGAAGGTATAAACACGCCAGGAGAGAATTCATTTTTTTCCACCTCTCTCCGCTTTTTTGTCCTTGGATTGATCGCCGTCGTCATTTTCCCCACCGGTTTTTTTCACCGGAGGCAGATTAAGCTTGATATAGAGTTCGTGCAGGCGCTCCATTGGCACCTCCGCCGGGGCTTGCATAAGCAAATCCTGGGCCTGTTGATTCATCGGGAAGGCTATAACTTCCCGGATGTTCGGCTCGTCGGCCAGTAGCATGACAATACGGTCTATTCCTGGAGCAGACCCACCATGGGGCGGCGCGCCATATTTGAAGGCGGTAAGCAACCCCCCAAACTGCTCTTCCACTTCTTCACGGCTGTATCCGGCAATGGAAAACGCCTTGTACATGACTTCTGGTAAATGGTTGCGGATGGCCCCGCTGGACAGCTCCACACCGTTGCAAACGATATCGTACTGCCACGCCTTGATGGTCAGCGGATCCTTGCTTTCCAAGGCCTCAAGTCCGCCCTGCGGCATTGAAAAGGGGTTGTGGCTGAATTCGAGCTTCCGTGTGGTCTCATCGAATGCATACATGGGGTAATCGACGATCCAGCAAAAACGAAAACAATCCTTCTCCAAAAGATCAAGATCGTCACAAACTTGGTTGCGTACAGTGCCGGCAAAGGACGCAGCCTCGTTTTCCCTGCCGCAGACGAAGAACACGGCATCGCCGTCTCCAAGCCCCGTGGTTTCGGCAATAGCTGACACGCGCTCGGCTTCGAGATTCTTAGCAATCGGCCCCTTACCCCCGCCGTCTTTGAAAATGATATAGCCAAGTCCGGCCTGGCCTTCCTCCCGGGCCCAGTCATTGAGCTTGTCGAAATAGCTGCGCGGTCGGCCCGACGCGCCAGGCGCCGGCACGGCGCGAACCACGGCACCTTTATCGATGGCTTTGGCGAATATGCCGAATCCCGACCCGCGAAAGGATTCGGTGACGTCCGAAATTATAAGTGGATTACGCAAATCAGGTTTGTCGTTGCCGTATTTGAGCATGGACTCGGCAAAGGGAATATGCGGATACGGCCCCTGAGTGACACTTCGGCCATCGCCGAACTCCTCGAACACCCCGGTCATCACCGGTTCGACGGCGGCGAAAACGTCTTCCTGGGTGACGAAGGACATCTCCAGATCTAGTTGATAGAACTCGCCGGGAGAGCGGTCGGCACGGGCGTCTTCATCCCGAAAACAGGGGGAAATCTGGAAATATCGGTCGAAGCCGGCAACCATGAAAAGTTGCTTAAACTGTTGTGGCGCCTGCGGGAGAGCGTAGAATTTTCCGGGATGGAGGCGTGAGGGCACGAGATAGTCGCGGGCGCCTTCCGGTGAACTGGCGGTCAGAATGGGTGTCTGGAACTCGGTAAACCCCTGTTCCACCATTCGCCGCCGGATGCTGGAGATAACCTCGGAACGCAACACGATATTGTTATGAATCTGTTCACGCCTAAGATCGATGAAACGATGGCGAAGCCGCAGCTCTTCAGGGGCATTATCGTCCACGGCCACCTGGAAAGGAAGCGTGTCGGCTCCACTGAGCGCTTCCACTTCTTCAATACGTAATTCCACCTTGCCGGTGGGCAGATTTGGGTTCACGGTCTCTAGATCGCGATTCACCACCTTGCCGGTGACGGTAATGACGCTTTCCGGCCTCATCTGTTCCAATGCCGTGAACAGAGGGCTGGAAACGTCGATCACGCACTGGGTCAGCCCATAATGGTCACGCAGATCAATAAACAGCAGATTGCCGTGGTCCCGCTTTCGGTGAATCCAGCCTGAAAGGCGGACATACGAACCCGTATGCTCGGGACGCAACTCACCACATGTATGGGATCTGTAAGGATGCTGGGAGGGATCGTTCACGACGTTCGTCTCGGACTGTTCCAGCCTGCCTCCAGTGATAATAGGCCGGCGGGCGAAAAAGCACACGGATCAGCCCCCTTGTCAAGCCATGTCTGGGGCGCAGGCTTTCCCGGAAAGCCTTGGCGCTTTCACCGGAGGTCAAAGCCGTGTATATCCGCCGCCATGACCTTGCTGGAAAATACTGAATCCTTGGCTACTTTCTGCCAGGACGCCAAGGGCGAGCCCTATATTGCCGTCGACACCGAGTTTATTCGGGACAAAACCTATTATTCCCAGCTTTGCCTTGTCCAAATCGCCACCGAAAATCAGGCTGTGGCCATCGACACGCTGGCGCCGGGTATGAATCTGTCGCCTCTCTACGCCCTGATGGCCGATACGGGTATACTGAAGGTGTTTCATGCCGCCCGACAGGATGTGGAGATTTTCTTTCATCTCTCGGGCCGTATCCCCGCCCCCCTGTTCGATACTCAAGTGGCGGCCATGGTTTGCGGTTTTGGCGATTCCGTCGGCTTTGAGCCCATCGTTGCAAAACTGGTCGGAGCGCATATTGACAAGTCCCAGCGTTTTACAGATTGGTCACGCCGTCCTCTTAGGCGCAAGCAAATCGACTACGCCTTGGCCGATGTTATTCATTTGCGCCCGGTCTACGAGAAAATTGCCGCCCGCCTCCATGAGAGCAAACGCGAGGGATGGTTGGAAGAGGAAATGGCGGTTATTACGGATCCGGGGTCCTATGAGGTTGATCTGAGGGAGTCCTGGCGGCGGCTTAAATTCCGCAACGCCAAGCCCAGATTCCTGGCTATCCTTCAGGAGCTAGCCGCCTGGCGCGAAGAAGAGGCTCGGTCACGGAATGTTCCGAGAAACCACGTCCTTCGCGATGACGTGCTTGTGGAACTGGCGAGTCTGGCGCCGCAAACCGAACAGGAGCTGGATCATGGACGTGGCTTTCTCCGCAAACAGGCCGGCACCTCTTTGGGCCGAGCCGTTCTTGCTGCTGTCGCACGGGGAAAAGCACGCAACCCCGAAGACTGCCCCCAGCCGCCTGTAAAGCTCTACCTTTCCCCCGGCCTAAAACCGGTCGTGGAATTGCTCAAGGTCCTGCTTAAGACCAAGNGCGAGGTTCATGGCGTGGCCCAAAAACTTATCGCAAACAGCGCCGACNTGGAGATGATCGCCGCCGATGAACAGGCTNATNTCCCCGCCCTGCATGGCTGGCGNAGAGAGCTGTTTGGCGATGATGCGTTGGCACTTAAACGTGGAGAACTGGCCCTCACCGCAGTNAAAAATCAGGTCAAACTGGTCANACCCTCTTAACGCCCGCCCAGAACCTCGGCGACGAAAGGCACGGTAATACGTCGCTTTGCCGCCAGTGCCTGCGAATCGAGAGCGGCCACAATGCGCCTCGCTGCCGAGAAAGATCTTTCCATATGCGTCAAAAGATAGGCGATGACGTCCTGGCCCACCCGCAACTGACGATCAGAAAACATTTTCACCAACACGGCGCCGATCAGGGGGTCGTCAGGCACGCCCACATCCACCGCCGGCAGGATGACGATACGGGAACGCAGATCAGGTAATTTCGTCGGCCACCCAGCAACGGGCGTCACGGCTGTCAGGAGCAGGCTTCCTTGGCGTTCTTCCAATATATTATGGAGATGGAGCAGATTCCTTTCCCGGGCGGCGGACCCCACGGCCTGGTCGGCATCCTCGATAATGGCCGAGATGTTGTCGCGAAGAATCTCCGACGGGTCATCTTCCTGCAGTGACTCTGGAGAAAGAAATATCGCCTGGCTGCGTACCCGCCAAACATGAGCGAGATGGGTCTTGCCACAGCCTGCCGGCCCATGGATCACAAGCCCTGGAGCTCCCCATTCCGGCCAGAGGTCAAGCCAACCTACGGCCTGTTCATTGCATGGGGCGACAAGAAAATCTTCCTGTCCCAGAGCCGGGCGGTGACCTAGATTCAGGGGCAGTTGACCCGGCACTGTCATGCCTGTCCCCCGCCTCCATCTCCTGCCCCCCTGTAATAGGAGCTCTCAAGATACCGGTCGATGGCAAAACGGCTCAGTACCCCGATAACCGCGGCCAGAGGAACCGCCAACAGGATGCCCACAAATCCGAACAATGACGCGAAAGCCAGCAAGGCAAAGAGAATCCAGGCGGGATGCAGACCGATACGGTCGCCGACGAGATTAGGCGTAAGTAGGTAACTTTCCGCGGTCTGGCCGGTGAGGAAGGTCGCGGCCACCAGAATCACCGGCAGCATTTCAGAAAACTGCATCAGGGCCATACTCGTGCCGACCACAAACCCGATAGCCGCACCCACATAAGGCACAAAGGAAATAAGGCCGCTGAAAATCCCCACCATAAGTCCGAATTCGAGACCGATAAGGGACAGAAAAAATCCATAAAATCCAGCCAGAACCAGACAGACCAGAAAAACCCCACGCACGAAGCCCGACAGGGTTTCATCAATCAGCTCAAACTGGGTGCGGATCGTGTCGGCATGGTCTCGGGGCAGCCAGCCGTTTATATGGGCAACGATCACGTCCCAGTCACGCAGCAGATAAAAAGCCGCTACAGGCGTGATAAAAATAAGTGAAAGCAGATTGAGTAATGCTAGCCCGCCGCTCCATAATTTGGAGATTGCCTCGCCCGCCCACGACGTAAGACTGGTGGCATAGCCACTTGCGGCGCTGCCGAACTGCTCCACATCCACATCTTTGAAACCCTCACGCATAATTTCGAGATAGGGTGCCACCAAATCACGAAGAAAAGCGACGTAATGGGGCAAGCGCTCGAGAAAAGCGAGGAATTGATCCTGTAACAGCGGCAGAAGCAGGAGCAGACCGAACACAACGACCGCAAAGAACAGGACGAGGATGCCTAAAACCGCAAGGCTCCGGGATATGCCGCGTTCTTCAAGGGCGTCGACTACGGGATCGAGAAAATAAGCCACCGCCATGCCGACCACGAAAGGCAGAAGAATATTGCCAAGAAGATAGAGAAAAAGTCCAAGGGCAATGATGCCGCCGGACCAAAACCAAAGCTGACGATTTATTTTTCCATTCATGCGTCTACCGCCATGCCCCTTATCCATCGTACCAGATAACCTATCCCCGAAACAAAGGTAGTGGCCGCCACCAGATAGATCAGGATTTCGAGTGCTCCACCATCATCGAAAAATAACGCCGCGCGGGCCAGAACGATCGCCGCCAAAGCAAGCTGGGCAACGGTATTGATCTTGCTAATCCATAACGGAGCCATGCTCAGACTTTGATTCGACATGGCATAAAGCAACAGCGCGCCGCCGATAATCAACAGGTCCCTGAACACCACCAGGATTACCAGCCAATCGGGAAGCAGGCCCTGGAGGCCAAGGGTGACATAAACACCTACCAGAAGTATCTTGTCCGCCAAGGGATCAATATAGGACCCCAGCGGGGTCTGCGCATCGAACAGACGGGCAAAGAATCCATCTACGGCATCGGAAACACCGGCAATCATGAACAGCCAGAAAGCAGCCGGATACAGACCGGAAACAATCAGCCATACCGCCAGGGGCACCAACAACAGGCGCGTAATACTGATGATATTGGGAAGGTTGGTTAACCTNGGCATACACTAGCCATCCTGTTGGCAATCAAAATTCCAGACGNAGTATCCAGGANGTATCTCCCTGACTCAAATTCAGATCACTCTGAGCCAATGCCAGCTCTAACTGGGCCGTGGAACCCACAAAGTGCAGACCAACAATCACTTCACTCCGCGTCAGGGACAACACTTCTTTCCTGCGAATAAAGGCAATGGAATCGAGACGTTTACTGAGATCCGTCCAGTATTTAATTCCGGTTATGGGAATCGAGACAATCAGGGATTCCTGACGGCTGTCAAGCTGCATCAGGTTATCGCGCTTCCAATTCTCCTCCACCTGAACGGCCACCCCCGCAACCGCGTGGTTTAACAGATTGTCTATGGTCTCGCCNTGGCTGCCTGTAAAACTGAATATGTTGGTGTATTCCTGGATCGCCAGGCCGAATCTGCTGACGGAAACGNCGAGACTGGAGCGGCTGGCNACTGNATCCACAGTCAGGANGGCCACCGCCACCAGCGTATCTATGGCGCCATAGCGGCGAGCAATGGTATCAAGCCGCTTGCGCGTCGCNGCCATAGCCTGAACCGGGCCAATATCGGCGANATCGGCCAGGTCTCCCTTTGGAACAATAAACGGAACAAGGGATTCCTGGTGCTGGTACCCNGCCCATGCCTCCCGCCAAGGGTTTGGATCATCCCACAATAGCTGTGTTCCAGCCAGTTGGTAGACGGGGATAACCAGAACCGGCTTACTTCTTGTCTCGGCAAAGGGGAGGCCTTCCTGACTTAAGAGTTCCCGAATGGCGTCAGGCTTAAATCGATAAGTGATTTTCGCCAGATAACGAACCGGAGATGTCTTTTCGTCACTGACCTCGATACCACTGACAAGTTCAGCGATGCGGGCATCGGAAAGGAAGGGAAGATCACCATGATTAGTGCGCAGCGTCAGGCGCTCCAGCAAGGCGCGCAAAGCCTTTCGCTGGCCATTGGCAAGGGCGGCCTTGCGGGCATTGGTGGCGGACCCCGCCGTTACGTCAACGGCCACATCACGGGCACTGAACACATCCGTGGCCAGCGCTTCGCCCATGTGCGCCGGAACCACAAGGGCTACCGGGAACAGAAGAACCGTCAGGATCACCACCCGGAAACGCAGGATAAGCCGGGGGGAGCAGAGCACCTGCGACGTGCCGCGGGCCAGGATCATTGCAAAGCGTGAAGGATAAAGTATGTTCAAACGTCAAGTTTCCCTGCAAACCCTAGCCTTATACTTTATCACGCGCGAGGACACCATAAGCAGCCAGACTTATAAGGATGCGGGGGTAGATATCACCGCCGGAAACGCCTTTGTGGAGGCCATCAAGCCCCTGGTGCGGTCCACCTCCCGGCCTGGCGCCGATGGAAAACTGGGGGGGTTTGGCGCTATGTTCGACCTTGCCGCTACCGGATATGACGACCCCATACTGGTTGCCGCCACTGATGGTGTTGGCACCAAACTTCAGATAGCGATCGCAACCGGACGCCATCGCGGCATAGGTATTGACCTCGTCGCTATGTGTGTCAACGACCTTCTGGTTCAGGGCGCCGAACCCCTGTTTTTTCTCGACTACTACGCTTGTGCCGGGCTTGATGCGGAGGTGGCAAAAGATGTTATCGCCGGAATTGCCGAAGGTTGCCATCTTGCCGGCTGCGCCCTAATCGGCGGTGAAACGGCGGAAATGCCAGGCATTTACTCGGGGGGAGACTATGATCTGGCGGGGTTTTCCGTAGGTGCGGCCGAGCGCGGGAAGATTCTGACCGGGGAAGACGTGGCCGAAGGAGATGTGGTCCTGGGCTTGGCCTCCAGCGGGCTTCATGCCAATGGATTCTCCCTTGTGCGGAAACTGGTATCAGAGAACGATCTTTCCTACGACGACCCAGCTCCATTCCGGCCCTCAGAGACACTTGGTGAAGCCTTGCTGGCGCCCACCCGCATTTACGTAAAAAGCTGCCTTCCTCTTATCCATAAAGGCATTGTCAAGGCCCTGGCCCATATTACCGGTGGTGGTTTTACCGAGAATATTCCACGCGTACTGCCCGGAGAACTCGGCGTTGATATCAATACCGGCGCCTGGCCCTTTGGGGATATTTTTGCCTGGCTTGTGGCCACCGGGCCAATTGCAATGGAGGAAATTGCCCACACTTTCAATTGTGGCATTGGCATGGTGGTTATTGTTGCCGCCGATCATGCCGCCGAGGTGAGCAAATCTCTGAGCGCAGACGGCGAAACAGTCTGGACCATCGGGCAGGTGATCCCCTGCCGGGAAGGCGCGGCCCGTGTCCACCTGTCGGGGATGGAGAAATCATGGTGAAGTTGAAAGCCGCAATATTGATTTCCGGGCGCGGAAGTAACATGAGAGCGCTGGTCGCCGCCTGTAACGAACCCGGCTTCCCCGCTGAAGTGGTTCTTGTAATCTCCAACAATCCGGATTCGTCTGGATTGGAATATGCAAAAGAAGCGGGCCTCACCTCCCACGTCATCGACCAGAAGGGGTTTCCAAAACGCGCTGAATTCGATGCAGTTCTTGATTCGGTTCTCTGCGACCATAAGGTGGAACTAGTCTGCCTTGCCGGATTTATGCGCATCTTAAGCGAGGAACTGGTCAATAAGTGGCGAGACCGCATCATCAATATCCATCCTTCGTTGTTGCCTTCCTTCAAGGGCCTCAACACCCATACCCGGGTTCTGCAGTCAGGGGTGAGCTTTTCCGGCTGCACCATCCATTTTGTACGCCCGGAAATGGATGATGGTCCCGTCATCGTCCAGGCCGCCGTCCCTGTGCACAGTGGCGATACGGTGGAGAACCTGGACGCTAGGGTGTTGGCCGCGGAACACCGTGCTTATCCTCTGGCCCTACGTCTGATCGCTGAGGGCCGGGTGCGCGTGGTTGAGGAAGCGGTGAAAATCGATGGAGCGATTGCTCCCGCCGATGCTATGCTCAATCCAATCGAGGAATCCTGAGGCATGGGCTTCATTGATCTGCGTGGTCATTTTTTGAAATCTTTCCCTTCCCTTAAACTGAACATTTCGCTATAGCTTCTGCCGTTGATTTGGCCGCTCAAACCAAGGGGGAATGAAGATGTCCGCTGACAGCGAAACACAGCGCCACCAGACAGATTGGGAAAATTTCGTCTCACTGATGAAATACAGCCTCACCGCAATCGGTATTATTTTGATCCTGATGGCGACTTTCCTGACCGAACGTACGCCCGGCTAAACGTCACGAATTTCACTAAAAAGGCCGCGCCTAAAGGCGCGGTCTTTTTTAACGAAAACCGGCTAAATATGAATAACTAGCCAACGATTTCCACTTCAGAAAAGAAGAAGACTATTTCCCGCGCCGCCGTTTCCGGGCTGTCGGAACCATGTGCTGAATTAGCTTCCACAGTCTCTCCGAATTCCTTGCGGATGGTCTTCTCCTCAGCGTTAACAGGATTGGTAGCACCCATAATTTCACGGTTGCGGACAATGGCGTCCTCTCCCTCGAGAACCTGCACCACAACCGGCCCGGAAGTCATAAATGTGCATAAATCCTCGAAAAAGGACCTGTCTTTATGAACTTCATAAAAATTTTCCGCAATCTCACGCGTCAGTTTGATTCGCTTCTGCGCCACAATGCGTAGGCCCGCCTCCTCGAATCTAGCGTTAATTCTCCCAGTCAGGCCTCTCCGTGTGGCGTCTGGCTTGATGATGGAAAGGGTGCGTTCAACAGCCATAGTCTCTGAAAATCTCGAACCCTTGTTAATGGGAAAAGAAGCANGAAAAACTGCCGGAGAAGCGGCCTTATATCCCTACCTGACGTCTTCGGCAAGAAAAGTGTGATGTGTGGGGNCAGGGCTTATTCCCGAATTTGCCANNCACCCTGAGCTGTCTGTTTGTAATAGGTCAGAGGATAACCGGCTTGCTCGTAAATCTTCCATCGCTCACGGGCCTGTGTGAGAGTCCGTTCGTCATTGCCGTCGAATATTTCCAGGCATTTCTCAAAACTGTCCATGCCATCGTGAGAAGCTCCGTCGGTCAGCACAAGAACGCTCGCTCCATTGGGGTTTTCCGGCNAAGNCGTAAGCCACACGGGTTGATCGGAATCATAACCGTCCTCNGCACTGCCATGGGCAAGGAAAGCCCCTGGATCATAANTCCACAACACAGAATTCAGCGCCGCGATACGCTCTTGGGATNCCGCCATGATTACAGCCCTAGCACCACTGGACACCACCTTTTCCAACAGTTTNGGNAGCACCCGTTCCAAGGGATGCTTTTTAAGCTGATAGAAACGTACTTCCGTCACNATCTTTCCTTCGCCCGGCTCATCCCTTTTCACAATAATCGGCAACGAACCGATCGAGAAGACGAACGCCGAAACCGGTCCCGCCCTTGGGAACAGTGGGTTTGTCCTTGGATGACCAGGTAACGCCAGCAATATCCAGATGGGCCCAAGGAACCTTATTAATGAACCTCTGGAGGAACTGCGATGCCGTGATACTGCCGGCGCCACGGGTGCCGGTGATATTTTTCATATCGGCAATATTGCAATTGAGAAGCTTGTCGAATGAATCGTTCATGGGGAAGCGCCAAACCTCTTCCCCTACGGCTTCTCCGGCTTCGGTTAAATGCTCCGCCAGATCATCATCATTTGAAAAAAGACCGGCAATTTCAGTCCCCAGGGCAACGATAATGGCACCCGTGAGAGTCGCCAAATCCACCATAAGGCGGGGCTTAAATCGTTTCTGACAGTACCAGAGAACATCGGCCAGAACCAACCGCCCCTCGGCGTCAGTATTGAGAACCTCGATAGTCTGGCCNGACATGGAGGTAACGATATCGCCCGGGCGTTGGGCGGAACCCGAGGGCATGTTCTCCACAAGACCCACCACGCCTACGGCATTGACCTTTGCCTTGCGGCCGGCCAGGGCTTTCATCAGGCCAATAACCACTCCAGATCCNGCCATATCCCACTTCATATCTTCCATGCCATTGGATGGTTTGATTGAGATGCCCCCGGTATCGAATGTCACACCCTTGCCAACGAAAGCCACCGGACGTTTATTCTTGGCCTTGGGGGCGCCTTTCCATTGCATCACCACCACATAGGGAGGATGTACACTGCCCTGAGCGACGCCGAGCAANGCCCCCATNCCCAGTTTTCTCAGCCGCGCCTGATTNAGGATTTCCACCCTGACACCCAGTTTTTCCAAGGTCTTNGCCTGTTTTGCTAGGGTTTCTGGGTAGAGCACATTGGAGGGTTCCGAAACCAGATCACGGGTAAAGAAAACACCCTTGGCGGTTTTTTCCATGGGTGCGAAAGCCTTCCGAGCCGCATCATGTCCTCTGACCTGAATCATCAAGGTTTTAAGCGAGGGCTTGTCCTTGGTTTTTTCCTTGGTGCGATATTTTCCGAAACGATAGGATCGCAGCAGCGCCCCNAAAGCCAACTGCGCGGCCATGTCACTGGAGCGTATGGGTGATTCCTTTATGGNATCGACCGCCACACGGACCGTGCTGTCTCCCTTCTTGGCAAGCATGGAAACGATGCGCCCTCCGGCTGCCTGTAAANGTTTGTCGTCAATATCNTTGGCNTTGCCGATTCCAAGCAANACAAGCCTGTTTAAAGGCAGATTAGAAGGTGCAAGAAGACTCAGCCATTGCCCCTTCTCGCCCTTAAAACGGCTAGTCTTCATGGCCCGGCTCACCGCACCGCCGCTTTTCTTGTCTAAGGCAGCAGTNGTAGAGAGCATCTGCCCCCCTTNNAGAACGCCGACAACGAGCGTTCCGGATCGAGGCTGGGAAGGAGTGGAAAAAGTNATTTTCATTAGGAATTTTCCATTTTCTAGGTAAGAAGCGGAAGAAAGTCTTCCAGAAAAGCACGGCTTGGCTTAGCCGACCATGACTTTACCCATCCCTCTGACAAAGGGAAGTCAAACTTGACCTCGGGGTGGAGAAAGTAATAATCCCCGAAAGTCATGGAAAAACCCGTGCAATATCAATGAGTTTTATGTGATAATCTCGCCCCTTCATGTGTCCGGAGGCCNTTATTTTTTTCCGGANGGGGAANGGGCGGTCACGTNTTTCAAGGTTAGCNTTTCATGCAAAAAGTCTCGGGCTATATTCTGCGCCGNTCTACCGTTGCTTTTCTTTTCGTAACCTTGTCCCTGGTCTGCGCAATCTGGCTGATGCANTCATTGCGGCTTATCGACCTTATNGTCAATCGTGGCCTNCCGTTTTCAATGTTTCTCTATATGTCCATGTTGATGCTGCCTACTTTCCTGGCAC
This sequence comes from Rhodospirillaceae bacterium, assembly GCA_002686135.1. Classification (GTDB taxonomy): domain Bacteria; phylum Pseudomonadota; class Alphaproteobacteria; order UBA11136; family UBA11136; genus UBA11136. The sequence goes on from NZAO01000006.1 coordinate 42,928, forward strand.
TTATACTTCCCNTCTCCCTGTTTACCGCTGTGTTGTTCGCCTATAACCGGCTGACCATGGACAGTGAATTGCTGGTCATGCGGGCGGCAGGCATCAGCCAGACCGGCCTGTCCAAATCGGCTTTTCTGCTGGCGGGCATTGTCACAGTAATCATCTACAGCCTGACGTTATACCTGTTACCGCTATCTTTCCGCGAGTTCAAGGACAGACAAGTCACCATCCGCAACGATTTTTCCACCGTTCTTCTACAGGAGGGCGTGTTCACAGAGCTTGCCGCGGGGATCACGGTTTTTGTCCGCGAACGCGGAGCCGAAGGAGAACTTCTCGGCGTCCTAGTTCATGACGGACGAAACTCAGAAAAACCTGTGACCATGATGGCAGAAAACGGAGCGTTGGTACGGACAGATGAGGGCCCTCAGGTTATCATGGTCAACGGAAATCGGCAGGAAGTATCAAAAGACTCGGGGGCGCTCTCGCTTCTCTATTTCGACCGNTATGTACTGGACNTTCATTCGGTGGATAAGNCCCTCGACAAGAGGTGGNGGGAACCGCGTGAACGTTTTCTCGATGAACTTTTTTTCCCNGACATGACGGATGGAAACAACCAGTTCAACGCAGCCAAGCTAAGGGCGGAGGGCCATCNACGGCTGACTCTGCCGATCTATGCCCTGACCTTCACCGTAATTGCGCTGGCGGCTCTGCTTTCGGGTGATTATGCCCGGCGCGGCCTAGGCAAGAGAATCACTACGGCCATTATTCTGATTGTTGCCATTCAGGGAGCTGCTTTGGGATTCACTAATCTGGCCGCCCGTTTCCCATGGTTGGTCCCCTTGATTTATCTTAATGCCCTGCTTCCTCTCATCGGCGGGATTATCGTTTTATTCCGCCCTAAAAAGCACACATTCGGTACCGNTGACCAGACAACCTACCCCGCCTGAATAGCCGTAATCCTTTATTCGGAGCAGTGGAATGCGTCTTTCGATGACACTATCAGCCTATATCGGCCGCCAGTTCTTTTTCTGGTGTGGTGGCATTTTTCTTTCCCTGACAAGNATCATCTTTATGCTCGATCTGGTGGAATTGATGCGCCGCGCNTCATCCAAGCAACAAGCTACCCTGGATATCATTGCCCAAATGGCGCTGNTGAAAATTCCCCTGATGGCCCAGGAAATTATCCCNTTTGTCGTTCTCTTCGGTGGCATGCTTGTCTTTTCCCGGCTCACCCGCGCTCATGAACTAGTGGTGGTCCGGGCAGCAGGCGTTTCCGTATGGCAATTTCTCCTTCCGGCCCTGGTGATCGCTTTTCTCATCGGCTGTTTCAGTGTAATGGTTTTCAATCCTTTCGCTTCCATTACCACCTCACGTTTCGAACACCTTGAAAGCCGTTATCTGCGCGGAAAATCAAGCCTTTTAGCCGTGTCTTCCACTGGATTGTGGTTGCGCCAGTCTGATAAGAACGGACAATCCATCATTCATGCACAGCGTGTCCTGTCTGAGGGCTTCCAGCTTCAGGACGTTATTATTTTCCTGCTCGAAGACGAAGACAAGTTTGCTGGTCGTATCGACGCATCGACGGCGACTCTCGACAATGGAAACTGGCAGCTTGCCAATGCCTGGATAACGGCTCCGAATACCCCTCCAAGATTTAAAACCGACTATCGCGTAAAGACCGAGCTTACTTTTGAGAAGATTCAGGAAAGTTTTGCCTCACCGGAAACCATGTCTTTCTGGAATCTCCCCGATTTTATTAAGGTTATGGAAAATGCGGGATTTTCCGCCCTCAGACACCGCCTGCACTGGTATACCCTCCTCGCGCTTCCTTTTCTTTTGTGCGCTATGGTTTTGATCGCCGCCACTTTTTCCCTGCGTCTGGTCCGTCATGGGGGCACGGCGCTGATCGTTGCGGGAGGAATCTTTGTTGGTTTCTTTTTCTATTTTCTCTCCGACGTCGTATATGCTCTTGGTCTTTCGTCAAGTCTTCCGGTCATGCTCGCGGCCTGGTCGCCTGTGGGCATCAGCGTTCTTTTGGGGCTCGCCATGCTTATGCACCTTGAGGACGGTTGAATGTATCCGTTCACTTCCCAGTTAAAGGACTTTCGCCGTTTCTTGTTCATCGGCCTGGTGGCTTTTGTCCTTGTTATGGCGCTTGTTTTTCCCGGACACACAATCACTCTGTCCAGGGATATTCCAGTCTATCTCACCGCCGAACGGATCAAGCACGACCAAAACCGGGATCTCATCATTGCCTCCGGCAAAGTGGAGATCATGCAGGGAGCGCGCGTTCTTCTTGCCGACACCCTTACCTACAACCAGTCCACCAATATTGTCAGCGCCAAGGGTCATGTCACCCTGCTGGAACCCTCCGGCGAGGTGCTCTTCGCCGACTATGTGAAACTGACTAATGAAATGAGGGATGGCATCATTGAACAGCTACGCCTGCGCATGACCGATGACAGCCGGATTGCCGCCAGTGGCGCCCGAAAAAAAGGCCCCATAACTCATATGAGCAAGGCCGTTTTTTCACCCTGTAAAGTATGTGAGGAAAACCCCGAGAGGCCACCCCTCTGGCAAATCAAAGCCAATCAGGTGATTCACGACAACAAGGCCCACAATATCGAATACAAGGATGCCTTCCTTGAAATGTTCGGAGTGCCAGTTTTTTACACACCCTATTTTTCCCATCCTGACCCCACGGTAAAACGTCGGAGTGGGTTCCTAGCTCCATCTTTTGGCAGTAGCAGTCTCGGCTTTACCAGCAAGATCCCCTACTATTTCGTGATCAACCCACAGATGGATGCAACCCTGATCCCCATTTACACAGTCGACCAGGGGCCGGTTCTCGCCGGAGAATTCCGAGAACGTTTTAAAAATGGAAAGTTTGAAATTGCAGGAAGCATAACCCAAGCAGACCGCACCTCAAATCTG
>NZAO01000007.1 GCA_002686135.1 Rhodospirillaceae bacterium
AGGGGGTACGTGGAAGTGCCCAAACCCCCATTTCTTCCCATTCCCAAGGCCATTCACCCGCTCAGGCGCCTTGATGCCCCAGGCGGTGATAAGCACGGTGAGTACGGTGGCACGGCCATAGTGCAGGGCGACGACACGTTCCAGCCGCCGCCTTTTCCGCACCAGCCCCCCAGGACCCACCGTTATTCCCGTTTCGTCCGCATGATGAAACTTTTGCTTCCGGCGGTCGCGGTTGCTCTGCTTGGTCTCGTGGTGACATGGCCCCAAATCCAGTCGGTGCCGACCCAGTTCACCATGGGCTTCGCCAATATCAGCAGTAACACCGGCGAAGAGCCGCGTATGATCAATGCCCAATTTATAGGCATCGACACCAAGGGAAGACCCTTTTCCCTGACCGCGGAAAACGCCTCCCAGGTGAGTAATTCCTCCGAGATTATCGCCCTTGAAAATCCCCAGGCTGACCTCACCCTCAACAATGGCTCCTGGGTAGTACTCTCCGCCATGGACGGCATCTACAGTGAAAACACGCAAATTCTGGGGCTTCGCAAATCGGTAAATCTCTATCATGATGCGGGCTATGAATTTCATACCTCCAGCGCCGACATCGACCTTTCATCGGGAATCGCCACGGGGAGGACGCCAGTGGCCGGTCAGGGGCCCTTCGGCCAGATTTCCTCTCAGGGGTTCATGGTCCTGGACAAGGGAAGTAGAGTCATCTTCATGGGAAAGACCAAGCTGGTGATTTTCGCGGCCGCCCTGGAAGGTTCCAAATGACCCTGTTTCGTCCACCGCACGGATCATTCCTCAGGCCATTTGGGGGAAAATGGAAATACCGGGCGGGGGGGGTCTGTATAGGCCTTCTTCTTGTTTTTTCTGTTTTTCCTGTGATGGCCCAGTCCCTCGAAGGCCTTGCCAGCGATTCGGATGCGCCGGTGGAAATCCACGCCGAGGAAGGAATTGAATGGATACAGGAAAAAAAGGTCTATATCGCCCGCGGCAAGGCCCGGGCCATACGCGGTGACGTGACCGTGGATGCCGATGTGCTGACGGCCCATTACCGGCCCACCGAAGAGGGCGGCACCGATATCTGGCGGCTCGACGCCGACGGCAATGTGAAGATCCGCAATCCTTCCTCTGTGACCTACGCCGACAGGGGGGTGTTCGACGTGCCCAAAGGCATTCTTGTGCTCACCGGCCGCCGTCTTAAGCTGGAAACCGGAGAAAATACCGTCACCGCCCACGACAGTCTGGAATTCTGGCAGTTCAGGAATATGGCCGTGGCCCGCGGCAACGCCCATGTGACCGGCAAAAACAGGGAGATGGACGCCGATATTCTCACCGCCTATTTCCACAAGGTTCCGGGCAAAGGCACTGAATTGCAGCGTATTGAGGCTTTTGGCAATGTGAAGATCAAAACGCCCAAGGAAACCGCCATAAGCGAAAGAGGCATTTACGATATGGTAACCAGTATCGTATCAATATTCGGATCCGTTAAGATTCTTCGAGGCAATGACCAATTGACCGGAGAATACGGGGAGGTAAACTTGAATACTGGCATAAGCCGTCTTTTGAACGCCCCACCCAGTGGTGGCAGGAAGGGGCGTGTACGTGCGGTATTTTCCGCTAAGAAAGGGGCAAAAATTGAACCCAAAGAGTCACAACCGCAACAATGACTAAACGCACGCCCTTTAACGGTAGCCCCGGCAATAATTCCGACATGCGGAATCATGACCGGGAGTGCCGTACTACGGATGACCAGCGCATTGATGACAGCCGAAGGGAATCTGGCATCCATCATATTGACGACCATCAGGCCCAGTCTGAGTGTGAAGACGGTTCCGAGCCGCGTCTGGTGGCCGAGAACACCGGCCTGATGGCCACCAACCTGGGCAAGCATTTCAAGAAACGCCCCATTCTGCGGGGTGTCAGCCTTTCGGTGCAGCGTGGCGAGGTAGTGGGACTTTTAGGCCCCAACGGCGCCGGTAAAACCACCACTTTCTATGTTATTACCGGTCTCATTTCGTCGGAATACGGGACCATATCGCTCGACGGCGAAAATATCACCGCCCTGCCCATGTATCGCCGGTCGCGCCTTGGGATCGGCTATCTTCCCCAGGAGGCCTCTATTTTCCGGGGGCTGAGCGTGGAGGACAATATCCGCGCCATTCTCGAGGTGACGGAACCCGATCCCGGCAAGCGCGAGGCCGAGCTGGATTCCCTTCTCGCGGAATTTTCCATCACCCATCTCAGGCGTACACCGTCGCTCGCCCTTTCCGGCGGCGAACGCCGGCGCGTAGAAATCTCCCGCTGTCTTGCCTCTGACCCCAAATTCATCCTTCTCGACGAACCCCTGGCGGGGATCGATCCCATCGCCGTGGGTGAAATCCGCGATCTTGTCTCGCATCTCAAGGACCGTGGCATTGGCGTCCTGATTACGGACCATAATGTGCGGGAGACTTTAGATGTGGTGGACCGCGCCTATATTCTTCATGACGGAATGGTGTTGATGGAAGGTAAGCCNTCCGAGATCGTGACCCATCAGGAAGTGCGTCGTGTTTATCTCGGAGACAATTTCAGCCTCTAGCTGAACCGCTCTAGCTGNACCTCTGGCACCAGAAGATGGCACTCACACCACGGCTTGACCTTAGGCAGAGTCAGAATCTCGTCATGACGCCGCAGTTGCAGCAGGCGATCAAGCTGCTGCAGCTTTCCAATCTGGAACTTTCCGACTTCGTGGAGAAAGAGCTGGAAGAAAATCCCATGCTCGAGCGCGAGGATGCCAACAGCCCGGAAAGTGGTGGCAGCGCCGATCAGGAACCCCGGGACGAGAACCGCGTCACGGCAGAGAACAGCTCCGCATCGAACGACAGCGCCGAAACAGAAACCGCCGCCGAGACGGCGGACACGGGCGATTCGGCGGACACGGCTGACCATGCCGATGACGGCACCATGCCCGGCCAGGACGACGCCCCCCTCGATACCGATTACGAAAACCTGTGGTCCAGCAACAGCCTTGAGGAGGGCCGGGAAACCCGGTCGGGACCCGCGGAACCACCGGCTTTTGAGGCTTTTTCATCCTGGAGATCAGGGGGAAGTTCCGATTTTTCCACCTTCGATTCCAATATTGAACAAACCGCCGCGCAGGAGGTCAGCCTGCGCGATCATTTGCTGAACCAGCTGACAATGGATGTGAGTGATCCGGCGGACAGGGTCATNGGCCTACATCTGATAGATATGCTGGACGAGGCCGGTTATCTGGGCGGGGATCTTGAGATCGTTTCCAGCATGCTGGGCTGTGACACCGCGCAGGTGGAGGGGGTTCTGGAATTACTTCGGCGCTTTGATCCACCGGGTATTTTTGCCCGCGGTCTCGCCGATTGCCTGGCTTTGCAGCTTTGCGACAAGGACCGTCTCGACCCCGCCATGCAGGCCCTGCTCGACAATCTCGATCTCTTAGGCAAGCACGACGTGAAAGGCTTAATTAAAGCCTGCGGTGTCGATCAAGAGGACCTGACCGAGATGGTTGCGGAAATCCGCGCCCTTAACCCCAAGCCGGCGCTGTCATTCGACCACGACATGGCGCAGACGATCACGCCGGACGTGCTGATGCGGGTCAAGCCCAAGGGTGGGTGGGGCATCGAGCTTAATGCCGAGACCCTGCCCCGGGTTCTGGTCAACAACACCTATTATGCTGAACTCAGCCGCAACGCCCAGGACAAGAAGGAAAAGGATTATATTGCCGAATGCTATAATTCCGCGAACTGGTTGGTGAAGTCGCTCCACCAGCGGGCGACGACGATCCTCAGGGTAGCCACCGAGATCATCCGCCAGCAGGATGAGTTTTTCACCCATGGCGTCCAGCNCCTCAAGCCTTTGATATTGCGGGACATCGCCGAAGCCATCGACATGCATGAAAGCACCGTGAGCCGGGTCACGGCCAATAAATACATCGCCACGCCACGGGGTAATTACGAGCTGAAATATTTCTTCACCTCGGCGATTGCCGGGGCCGCGGGAAAGGAATCCCATTCCGCGGAGGCCGTGCGCCACCGCATCAAAGCCCTAATCGACGACGAAAAGCCAAAGGAAGTGCTGTCCGATGACAGAATCGTTGAAATTCTGAAATCTGAAGGTGTTGATATTGCCCGGCGAACTATCGCAAAATATCGGGAAGCCATGCACATTCCCTCATCCATCCAGCGTCGGCGCGAAAAAAACGCCAGGTTCTGAACTTGATGCCGTCGGTGTGTTTATTTCTACGCATTGCCAAACCGCCAGGAGGCTGTCTTGACTCACCTGCTACGTGTCACTAACTTGCCGCCCTTCAGTTGACCATATACGGCCGAACCAGTTGGCACCTGAACTACAAACTTTTTCTTTCCTGTTAAGAAACAAATGGCATGACACATGCAGCTTTCCGTAAAAGGCAAGCAGATCGATGTTGGTGATTCATTGAGAGCCCACGTTCTTTCTTCACTTGAAAATACGGTTGAAAAATATTTCGACAACGCCCTGGAGGGAGTGGTTCATTTCTCGCGCGAGGGCCAGTCTTTCCGAGCGGATATCTCTGTCCATATCGGCCACAACATTCTGGTACAAAGCCATTCTCTCGCTGCCGACCCTTACCCTGCCTTCGATGGTGCTAGTGAACGGGTGGCGACGCAGCTGCGACGTTATAAACGGCGCCTGCGCGACCACCACAGGAACAGGAACGCCAAGGAGAGCATGGCCGCCCAGCAGTATATCCTTGCTCCGGAAGGCGAAGAGGAAGTGAGGAGTGACAACAGCGACGCGGATCCCGTCATTATCGCGGAAATGACAACCGAGGTGGAAACGCTCACCGTGGGCATCGCCGTGATGCGGATGGACCTTGCCGACCTTCCCGCCCTGCTTTTCCGTAACAGCGCCCACGGCGGTCTCAACATGGTCTACCGCCGGGGAGACGGAAATATCGGCTGGGTCGACCCCCAGAACGGCCCGCCGTCTGAAAACGCGGCCGGCACTAAATAACTGATAGTTAAGGGTATGGAAATCTCCGACCTGGTTTCGCCCGAGAGCATCGTTCCCAAATTACGGGCGCGAAGCAAGAAACAGGCCCTCCAGGAACTTTCCAAGCGTCTGGCGCCCCTTATCCATCAGGACGATGGGGTCATCTTCGATGTTCTGCTGGAACGGGAAAAGCTTGGGACCACCGGTATCGGCACCGGAATCGCCATTCCCCACGGCAAGCTGCCGGGTCTCGATAAGCTGCACGGCATGTTCGCCCGCCTTGAAAATCCCATCGATTTCGAGGCCATCGACGAACAGCCCGTGGATCTGATTTTCCTTCTTCTGGCGCCGGAATCGGCGGGCGCTGATCATCTCAAGGCCCTGGCCCGGGTCTCGCGCCTTCTGCGCGACGACAGCGCCTGTGAGAACTTGCGCAACGCCGAAAGCTCCGACGATATTTATTCCCTGCTGACCAGGGCCTCGAACGGCGGCTGATTTCCGGCCGCGGCAGGGGCGCCGAGAAACGTGAGAGAAGCGCGGGCGCGGGGGGACGCAAAAGGGTTGGTATTGGCTTGACGCGCACCAGGGGCCTTATGCTTCCTCCTTCTTCACGACCTCCACGAAGTGTGTCTTATCCAGCACCTTCTCTAGTTCAGGAGGTAATTCAAAGGGTTCGTAAGCCTGGGGATCGACGGAGTGTAGTTCCCAATATCATCAGCTTCCTCAGTGGACGCTCACCAGCTTCATGTCGTTCTGGTGAACGACGACAAAGGCCAGTTCAAGATCGTCGAATACGCCAAGCTGCCGCCCGTCGGCGGCATGAACCGAATAGACGGTGCCTTCGTCGCCCGTTACCGGACGCACATAGGCGACGCCCTGAATGCCCATGGCAAACAGATCCTGGGGAGATATGGCATGTAGTTCTTCTTTCCCGGTCATGGTCACCACTCTTTTCACGAGACGCGAGGGTGGCGGAAACGTCCTATGACGCTTCCCTGTCCTGGAGCACATCAACAACGGAAACTTCACTTTCCGGGGCCGTGTCCGCGGCGGAGCCACTCTTGATATCAATGGTGCGAGTCTGGTTTTCCACCTCGGGCCGAAATAGATCAATATGCAGCAGGCCGTTATCCAGAGAGGCGGACGTCACTTCGATTCCTTCAGCGAGGACAAAACTACGCTGGAACTGACGTGCGGCGATGCCGCGGTGATGATAGGTGCGGGCTTCGTCATCCTCTTGCTTACCGTGAATGATCAGTTGATTGTCCTCCACGGAAACGTGCAGGTCGTCCGTAGAAAACCCCGCTACGGCAAGAGTAATTTTCAGCTTGTTGTCATCGGTTTGTTCGATGTTGTAGGGCGGATAACCATCACTGGAGGCCTTGGAAATGCGGTCCAGGGCGCGCTCGAAATGGTCAAATCCCAACAGCAGGGGGCTGTTGAAGAGAGAAAGACGCGTCATATTGTAAACTCCTCTGGTAAATGAGCGAGATACGTACCGGGCCCTTTCAGAGGCGCCCAGAACAGCGGTGACCGTCATACAGACTGGCCATAGGGGTCATATGTGCGGTCTTTCGCCAATTTCAAGATGACCTGGAACCCTTCTTGTCCCCCCTGAAAAGAGCCATAATGACGCCATCGGTAAAGGGAGGCTTCAGCTTTTCTAGATCTTCCTAGAGCGGCCCCATTCATTCAAAATGAATAAATAAGAGAATGGAATATGTGCAAGGTAATCCCATTCTGGAATTATCCTAATGTTTCACAGAAGTGGTGTCTTCCTTGTCGAGGTAGTCTCACCTGCTACGCTTTTACACTTTGCCATTTTTAATAAACAAAAGGACCCGCAGGGAGAACGCGGGTCCTTTTTTAAAGACACATTCCGTGAGGGAGGGTAATAACCACGGGATGAGCCTTCGGGGTTGTTTTCGTACGGTGCCGGAAGGGTACTTCGTCTAGCCGGAGAAGGCGTCGAACACCAATTCCTTCAGGAAACCTTCTTTCGCTTTACCGGAGAAGGCGTCGAACACCAATTCCTTCAGGGAACCGTCTTTCGCTTTATAAGCGAATTCATAGATGAGGTCCTCACGGTTAAAGTACACCCGGGTCATGAGTACGTAGTCGTCACGCGCTTTTACCGCACTATAGATCCTGCCGATGGGGTAACGATTACCGGCATAATGAGCATACCCTTTGCTCTTCATGGTGTATTCGTCGGCGTAGGAGCCAAAACCCGAAATAAGGGTGCCTAGAACCGAAGCCGCATAGATTAACTTCTTCATTTCTCTTCTCCTTCCCCCTACCTGTTGCATTTCTTCGGTTGGAAATGTCTTTTGAGAAAAGACATTTCCAACCAAGTGTTGACGGGAATGTAATGAGGAAGTACTAAGTTGTAAAATTAATATATTATATAGCAATAATCATTTAAATGAATTTAGCTCTTGTAGATCTCAATCTCTTGGTGGTCTTTGACGCCATCATGCGGGAACGCAACGTAACCCGCGCCGGCAAACGACTTGGCCTAACCCAATCTGCGGTGAGCAACGCCCTGAACCGGCTGCGTCATCTGGTCAAGGATGACCTCTTCGTGCGCGGGCCCGAAGGCATGATGCCCACCACCCGTGCCCTAGAGCTTGGCCCGGTCTTGCGCCAAGCCATGAACATAGTGGAGACGGCCTTTGATCCCGTTGTTTTCGATCCATCAACGGCCACCCAGACCTTTAATCTATCCATGGCCGACTACGTAGCATCCTTGATCCTGCCGCGTCTTATGAGCCATCTGGAAGAAGTAGCTCCCAACGTGGATATCCGTGTTCGACACAATGATTATGTGTCAGGGTTCGACTGTCTGGACGCCAACGAAGTTGATTTCGTCGTCGGGGCCGTCGGCGGTGGCGACCCGGAATATCCCGAGCGCTTCAGAAGCCTACCTTTGTTTACTGAAACCTACGTATGCGTCATGCGCAACGACCATCCCCTGGCTGGTCACGACATCACACTCGACGAATTTGTAGCGGCCAGTCACCTTCTTGTGACCATCACCGGCGAGGCCACCGGTATCGCCGACCGTATGCTCGAAAAGCGAGGACTCAAGCGGCGTATTCCAATGACTTGCAACCACTTCCTAGTAGCCCCATTGATCATTGAGAATTCAGATCTTATCATTACCCTAGCCAGGCGCATGGCCAAACGTTTCACCAATATCAATAACCTCCACGTCATGCCGGTCCCCATGGAACTCGACTCGGTGGAGATCGTGCTATTATGGCATGGCCGCGAACACGACCATCCGGCCTACGTGTGGATGCGTGAACTTCTGGTGGATATCTGTAAGGACATCTAGGGCGAGAACGATGCCACGGAACTGGGCTTATAAAGAACTTAGTGTCTCAGCGTTAAAATCACCTCAAAGAAAGGGGGGCACAGGTCATTTTAGGTCCTTCATCCTGTGAAAGAGGAAACCGGAAACCGCACCCAAAAAGACCCAGAACACCCCCGCCGTCACCAGAGTAGCCACCACGAACTGGGGGGCCAGTTCCTCCAGCGCTATGCCGCCGTGGACCTCGGGCTGGGGCGCACCGATGAGGTGGGGCAGCACCAGCAGAGCCGCCCCCAGCACCTTGAACAGGTTCCCGCGGTGAAACACTATGACCGCCAGACCGCCGGCCGTGGCCGCTACCGTGCCGAACCACCAGGCCTGGCGGTCATGGAGCGGAGCGGCCATGCTGCCCGGCAACTCCGGCGGCAGGCCCAGCGACGGCGCCAGATGAAAGACGGCGAAACCGGCCAGCCCCCACAACATGCCGCGCCACCAGTCTACATCGCCGGCAAGCGCGTAACAGACGGTGAGCAACAAGGCAAAGGCGATGGCTGTCAGAATGTTGGTGAAAACCGTATAGAAGGTTCTCTCCAGCCCCTCCTCGGGCGCCCAGGCCCCAGCAGCGATGATTTCCTCCCCATGATGGTGGGGCTCTGTGGCCGTTTCTGTGGCTGCCGGCGCGGAGTCACTGGCGGATTCATAGATCTCGGCCTTGAGGATAAGGGGAACCACCCGGATCGCCTGCAGCCCGGACACCAGAACGCCAGCGAGTGCCCCCGCTATTACCGCGGAGACCAGAGCCTGCCTCAACATGATGTGGGTTCCCCGCGTCTAGTGGCAGGGGAAGGCGAAGGCGTGACGGCCGTCATGGGCAGCGTTATGCAGCGCCTGAGGACCGGCAAAACCGACGCCGTAAAGCATGAACATACCCAGAAGAGCCGCTATAAGCACCGGAACAACCTTGGCTCCGGAGGACAGTGATTCCGTGGAGAAAAGAGTTTTAACGGAAGAATTATGACGCATAACGGTGTCTCCGAAGATAAAGCAGTTACCGATCAAGGCGTCATCGCAACCAAGAGGGTGTTCCCCTTTGCCCCGCCGGGTTTGCCCGCCCG
>NZAO01000008.1 GCA_002686135.1 Rhodospirillaceae bacterium
CGCTATTCGGCTATGCCCATGTGCCATGGATGAAGGTCCACCAGAGGATGATCGACGAGGACGCCCTGCCCGGCACCGAAGCGCGCTGGCAACAGGCCGTGGCGGCGAGGGCCTTTCTCGAGGAACACGGCTTTACCACCATCGGCCTCGACCATTTCGCCCGCGATGACGACCCCATGGCGGCGGCACTGAAGGCGGGCGTGCTGCACCGTAATTTCCAGGGCTATACCACCGACCGCGCCAACACACTGATCGGTTTTGGCGCATCGAGCATCTCCTCCCTGCCCGCCGGCTATGTTCAGAACTTCCCTCAACTCAACCTCTATAGCCGCACTCTCGACGAGGGCCGCCTGCCCACCGCGCGTGGCGTCGAACTAACCCCGGACGACCGGCTGCGCCGGGAGGTGATCGAACGCCTCATGTGCGATCTCGAAATCGACCTTGGGCAAATTTGCGGCGAGCACGGGGAAACCGCCGACGCCCTTGCCGAGGCTCGGCCCAGGCTCGAGGAACTGGCCGCCGACGGGCTGATCGAACTGGACGGCGACCGCATCACCGTCACCCCCGACGGCCGCCTGCTGGTGCGTTGTGTGTGCGCCGCCTTCGACGCCTATCTCGAGGTGGCGGAAGGAAAACACTCAAAGGCGGTGTAATCCTTCAGNAAACCAGAGCCCCCTTGACTCCNCGTTCTCTTGTTTCTACCCAATCGGAAACGCGAAAGTGGAACCTTGCCCGAAACGACGAATCATAAACCCGTGGCTGGCGATGTCCCCGTCCTCTGGAAGGCGGGAGTTCCTTGCCTCGACCTGCGTGATATCCACACCCCACCCAAGCCATTGGTAGCCATCGTCGAGCTCCTTGAACGCGCCGATACCGGCGACACGGTGCACGTCCTCATGGCCCGTGACCCCGTGAATTTGTATCCCGANCTGGTGGAGCGCGGCTGGTCCTGGACCAAGGAGCCCCCCGATGCCGTTGGTGAGGGCGGGCTACGCCTGACCCTCACCCGCATACGGCCGTCCCCAGAGTCTTCGGAATCCAGCTCATGAACTTTCCCGGAAGCATCCTCATGGGGGCGCAGTCACAGCTACTCGACCTCACTATACCCTACCGCTATTTCACCGCCGCGTTGTTCTTCCATATCCTGTTATGGGCGCTGATCGCGGCCTTTCCCAACCACGTGGCCTTTTTCGCCGGCGGCCCCGGACCGGCGCTGGCGGCACTGCACAGCCTGACACTGGGGGTGTTGACGATGACCGCCATGGGGGTTTCTTTCCAGATGCTGCCGGTAGCCACGGGAATGCCGCTACGCAGCGCCACGGCCACCCGCGCCGCCTCCTGGTTATTCATTCCCGGCGTCGCCGTCCTGGTGTGGGGCATGGCGGCGGGCGACCCCTCTGCCATGGCCGTGGGCGGGTTCGGTGTGGCGCTCGGTCTCGCCATATACATGGTTCTGGTGGCCGAGCTGATGTGGCGGATATTGCAACGCGCCCTAACTTTCGAACCCCTGAGCGGCTTCGGCCTACCCGCACTGGTAGCGTTGGCCGCCGCTATGGNGCTGGGGCTTGTTCTCATCGCCGACGGTGACCACGGCTTTCTCCATGACCGCGCGGGCATCGCCACCCTCCACATGATAGCCGCCGGGTTCGGCTTCATGGGAATGCTGGTGCTCGGATTCAGCCACATCCTGTTACCGCTCTTCGCTCTTTCACAAGGCGTGCCGGTGGGTGAGAGCCGCACCGTTTTCGCACTCGCCGTATTCGGGCTGATGGCGGCGCTGGCCGGTATCTTTCTCGGAACACCCCTGCTGATGGCGGCGGGCGCATTGTCGGGGCTTTTCGGNGTAGCCCTGCATCTGCGNAGCATGANGCGCTGCCTGGCCACCGCCATGCGCCGCAAGNTGGGCNTTTCCATTCTGCTCATGCGNNCGGGNTGGTTTTTTCTGGTGGNGAGCCTGGCTTTAGGTTGCGCCACNGCGCTCGGCCTCGCCGGAAGCCAGGGCTTTGCCCTGTTCGTCTTTGCCGCGCTTTTCGGCTGGCTCCTCACCTTTCTCCTCGGTGTCCTGCAGCGCATCCTGCCCTTCCTCGGCGCCATGAACGCCACCAGCGCCGGAGCTACGCCGCCGCTCATGAGCAAGCTGGCGCCCGAGGGCCCGCGCCGCGCCCATGCCCTCTGTCACGGCCTAGCCCTTATTCTGGTGGCGGTAGGCATAGCTCTGGAAGCGCCCCTGCCGGTCCGCCTCGGCGGCCTTGCCGGACTCCTCAGCGCCTTGATATACACCGCCTTCGCACTACGTGTGCTGTGGCTGATACGCCGCTGCCTGCGTGACACAGGCAAGACCGGGAAAATATCGGAAACGACCGAAACAACCAAAACAACGAACAAGGAAAAGCCCTGATGTTTAATCTGAGCCTCGAAATTCTGCGTAATCTGCACGAAGAACACACCGCCATGCTAGCGCTGCTGGAGCGTCTCGAAAAACTACTGGCCGCCCATGGCCCCGAAGATCCTCCTGACACGGGCGATGCAGATACCGCCGCCCTACTCGAGGAACTGGCCACCACCCTCAGCGAGGACGTCACTTATCATTACGCCTTCGAGGAAAACCATCTCTTCCCTCGTTTCGGCCAAGCCTTCGACCCCGGAATCCCTGAAATGCTGCGTCAGGAACATGAACTCATCCGGCCCTTGGCCGGGCGTCTGGTGGCCGCCGCCACCGCGGCCAAGGAAGGCGGNTTCGATGCCACGGGCTGGAGCCAGTTCCACGCNGCCGGGCACGAACTTGTGGAGCGCGAGGTCTTTCACATCCAGAAGGAAGAAATGGGGTTTTTGCCAGGTCTCGACCGCATCCTCGAACCCAGCGATGACGCCCCCCTTCTCACCGCCTATGGGGAAATAAAAAGCGCTTGAGAAACCTGCTGGAATGCCCCGCCGTTCTCTCTGGGNTATCTCTCTCCGNGGCGTCCGGCTGGGCTAGTCCCAGTCGAGGTCATTCTCGCCTCATTTACAAGGATAAAGAGAAAAGCTATCCCCTAGAACAACCCGAAGATGAGGCCGTCATCGCCCACGCCCACGGCTTCGGCCGCCGGTACGCTGGGCAGACCCGGCATGGTCATGATATCGCCGGTAAGCACCACCACGAACTCGGCGCCCGATGACAGCCGCACCTCGCGCACGGGAACGGTAAACCCTTCCGGCGCACATTTAAGGCTGGGATCGGTGGAGAAGCTGTACTGGGTTTTGGCCATGCAGACCGGGTAATGGCCGAAGCCGAGCTTCTCGATTTCGGCGAAGCGCGCCGCTACCGCCTTATCCACGGAAATATCGTCGGCGCGGTAGATCTCCTTGGCGACAGCACGCACCTTTTCAATCAGCGGCATGTCGTCGGGGTAGAGGAACTTGAAATCGGCTTTCTTGGTCTCCAGCGTGTTGATGACCTCCTTGGCCAGCTCTTCGGCGCCCTCTCCGCCCCGCGCCCAGTGATCGGCGAGCACGGCGTTGACGTCCACCTTCTCGCAGGACGACTGCACTAGCGCCACTTCGGCATCGGAATCGGTGGGGAAGCGGTTGATGGCCACCACAACGGGCAGGCCGTATTTGCCGATATTCTCCACATGGCGCAACAGGTTGGGAATGCCCTTCTCCAGGGCGCCCAGGTCTTCCGGACCAAGGTTCTTGGCGTCGGCCCCACCGTGCAGTTTTAAGGCCCGCACGGTGGCGACGATGACCACGGCGGCGGGCGTTAGTCCGGCCTTGCGGCATTTTATGTCGAGGAACTTCTCGGCCCCAAGATCGGCCCCGAACCCGGCTTCCGTAATCACGTAATCGGCCAGCTTGAGCGCCGTCTTGGTGGCCAACACCGTGTTACAGCCGTGGGCGATATTGGCGAAGGGGCCGCCGTGGATGAAGGCTGGATTGTTCTCCAGTGTTTGCACCAGGTTGGGCTGCAGGGCGTCCTTCAAAAGTGCCGTCATAGCCCCCTGGGCCTTGATGTCCTTGGCGTAGACCGGCTCACGGTCGCGGGTCTGGCCGACGATGATATTGCCCAGCCGGTTGTTGAGGTCGTCAATATCGGTGGCCAGGCACAGGATCGCCATGATCTCGGAGGCCACGGTGATGTCGAAACCGTTTTCGCGCGGAAAGCCGTTGGCCACCCCGCCCAGTGAACAGACGATGGAACGCAGGGCGCGGTCGTTCATGTCTACCACCCGGCGCCAGGTGATGCGGCGCGCGTCGAGATGGGGTTCCTTGCCCCAGTAAAGATGATTGTCGGTCATCGCCGAAAGCAGGTTATGGGCGGCGCTGATGGCGTGGAAGTCGCCGGTGAAATGGAGGTTGATGTCGTCCATGGGCACCACCTGGGCATNGCCGCCGCCGGCNGCTCCGCCCTTCATACCGAAGACCGGACCGAGGCTGGGCTCACGCAGGGCGACGATGGTCTGCTTGCCGATGCGGTTGAGGCCGTCGGCCAGCCCCACCGAGGTGGTGGTCTTGCCCTCGCCGGCGGTGGTGGGCGTCATGGCGGTGACCAGGACCAGCGTGCCGTCGGGCTTGTCTGCCANGCTCTCCACATANCTCAATGGCACCTTGGCCTTGTCGTGGCCGTAGGGCAGCAGGTTNTCAGGGGCAATGCCCAGCTTTTCCTGCGCCAGTTCGAGAATGGGCCGGATAGTGGCGGCGCGCGCAATATCGATATCGGCTAGGTGGCCGGAGCCGGCGTCGGACATAGGTTCCTCCCTTTTAATCCATGCGTTTTATTAAACGGCCGCGCATGTCAGAACGTCTTTTATACTTGCCAAGGACTATACTTACCTGGAGCGCGCTCGAAAACCCATTCTTGACCGTACCGNCCCCTCAAGAACCATTTGTCNCCCTCCCTCTTTAACGCTAAACAGAACACGTCTTCAGGAAAACCCTTTCATGACCGCCCAACCCATACGCAAATGCACCAGCCCCCGTAATTCGGCCCAGGCCACGGCCCGCCTGCTGCTNGAGATCGGCGCCGTCAACGCCAGGCCTGGGGAACCCTATAAACTGACATCGGGAAGGCTGAGCCCGGTCTACGTGGANTGCCGCAGGATCATCTCTTTCCCCGCCGCCCGTGACGAAATCATGGACCGCACCGTGAAGCTCATCGAACACGCGGTGGAACCGGGCAGCATCCACATGGTGGCNGGTGGCGAAACCGCGGGCATTCCGTTTGCCGCCTGGATCGCCCAGCGCATGAACCTGCCCATGCTTTACGTGCGCAAGGAACTCAAGGGCTTCGGGCGCATGGCCCAGATCGAGGGCCACATGGAGGAAGGNGCGCGGGTGCTGCTGGTGGAGGATCTGGCCACCGACGGCGGCAGCAAGATCCATTTCNTCAACGCCCTGCGCGAGGCCGGGGCCGAAGTCTGCGACGCCTTCGTGGTGTTCCATTACGGCATCTTCCCCGAAAGCACCGAGAGCCTGCTGCAGATGGGGGTGCGCCTGCTGGGNCTCACCACCTGGTGGGACGTGCTCGAGGCAGCGCAGGAAACCGGGGCCTTCNACGAGGCCACGGCAACGGAAGTGCGGGCCTTCCTCGAAGACCCCGATNGCTGGTCCCAGGATCGCGAACAGGGACGCCAACNGGAATAGCCGGGGGGCNTNTTNAGCCCTTCTCGATTCCTGAAATCCGCCCCTCCATGACGGTGGAGGCCTTGGCGTAGAGACGGCGCGGAATGCGACCCGACAGATAGGCCAGCCGCCCGGCTTCCACCGCCTTGCCCATAGCCGCCGCCATCCCTACAGGATCGCGGGCGCGGGCCACGGCGGAGTTCATGAGCACCCCGTCACAGCCCAGCTCCATGGCCACCGAGGCGTCGGAGGCAGTGCCCACCCCGGCGTCCACAATGACGGGAACCGAACACTCATCGCGGATAATCTCAATGTTATAGGGGTTGCGGATTCCCATACCTGAACCGATGGGTGCACCCAGCGGCATCACCGCGGCACAGCCGATATCTTCCAGCTTCTTCGCCGTGATGGGATCGTCGTTGCAGTAGGGCAGGACCACGAAACCNCCGGCCACCAGTTCGCGAGCCGCCACNAAGAGNTGTTCCACGTCGGGGAACAGGGTCTCGTCGTCGCCGATCACCTCNAGTTTGATCCAGTCNGTTTCCAGCGCCTCACGAGCCAGCTNGGCTGTCAGCACCGCGTCACGCGCCGTGTAGCATCCAGCTGTATTGGGCAACAGGTGATAGCGCCCGCCGAGAATATCGAACAGGCTCTCACCGCCGCCCNCGGTACTGACACGGCGCATGGCCATGGTCGCCACCTGGGTACCACTGGCGACAAGAGAATCCAGCATCACCTGTTGGTTGGGATAGCTCGAGGTCCCCAGAAACAGGCGTGAGGAAAATTCCTCCCCGGCNATCACCAGCGGGTCGGACTCTGTTTTATGCATCACCGTTTTATTTGTGGTTTCGGTCATNTCCTCATCCTCCCGCCAGGGGCCGCACGATTTCCACCTTGTCGCCNNGCTTTACCGGGGTTTGCCGCCACGCCTCANGGGGCACCACCTCATCATTGAGCGCNCAGGCCANCCCNCGNCGNGNCGGGTCGAGACCGTATTCCGCCACCAGCGCCAACAGNTCNCAGGCCACATATTCNCCGGCCTNGCCGTTGATGCGCAGGNGGATGGNCTTCTCTGANCTCATGCCGCGAATCTTTCCGGCGCGAANGGCGCAAAGGCNTCATCCATGCTGCCGCTGAGAACNTAGTCGCTGATGGCCTTGGCGGTCACCGGGGCCAACAGAATTCCAGCGCGGTGATGTCCGGTGGCCATGACCAGCCCCGCCACGCCGTGATCGCCGGTGACCGGCCCCAGGATGGGAGCATCGTCGCGGCTGGTGGGGCGAAGTCCGGCCCACACCTCTTCCAGCGGCAGGTCGTAGATGCCGGGCAGGGTCTCCCAGGCGTGGCGCAGCATGTCGAGCACTCCGCCCGCGGTCATGCGTTGGTCGAACTCCATCTCTTCCATGGTCCCCCCTATAATGAGAAGCCCGTCGCGGCGCGGCACCATATAGGTGCCCGGCCCCCATACAACATGGGAAAGCAGGGGTGCGTCGGGCGGCATGCGCAGGGATAGCATCTGTCCCTTCACCGGGCGCACCGGCGGACGCACGGAATCGGGCAGACCCGGCAGATTGCGCGACCAGGCCCCGGCGGCGATGATCACGGTGTCGGCTTGGATTTTCTCATCCCCGGCCACTAGACCCTTCACCGCACCCTGGCTCACCAGAATTTCCGAAACTTCTGTATGTTCGTGCAGGGTGCCGCCGGCCGCCGTGAAGGCCGCCTTCAGGGCCTGCATGGCCTGGCGGTTATCCACCTGATGATCAAGCGGAGAATAGACCCCGGCCACCACGCCCGGCGCCAGATGAGGCTCCCTCTCCTGCGCTTGTTCCCCCGTCAGCCATTCCATATCCAGCCCCAGGGAACGATGATAGTCGTAATCGAAGCGCAGGCTTTCGGCGTCGTCACGGTCGAGCGCCACCACCAGCGTCCCTTCGTCGCGATAGTCCACCGGCAGGCCTGAGGCGGCCGCCAGATCGCAGGCGAATTCCTCCCACATGGCGCGGCCTTCGAGAAGCAGTGGCAACAGACCTTCCTCGCCCTTTTCGGCCTCCACCTGGGCCGCCAGCATACCCGCCGCGGCCCAGCTCGCCTCGTGCCCCGCCTCTCCGCGCTCGAATACGCTCACCTGCTGTCCGGCCCGGGCCAGATACCAGCCAATGGCGAGACCGCAAATCCCACCGCCCACAATAGCAGTCATGACACACCCCTTTTTCCCGCCCGAATGCGGGCACGGTGACACCGGAAGGGTAAAAACAGGAGCGTGGGGAAAAATCCCACGTGGCGCTCCCTCCGCTGGCATCACCCAGTTCAGGTTCATGGGTATAATCTCAGACCCGGCCAAACGGCGCCGGGACACCCCAGTCCTCGTGTGCCCCCACGATGGGCCTACGGGGATGTGGAGTCAAGCCGCCCCTGCCGCCGGTATTTCGACTATTCCCTCTCAGCCCCGGTGGCTCATTCCGGTCGCCGGGGTTTTTATTCCGGGTTTTTATTCGGGACATTCGTCTGTTTTTTGATTTTCCTATGCCGTTCATCGCGGCGATACTGCATAAGGGTAGATCAATAAGTGACGTGATGGATTACATCGCCATGAATGTGACGGAAATTCAGTGATGGAAACCCCCGACAATAAGATTACGCCGGTGGTGCTTTCGGGCGGCGCCGGGACCCGGCTGTGGCCCATGTCACGGGAGGCCTGGCCCAAACAACTGCTGCCCCTGTCGTCGCCGCAGAGCCTGTTGCAAAACGTTCTCGGCCGTGTCGGGGATGCTTCTCGGTTTTCCTCGCCGCTGGTCATCTGTAATCACGAACATCGCTTCGTCATCGCCGAACAATGCCGTGAAAGCCGTGTCAGCCCCGCCGCTATCGTGCTCGAGCCTGAAGGCCGCAATACCGCGCCGGCGGTGGCCGTGGCCGCCCTGATCCTCACCGCGGAGGACCCCGGAGCGATCCTTCTGGTACTGCCTTCGGACCATATCATCGGCGACGAAGAGGCGTTCCTCACAGCCGTAGAGGTTGCCTCCATCGCTGCCCGTGAGGGCAAACTGGTGACTTTTGGCGTGACCCCCGACACCCCGGAAACCGGCTATGGCTATATTCGCGGCGGCGAACCCATCGACAACGTTCCGGGCTGCTACCTGGTGGAACGCTTCGTCGAAAAACCCGACCTCGAGACGGCCCGGGGCTACGTCTCAGAAGGCCAGTGGTACTGGAACAGCGGCATGTTTCTTCTCGGTGCCCAGGCCTATCTCGACGAATTGGCGCGGCTGCACCCCGACATGCTCAACATCTGCCGCGCCTGTGTGGCGAATGCCGAAAAAGACCTCGATTTCCTGCGCCTCGAGGTCACGTCCTTTTGCGCCAGCCCGTCCCAATCCATCGACTACGCCGTCATGGAACACACCGGCCTCGCCGCCGTCATGCCGGTGACCATGGGCTGGAGCGACGTGGGGTCGTGGTCGGCGCTGTGGAAGAGCGGCGACAAGGATGACCACGGCAACGTGACCCAGGGAAAAGTGGTCCTGACCGATGTCAGCAATTCCTATATCCGCAGCGAACGCCCGCTGGTGGCGGTGATCGGGCTCGACGACGTGGTGGTGGTGGCCACCGACGACGCCGTGCTTATTTCCCACAAGGACAGCACCGAGGAGGTCAAAGCCCTTGTCGCCGAGTTGAAGACGCAGGGGCACGCGGAAGCCACCACCCATGCCAGGGTTTACCGCCCCTGGGGTTTCTACCAGTGCATCGATGCCGGAGATAGTTTCCAGGCCAAGCGTCTGACCATCAATCCCGGCGGCATTCTCTCCCTGCAAAAGCACCAGCACCGGGCTGAACACTGGGTCGTGGTCGACGGCACCGCCCATATCACCCGCGGCGAGGAAAGCTTTGAACTCCACAAAAATGAATCCATCTTCATCCCCCAGGGCACGGTGCACCGCCTGGAAAATAAGGGAGACGAGCCGCTCCTACTGATCGAGGTGCAGTCGGGAGACTATCTCGGCGAGGATGACATCGAACGGCTCGAGGACATCTACGGCAGGAACTGATTAATCTCTATTTGTGGGGGCATCCAGGAGCCTCCCGTGGGGCGGGATCATATGGTGGAAAAGCTGTGGGCATCCTGTGGAAAACACTGTGGATAATACGGGAAAAAAGACATATATCCCTTCCCGAAACGCCCTGTAACGCCTCGCCTGTAACGTGACCTCTCCTGTGGGCATTTTCCCGGCCCATTCATCCACAGCCTTTCCGGAATTGTCGAAAGCACCCCCCGGTTCTGGCGGAAAAAAGTCTTTGGCAATATTAGGAACAGGATGAGGCCTTATTTCCAAGGCGTGGCGAAAGAAGGTGGATGGTATGTGGCGGCATAAAAAAGAGGCCGGAAAATTATCCCGGCCTCTTGTAAGGGGAACAAACCCGTGCGTCAGGCAAACGCAAAATCGCTTGCTTCCAGGCTCGCCGCATCGACACCCGATAAGAGTATGGAATCATCCTCAATCCCAAGTTGAACATCGCCAGCCGAGAAGGTGATAAGCGCAGTGCCATCGGTGTCCGAGCTGATGCAGCCGGAGAGATCCCCCCAGTCGGCAATGCCGTCGTAAGACAGCTCAATCATGTCCTCAC
>NZAO01000009.1 GCA_002686135.1 Rhodospirillaceae bacterium
CACCCCGGGCGCGATGAACTGACCCAGATGTACCAATGGGTCAACCCGCAGGTGGTGGTGCCGGTTCACGGCGAGACCCGCCATCTCCATGAACAGGCGAAGCTGGCGCGGTCGTGCCAAATCCCCCAGGCGGTGGAGATCGAGAACGGGCTGGTGCTGCGTCTCGCCCCCGGTGATGCGGAGGTCGTGGGCCGTGTCCACAGCGGCCGCCTGACCCTGGACGGCAACCGCATGGTGCCGTTGAACAGTTCCATGATGACGACCCGCAAGCGCATGATGTTCAACGGCTCCCTGGCGGTGAGCGTGGTCATCGGCGACGACGGCGAGCTGCTCTCCGATCCCGTCATCAGCGGCCCCGGCCATTTCGCCACGGAAGGCGAAGAAAGGGAGGAAGCCTTCCTGGCCAGGCTCAGGGCCGCTGCGACCGTGGCGGTGGAGACGCTCTCCCGGTCGTCGTCCCGTGATGACGCTGAGGTGGCAGAGGCGGTGCGGTGCGCGGTGCGCAAAGCCTTTTTCTTGGAACGCACCCAGCGTCCCGTGACCCAGGTCCACGTGGTGCGGATTTAGGGAAATGTTTAGGTAAAACCAAACTGGCAGGCGAACGGAGCACCAGAATGCTATTTACTTTCGAAGCCGGAATTCCTACCTGATTGTTATCCTACAGCTCGCACCACTTGCCTCGACGATGTCAGGATGCTCGCGAAACTGGTAAGTGATTGCAGGGCGTCGGCGACCTTGTCGAAACGGGTGTTGTGGACCTGGTCTCGGGTCTGGAGAGCGCTCAGCTTCGGCGTTGCTTTTCCCAGGTATATTTATATGTATATCTGTGGGATCGAAATCAGGCCCGAGAAGTCCGCAGGTCGGACGGTGTTACAGACTGTGTTGCATGCCAGGAACGGCACTAATCACCACGAAAACCATCTTACTATTTTTCAGGGAAAAATTCCAATGATTGGCAAATTCAACCACGTGGCTATTGTGGTTCCTGATATTGACGTGGCGCAGGTCATGTACCGCGATGTTCTGCGGGCAAAGGTTTCTGGAATTGAGGACTATCCCGATCACGGGGTGCGCGTGGTTTTCGTGGAGCTTCCCAACACTACCATCGAGCTTATAACGCCTCTGGGCGAGGATTCCCCGGTGGCTAAGTTCCTGATGCGTAATCCCGATGGTGGCATTCACCACATCTGTCTCGAGGTGAAAAATATTATGGAGGTCCGCGACCGCCTGCGTGCCGAGGGTGTGCGTATTCTTGGTGATGGCGAACCCAAGACCGGAGCCCATGGTAAGCCGGTGCTGTTTGCCCATCCCAAGGACTTCTGCGGCACCTTGATAGAAATCGAAGAAGCATAAGCCGTTATGGGACTCGCATCCGGTCTTGTGGTCTATTTCATCCTGTGGTGGGTGACCCTGTTCGCGGTTTTACCTTGGGGCGTCCGCCGGGGGGAGTCTGCACCCGGGGAAGGCCATGACAGCGGCGCCCCCGCCAATCCCCGTCTCGGTCTGAAATTCGCCGCGACCACCGTCATCGCCGCCCTATTATGGGCGGGGGTTTACGCTCTGGTGACGTCGGGGATCATCAACGTGAGAGAGCTTTAGCCCTCCATGAGCTGGTACTGTGATGCGGCGGCGGGTCACCCCCTTCACGGGCCCTATCACGACGAGGTCTATGGCTTTCCGCTGCGTGGCGACGACGCCCTCTTTGAACTTCTGGTGCTGGAACTGAACCAGGCCGGGTTGTCCTGGCTCACCATCCTCAAGAAGACGGAGAATTTCCAGTCCGCCTTCGAGGGCTTCGAGATTGACCGGGTAGCCGCCTATGGCGAAGACGACGTGGCCCGCCTCATGGGCGATGCCGGGATCATCCGCAACCGCCTGAAAATCGCCGCCGCCATCCATAACGCCCAGGTTATCCAGGGACTGGTCCGCAGGTTCGGCTCATTTTCCGCCTGGCTCGACCATCACCACCCCCGACCCAAGGACGACTGGGTCAAGCTGTTTAAGGAAACTTTCCATTTTACCGGCGGCGAAATCACCAACGAATTTCTCATGAGCGCCGGCTATCTTCCCGGCGCCCACCGCAGGACCTGCCCCATCTATGACAAAATTGCGCACCTTAATCCGCCTTGGATGAGGGTTTAGGTTTCATGGTTCGGGGGTGAAAAGCGGGGGGCTGTTTGCCCAATAAAAAATGGCAACACCGGAACCCGGTCTTGCCATTTTTAATGATGCATTACCTGCATCTTATTCCACACCAGGGACAAAATTTTGTCCCAGAGTGTGACTTCCTCCCCAAACTCGGGCCGCGCATCGTGAGGCGCATTGTTTATGGCGGAAAGGTAGGCCATTCCGGTGCGTCCGTCACTCTTTTTTTTAGGTCAGGGCGATTTTGGGGGTTTTTACCATTTCCGGACTCCGCGATGGCGGCTGGTTTTCCGGATACACCCGCAATAGGGCTGGCTGTGTTCGTAGTCGAATCCGTAGCCTTAGGGTTATGAGGTGGTGCGTAATTCTGCGTCGTTTCACCGCATTTAAAGACATAATTTTTTAACTTAAATCCTTAACCAAAAAAGCCGATGACCAGACAAGTTCGCTGTGAGGTTTTTTTTGAGAGGAAGGCTGCCGGATTCAGTTTTCGAATGTAATAAACAAACTTTTCCTAGGCATTCCAGGGCTTGTGTATTCTGTCTGCGAGATGTAATATTTGCAAACGCCTCTCATTCGCTGTATATTCCGGCCCTCCGATTGGGCTCGGAATGGGGGGCTCTACCGGCTTGGTTCCCGACATCAACGATGACAGAATTGTAATGAGGTCAATTAGTTTTTCCATGGCGTTTATTGGGGCTGTCCTGGGTATGGCCGCGGTGGTCCGGTCCGGGGAGCCTTCCGTATGGCAGCCGTTAGCCGAGGAGATTGTACTGTTCATCGATGAGGCAGAAACCCGTTACCGGATGGGGGATGCGAGGGCGGCGCAGCGGGCGGTAGTTGAGGCCTATTTCGGCGTGTTTGAAGACCGTAAGATGGAAGCGGCCATGCGGACAACCATCGGTGCGAAGCACACCTATCTGGTTGAAAAACAGTTCGGAAGCATGCGCAAGGCAATCAAGGGCCGTGAAAGCCCTGATGTGGCCCATGAAATCGCCGAAGGCATCCGCCAGGCGGTGCGTCGGGACGCAGAGGTCCTCGACAGAGCCGGTGTGCCGGCGGANGTCTTCAAGGTTANCCAATGANTTTTCGTTTGATCGNGACAGTATTTGTGGCGCTATCGGTGCTTGCCCCGATCCGGGCCACGGCCGCCGATCCGGTTGATATTCCCAGGGTGATTGGCGAGATCATCGCCAAGGGGGACGTGGCGATAAAGGCTTACGATCCGGGGGATGGGTTCGAGACGGCCGATACGGTTTCTTCGCTTTACTTCGATGTTTTCGAGGATAGCGGCATGGAGACCGTGATCGGCATGAAGGATGCTGGCCTCAAGACGGAATTGGAATCTTTGTTCGGCCGAGTCATCGGGCTGGCTTCCNGAGGATCACNGCCAGAGACGGTCGAGACGGCATGGACCGATTTGCGGTGGCGGCTGAAAGAAACTGCGGAATCGCAAGAGGNGGCCACGGGTGGGTTCGTCTCCACTCTGTTCCAGTCGTTTTTGATTCTGCTGCGCGAGGGATTCGAGGCGATACTTGTGATCACCGCCCTTATTACCTATCTCCGCCGTTCGGATCAGGGAGACAAGGTTTGGGTCATTTATCATGGAACCGGCTGGGCGCTGGCGGCTAGCTTGTTAACCGCCTATCTCATGACTTCCGTGCTTGAGGTTTCCGGCACCTCGCGTGAGGCGCTCGAAGGCGTGACCATGCTCATCGCCGCCGCGGTTCTGTTCTATGTGAGCTATTGGCTGCTCGCGAAGCGTGAGACCGAACGATGGCAAAAATACGTCCACGATCAGGTTGACAAGGCGCTGTCGGCCGGCCGGCTGTTTACGCTTGGCTTCGCTGCGTTCCTGGCCGTCTACCGNGAGGGGGCGGAAACGGTTCTCTTCTACCTGGCCCTGGTTGCGGGNACCGAAGGCCAGATAGCCGCCATCACCACGGGATTTATGGTGGCCANTCTTTGCCTCGNCGGTCTCTTTTGGGCCATGCGGACGGCCTCTTTCCGGCTTCCTCTCGGTGTGTTCTTCTCGACCACGGCGGCGCTTCTCTATTGTCTCGCCGTGATTTTCGCCGGCAAGGGTGTCCTCGAACTGCAAGAGGCGCGCTGGGTTTCAATCACGCCGCTGAACTGGATACCACAGGTGGAGTGGCTCGGCCTGTTCTCCACCGCTGAAACTATCGCCGCTCAGCTTGTTCTCGTCGTTCCGCTGGTGTTGGCGGCGGTTTATTGGCTTTGGAAACGTCGGGTGTACGCGGCAATGAAGGCGAAAAATGCACAGTCTTGCTGAGACAAACTGTTTCCGCGCGCATCAGTCTCCGTCACCGGCTACCGGTGTGAGGAAGTCGGCGNATTCAGGCGCTCCGGGAGATAAAGCGGATCANGCCCTTAAACGGTGTGCGGGAGGAATCGAGATATTTTTTGTTCGCTACCGCAATCTTATCGCCGTGGCGCAGGGTCTCATGTTCTTCGGCTTTTTGGCCCTTATTGCCCTTCCGCTGTTCCTACCCGATCCTCCCGAGGATGCCACTCCGTTTTCTCATTTCACGGAATTCGCTAATTTCGCCATGTGGGGCTTATGGTTCCCGCTGGTGTTCCTGTCGGTCATCTTCACCGGGCGCAGCTGGTGTGGCCTGCTCTGCCCCATGGGCGCGGCGTCCGAATGGGCGAACCTGAAGGGGCTACAACGCGCCATCCCGCGGTGGATCCGATGGGAGGGAACGCCGATCATGGCTTTCTTGGTCATCACTNTTCTTGGGCAGACGGTCGGTGTGCGGGATCACCCTGAGGCCATCGCCGGGGTTTTCGGNGGCACTATGGTGGCCGCGATNCTGATTGGTTTTGTCTACGGGCGGAATAAACGGGCTTGGTGCCGCCACGTTTGCCCCATNGGTCTTCTGCTTGGTGTGTTCTCAAGGCTCGGCGCNGTCCAGTTTACGCCCAAGCNAAAACAGCCGGGCGGCGACGTCTATACCGAAAAGNGCGTGTGCCCGACGATGATTGATCTAAAACAGAAAGAAGAATCCCGTCACTGCATCGAATGCTTCCGTTGTGTCAATCCCGGGGCAAAAGGNNGNCTTCTCCTTCGGCTGAGGCGNCCAGGAGAGGAGGTCGAGAGCATCCGGCGCCACCATCCCAATCTTGCTGAGACGTGGTTCCTCTTTCTTGGNACGGGTATCTCCCTCGGTGGTTTTCTCTGGCTTGCTTTACCTCTATACGAGCGGCTTCGACAAGGTGTGGGCGAGTGGTTTCTTGATCATGGCTGGATCTGGGTCGGGTATCCGGGGCCGGCATGGCTCATGGTGGTTCAGCCCGAGCGCAGGGAGGTCTTCGTTTGGCTGGATTGCCTGATGATTGTCGGATTTATGCTTCTCTGCATGGTTGCCGTGACGGCCCTTTTGACGCTGACAACTTCGATCTCNGCGTGGATTGCCGGAAAGACCGGAGGCGATCTCGATTTGCGGCGACGCTTTACCGAATTGGGCTATCAGTACGCTCCGGTCGCTATGGTCTCCCTGGTCATCGGCCTGGGGGGTGAGCTGTTTGATAACTTGGCTTTTGTGGGGCTTGATCGGGCCGCAATCGGGTATATCAAAGGGCTACTCTTCGCAATCGGTTTTTTATGGAGCGTTTATCTCGGTTACCGAATCCTTGCNGTGCAGGGCGTTGCCGCGAACCGATTGTGGGCCCCCCTAGGGCCAGGAGTGATAGGAAGCCTGTTGGTCGCCGTTTTTTGGTGGCCTGCTATTTTTATACAGTGATCAATTTATGATGAAAGGCAGCCTCTAACTCTACCATAAGAATTTATTATTGCGAATAAGTATTATTCGCTATTATTATTGTCGCCCCTAGAGGAAAGGAAAAAATAAATGAGAAAGATTACCCATATTTTTGCCATTTTTTCGGTCGGGTTCTTCGCAGCGTCGAATACCTCAATGGCAGGCGAAAAGCCCATCGGCGATCCAGTGGAGAAGAACGGCATGGAGATCGCCGCCGTTTATCTTCAGGCCATCACAATGGAGCCTACCGAGCCCATGTCCGGACGAAAGGACATCCATCTTGAAGCCGATATCCATGCCGTCAAGGGCAACAAGAATGGCTTCGGCGAAGGCGAATGGATTCCTTATTTGGAGATCTCATACAAAATGGGGAAGGTTGGNTCAGATTGGTCCACGCATGGNTCGTTCATGCCGATGATNGCCGCCGACGGTCTCCACTACGGCGCCAATGTCGCACTCGATGGACCTGGAGAATACACGCTTGACTACGAAATTATCCCGCCGACGCGGAACGGACTGTATCGCCACAGCGACAAGGAAACGGGTGTCGGCATTTGGTGGGCGCCGTTTCACGTCGAATGGACNTTCAAATTTTTAGGTGCGGGAAAGAAGGGGAGNTACTAGGCCATGTCAGCCTCAAGAAAAAAGAGAGAAAAGGACAAAATGAAGACAGGATTGCTTGGACGGCGTGCCATGTTGTCGGCATCCGTCATGGTATTAGCGCTGAGCACCGTCGATTCGGCGCGCGCCGGCTGCCTTGAGGATTCCGGGGCCTGTAAGGGTATTGTCTTCGACGCCGCCTATACCGGCGAAATCTGGGGCAATCTTTCGGGCGGCATTCAGACCAACCATGAATATATCGACAACCTCGACCTGACCATGGAGGTGGACATGGAAAAGGTGGCCGGTATTTCGGGCGGCACTCTGTTTCTCTATGGTCTGGCTAACAGCGGCTCCGATTTTTCCGGTGCCACCGTCGGCGATTCCCAGGTCATCAGCAACATCGATGCCGAGAGGGCTCTGCGCCTCTACGAGGCCTGGTATGAACAGGCCCTGTTTGATGATCTGTTGTCACTGAAGCTCGGCCTCATGGACCTCAACGCCGAGTTTGACGCCATGGAGGCGGCAAGCCTGTTTATCAACGGCGCGCACGGCATCGGGCTCGCCTTTTCCCAGGCCGGCGTCCTCGGCCCGTCCATCTTCCCCTATACGGCTGCCGGCGCCCGCCTGCGCCTCAACTTCAGCGACGCGCTCTCATGGTCGACGGTGGTCTTCGATGGCGTGCCGGGAGATCGCGACAATACCCAACGCACCCGCATCAAGTTTTCCCACGGCGACGGGGCCCTGATCACCACCGAGGTGGATTACGAGCCCGGTAGCGGGATCAAGCTCGGGGCCGGATTCTGGCATTTCACGGAACCTTTCGACGACCTGGTTTCGGGCAGCGCCGTCAAGCATCAGGATAACGGTGGTTTCTATCTGCTTGGCGAGTTCATGGCGTTGCGCGAGGCCGCCGATTCGGATCAGGGTCTTGCCCTTTTCGCCCGGTACGGTTTCGCCAATGAGGACATCAACCAGTACCAGCATTATATCGGCGCCGGGGTGGCCTATACCGGTCTCTTCCCCGGGCGCGACGAGGACCGGCTGGGAGCCGCCATCGGCGTGGGTATAAACGGCGACCCCTTCAAGATCGCCAACAGCGTGACCCAGGACGAGGAGATCAACCTCGAATTCACCTATCACGCACCAATTCTGCCATGGCTGGCGCTGCAACCGGACCTGCAGTACGTGATCAACCCCGGGGCCGGTGCCAACGGCGACCTCGGCGATGCCGTCGTNCTCGGCCTCAGGTTCGAGATCACGCCNTTCCAATAGGGGAGGGGGCTNTCCCNNGGGCCGCCNGTTGCGCCGCTAGAGGAAGGCGAACTTGAGGACGAAGGCGGCGGCGAGAACGATCATAGCGGGGGAGGCCTCTNGCCGGCGGCCACTTAAGATCTTGATGGCCGCATAGGCGATGAAGCCGAAGCCGATGCCGCCGGTAATTGAAAAGGTCAAGGGCATGGCGGTGGCGGTAATCACCGCCGGCGCGTATTCGGTGACGTCGTCCCAGTCCACCTCGGTGAGGGNGTGGACCATCATACAGCCCACGAACAACAGGGCCGGCGCGGTGGCGTATACGGGAATGGTCTCGGCCAAAGGCGAGAGGAACAGGGCGAGAAGAAACAGCCCGCCCACCGTCACCGCCGTCAGTCCGGTNCGCCCCNCGGCCTTGATGCCGGTGGCGCTTTCGATATAGACAGTGGTGGGCGAGGTGCCCAGGGCCGAGGAAACAAGTGTGGCGGCGCTGTCCACCATCAGGGCCTGGCGCATGCGCGGCAGATTGCCGTGTTCGTCGAGAAACCGCGCCCGGTTCGCGAGCCCGATCAGCGACCCCGTGGCGTCAAAGATGAGAACGAATAGAAAGGCTAGAACCACCGCCGCCAGACCCACGTCGAAGGCGCCGAGGATATCCATTTCCATGGCCGTGGGGGCAAGGCTTGGCGGCATGGAAAAGACACCCCTAAATCCACCCCCGAATCCGTCTTGTAATCCATCTGGGGGAGGCTGGGTGACGCCCAACGCGATCCCCGCTACCGTCACGCCGAGAATGGCCGCCAGGATGGCGCCGGGTACGCCACGGCTGTCGAGCGCCGCCATCACCAGGAACCCGGCCACGGCCAACAGCGCCGCGGGAGCGCCGAGATCGCCCAGGGTCACCAGGGTTTCCGTGCTGGCGGTGATGATGCCGGCGTTTTCCAAGGCGATGAGGACGAGAAACAGCCCGATCCCAGCGGATATGGCCATTTTCTGCGACTTGGGGATGGAATCGATGATCCATTGCCGAGCCTGGGACAGGGTCAGCAGCAGGAACAGAACCCCGGCTANAAACACCGCCCCCAGNGCCGTCTGCCAGGGCAGCCCCATGCCCATCACCACGTCATAGGTGAAATAGGCGTTGNTNCCCATGCCCGGGGCCAGCGCAAAGGGGTAGTTGGCGTAGAGCCCCATAGCCAGACAGGCGATGGCCGAGGCCAGGCAGGTGGCGACGAAGACCGCGCCCGTGTCCATCCCGGCGGCGCCAAGAATATGAGGGTTGACGAAGATGATGTAGGAAAGGGTGAGAAAGGTGGTGGCCCCGGCGGCGATCTCGGTCCGCGCTGTGGCACCCTGTTCCTCGAGCCGGAAAAAACGTAAGTTCATAGCGTATCCAAGCCTGAATATCGTAGCGCTGTTTCCCTCCGAAAGGCGGGGGTATTTTAGGTAGTTTACGGGCATAATGGACCCCATGCGGACGAAAAAGTATTTTCTGGCGTTTCCATTTCCCAACACCGCCACTTCTGGCCCGCGCCATTGCCTTCGCCCGTGGCATTGCCTAAAGTCGAACCATCCTCGCACCATTGGCGCCCGGCTGGTGCGCCCCGTGAAAGCACCTTTATGCGCCTGTCCAAATTCTTTCTTCCGACCCTAAAGGAAACCCCGGCCGAGGCGCAGATCGNCTCCCACCGCTTGATGCTGCGCGCCGGTATGATTCGCCAGGAAAGTGCCGGCATCTATTCATGGCTGCCGCTGGGACTGCGGGTGCTGAAGAATATCGAGATNATCATCCGCGAAGAACAGGACGCTGCCGGCGCCCAGGANATTCTTATGCCCACCATCCAGCCGGCGGATNTGTGGCGGGAAAGCGGACGCTACGACGATTACGGCAAGGAGATGCTGCGCATCGAGGACCGCCACGGGCGTGACCTTCTCTATGGCCCCACCAATGAGGAAATGGTCACNNCTATCTTAAAAGATTACATTAAGAGTTATAGGGAACTACCTGTAAATCTTTATCATATTCAGTGGAAATTCCGCGACGAGGTGCGTCCCCGCTTTGGCGTCATGCGCGGNCGCGAGTTTCTCATGAAGGACGCCTATTCCTTCGATCTCGATCTTGCGGGGGCGAAGAAGTCCTACGACAACATGTTCGCCGCCTATCTCCGCACCTTCGCACGCATGGGCTTAAAGGCGGTGCCGGTGCGGGCCGATCCCGGTGCCATCGGCGGTGATATGAGTCACGAATTNCACATCCTCGCCGAGACCGGGGAAAGCGCCATCTTCTATGATGCTGCCTATGACGAGCTGACCCTAGACATGGACAACCCCGACGTAGCTACCCTGCAATCCATCTACGCGGCAGAAGAGGCCCTGCACGACCCCGAAACTTGTCCCGTGGCAGGCGACCGCCTGAAACAGGCTCGCGGCATCGAGGTCGGGCATATCTTCTATTTCGGGACCAAATATTCCAAGGCCATGGATTTGGTGGTGGATGGACCCGAGGGCGAACGCATCACCCCGGAGATGGGCTCGTACGGTATCGGAGTCTCGCGCCTTCCCGCCGCCGTCATCGAGGCCAGCCACGACGAGAACGGCATTATCTGGCCCGACAGCGTGGCGCCCTTTACTATTGGTCTGGTCAACCTGAAGGTGGCCGACGAGGCCTGTGTCTCCCAATGTGAGGATATCTATAACCGCCTCCGCGAAGCCGGGGTTGAGGCGCTCTACGACGACCGCGAAGAGAGGCCGGGCGCCAAATTCGCCGATATGGACCTAATCGGCCTNCCCTGGCNGCTGGTGGTAGGACCGCGCGGGATCAAGGCCAGCACGGTGGAACTCAAGCGCCGGGCCGGGGGTGAACGCGAAGAATTGTCCCTGGAATCGGCGCTGGCGAAACTCACCGGCTAGGGCGGACGGCCTATGGAAGAAACGCGAGAGACTCCCGGCATGGAGATCACGATTTTGGCTTTCGAAGGCATGACACCGCTCGATGCTGTGGGNCCCTTCGAGGTNCTGGGGCGGCTTCCCGGCGCACATGTGCGNGTCACCGCNCCAGAGCCCGGTCCGCAGCGCACCAGCGGCGGGTCTTTGGCGCTGGTGGCCGATTATGCGCTGACCGAGGTATCGCGGACTGATATCCTGCTTATTCCCGGCGGTCCCGGCGCCGACGCCTTGGCCGAAGATGTCCGGATCACCGGTTTGGTGGCGCGGCTGCATGAGACCACGCGGCTGACGGCGTCGGTCTGTACCGGGGCGCTCATTCTGGGCGCGGCGGGCGTGTTGAAGGGTCTGCGGGCAGTGACCCACTGGCGGGCCATGGACGCCCTTGCTGGCTACGGCGCGCAGGCCGTGAACGAAAGGGTGGTCTGGGACGGAAAGGTGGTAAGTTGCGCCGGGGTGTCGGCGGGGATCGACATGGCTCTTCAACTCGCCGCCGAGTTGAGCGACGAGGAAACGGCGCGAGCTATCCAACTGGCCATCGAATACGCCCCGCAGCCGCCTTTCGACGGCGGCCGCATGGAAGGGGCGAGCGGGCGCGAACNGGGCCTGGCGCGTCACGGCCTCAACCAGCCATAATCGGCGCACCGGAAAAATGGTGAGGAGCAACGCTTAAGTGTTTTCCAAATTCGAACGCATGATGGCCATGCGCTATCTCAGGCCCCGCCGCAAGGAAGGTTTCGTCTCCCTGATTGCGGGCTTTTCCCTACTCGGAATCGCGCTGGGGGTGGCGACGCTGATCGTCGTCATGTCGGTGATGAACGGATTCCGCGAGGAACTGATGAGCCGCATCCTCGGCCTCAACGGCCATCTCGGCGTGTTTTCGGTGGAACAGACGCTTACCGATTTCGATCCCCTGGCGGCNCGGCTGCGCGCCGTGCCGGGGATTGTCTCGGCCACGCCCGTGATTGAGCGTCAGGTCATGGTGAGCAGCCGCCGCACTGCCTTAGGCGCCATGGTACGGGGGTTGCGGCCCGGAGACTTCCGCGCCCGGGACATCCTCGCCAACAATATTGTGGCCGGCAATCTCGAACGATTCGACAGCGGCGAGGGCCTGGTTCTGGGCGGCAGGCTGGCCCAGAAGCTGGGGGTCAAGCCCGGCGGTTCGGTGACTCTGATTTCGCCCAAGAGCACCGCCACCGCCTTCGGCAGTGTGCCGCGTATGCGCGCCTACCGCATCGCCGCCACCGTCGAGGTGGGCATGTACGAATACGACAGCTCCTTCATTTTTATGCCCATCGGCGCGGCGCAAATCTTCTTCCGCCTGCCAGAGGCGGTGACGGCCATAGAACTGATGGCCGAAGACCCCGACGACATGGACCAGGTGCGCAGCCTGGTAGAGGCGGTGGTGGGCGGCAAATACCGCCTTCATAACTGGCAACAGGCCAACTCCAGCTTCTTCAACGCGATTCAAGTGGAACGCAACGTCATGTTCCTGATTCTCACCCTGATCATTCTGGTGGCGGCCTTCAACATCATCTCGAGCATGATCATGTTGGTCAAGGACAAGGGCCAGGACATTGCCATCCTGCGCACCATGGGCACCACCAGAGGCACCGTCATGCGCATCTTCTTCCTCAGCGGGGCCTCTATCGGGGTTGCTGGCACGCTGGCGGGGTTCGCTCTGGGGCTGGGCTTTTCGCTCAATATCGAATCCATCAGGCGCTGGCTCGAGGGTCTCACCGGTACCGATCTGTTCGCCGCCGAGATTTACTTCCTGTCCAAGCTGCCGGCGGTGGTGGATCCGCTGGAAGTGATCCTGATCGTGATCATGGCGCTGGTCCTTACCTTCTTCGCCACCCTTTATCCTTCCTGGCGGGCGGCCCGTCTCGATCCGGTGGAGGCGTTGCGCTATGAGTGACTATACCCAGCCCTGGGGTCTGGGCGCCCATGACGTGGGCGCCCCCCCTCATTACGGCACCGCCGAGGATGTGGTCCTAGGCCTCACCGCCATCGTCCGCAATTTCGACCAGGGTGGTGCCAATATCATGATTCTGCGCGGGGCGTCACTGAAAGTGCGTCGGGGTGAGGTCGTCGCCCTGGTGGGACCAAGCGGTGCTGGCAAATCCACCCTGTTACAGATCGCCGGTTTGCTGGAGCCCGCCAATGCTGGTGAGGTGGAGGTGGGTGGCGTAGCCTGCAGCCGCCTCTCCGACAACCGGCGCACGGAAATCCGCCGTCATCGGCTCGGCTTCATCTACCAGTTCCATCACCTGTTGCCGGAGTTTTCAGCCCTCGAGAACATCATGGTGCCACAGATGATCGCCGGCCTACCAAAGGCCGAGGCCCATCTGCGGTCTTACGAGCTGCTCGAGATGATGGCGCTGGAAGAGCGCGCAGATCACCGCCCAGCCCAGCTTTCCGGCGGCGAGCAACAGCGCGTGGCTATCGCCCGCGCCATCGCCAAT
This sequence comes from Rhodospirillaceae bacterium, assembly GCA_002686135.1. GTDB lineage: Bacteria > Pseudomonadota > Alphaproteobacteria > UBA11136 > UBA11136 > UBA11136. The sequence continues at coordinate 13,190 of NZAO01000009.1, forward strand.
CTGCCTTCGGTGCTGCTTGCCGATGAGCCCACCGGCAATCTTGACCAGAAGACCGCCGACGCTGTTTTCGACGAGATTGTCTCCCTGGTGCGCCAGATCGGCACCGGCGCGGTGGTGGCCACCCATAACTCCGATCTTGCCGCACGCATGGACCGCACCGTCCTCATCAAGGACGGTGTGCTGGTGCCGGGATGAATGCGGGTCGGGGGAAAGATTCCTGTGGATAACTCCAAATAACCCCTAAATTCCGGTTTCCAGCGGCTGACATTTGCGTGGTGCTATGGAATTGTGGGTTCCCATCAAGACAGAGGCTTTCTTCATAAACCTTTTCCCAGGAGCGCTTCCCTGTGGCGCATGCCGACTTCGTTCATCTTCGCGTTCATTCCGCCTATTCGCTGCTCGAAGGGGCCATCACTGTTACGGATTTGACGGCGCTGGCTCGCGACAACGCCATGCCGGCGGTGGCCGTCACCGACAGCGGCAATCTCTTNGGCGCNATGGAATTTGCCCTGACNGCCAGGNAGGCCGGGGTACAGCCCATTATCGGCTGCCAGATGGCGGTTACCCGCAGGCACGGGGAAAAGCGCGAAGGCTCCTCCCATGCTCCCAACCTGCCGCCCGACCAGCTGGTGCTCCTGGTCCAGGATGAAACCGGATACGGCAACCTTTTAAAACTGGTGAGCCGCGCCTTTCTCGACTCCGATGCTCATGCCGAACCGCAAGTTTCCCTGGACGACCTGGAGACCTTTAGCGACGGCTTGATCGCGCTCAGCGGCGGGCCGGCGGGGGCGGTGGGGCGGCACCTTCTGGAAGACCGCAAAGCAGAAGCCGAAGAGACGTTGAAGCAACTGGCCACCATCTATCCCGGCCGCCTTTACGTGGAGATCATGCGCCACGGCATGGAAGACGAGACCTGCACTGAAAGTGCCTTCATTGATCTCGCCATCCTTCTCGATCTGCCGCTGGTGGCCACCAACGAGGCCTTCTTTCCAGATGCCGCCATGTACCAGGCTCATGACGCGCTGCTGTGCATCGCCGAGAGCCGCTTCCTAAGCGAGGACGACCGCCGCCGTTTAACGCCGGAACACCGTTTCAAGTCGGCGGCCGAGATGCGCGCTCTGTTCGCCGACCTGCCCGAGGCAGCCGACAATACCCTGGTGGTGGCGCGGCGTTGCGTGTGGTTCCCCCANCTCCGCGATCCCATGCTGCCGTCCTTTCCCTGTCCCGGCGGACAGAGCGAGGAAGAGACCCTGCGTGTTCTGGCCGAGGCGGGGCTGGAAACACGCCTGGAAACCCATGTCTTCATCTCAGACATGGACGCCTCCGACCGGGAGCGCGAGGCCAAGCCTTACCGCCAGCGGCTCGAATACGAACTCGACGTGATCAACCATATGGGCTTTGCTGGCTATTTCCTGATCGTCGCCGATTTCATCCAATGGGCCAAAGCCCAGCGCATTCCCGTGGGGCCGGGGCGCGGTTCGGGCGCCGGTTCGGTGGTCTCGTGGTCGCTCACCATTACCGATCTCGATCCTCTGCGTTTCGGCCTGCTGTTCGAGCGTTTCCTCAATCCCGAGCGCGTGTCCATGCCAGATTTCGACATCGATTTCTGCCAGGACCGCCGCGACGAGGTGATCCGCTACGTCCAGGACAAATACGGCAAGGACCACGTGGCCCAGATCATCACCTTCGGAACCCTGCAGGCGCGTGCGGCGCTGCGCGACGTGGGCCGGGTGTTGCAGATGCCTTACGGCCAGGTCGACCGCATCTGCAAGCTGGTTCCCAACAACCCCGCCGATCCCATGCCCCTGGCCAAGGCTATCGAATCGGAGCCCCAGCTTGCCCAGGCCAGGGACGAGGACACCACCGTCTCGCGCATGATGGAGTTTGCCATCGCCTTGGAGGGCCTCTACCGCCACGCCTCCACCCATGCCGCGGGCGTGGTCATCGGCGACCGCGCGCTNGATGAGTTGGTGCCCCTCTACCGTGATCCCCGTTCCCATATGCCGGTGACCCAGTTTTCCATGAAATACGTGGAGATGGCGGGGCTAGTGAAATTCGATTTTCTGGGCCTGAAAACATTGACGGTGCTAGCGCGGGCGGTGGAGGCGCTGCACGATCAGAATATTACGGTGGACCTCTCCACGATCCCCTTCGATGACGCGCCCACTTACGAAATACTGGGCCGCGCCGAAACGGTGGGGGTCTTCCAGCTTGAAAGCAGCGGTATGCGCGANGTGCTGCGCGGGCTTAAGCCNGACCGCTTCGAGGATATCATCGCCGTGGTTGCCCTCTACCGGCCAGGCCCCATGGACAACATCCCCAGCTATGTAAGCCGCAAGCACGGGGAAGAGCCGCCTGATTACATGGATGACCGTCTCGAGGATATCCTCGCTGAGACCTTCGGCATCATCATNTACCAGGAACAGGTGATACAGATCGCCCAGGTGCTCTCGGGCTATACCCTGGGCGGGGCCGATCTGCTGCGCCGCGCCATGGGCAAGAAGATCCAGTCGGAAATGGATGCCCAGTGCAAGCATTTCGTGGAAGGGGCCATGGCCCGCGGCGTGCCCGAGGCCAAGGCCAACCGGATTTTCGATCAGGTCAACAAGTTCGCCGGATACGGCTTCAATAAGAGCCACGCCGCGGCCTATGCCCTGGTGGCCTACCAGACGGCCTATCTCAAGGCCAATTACCCGGTGGCCTTCCTCGCCGCCTCTATGACGCTGGACCTAGGTAATACCGACAAGCTCAACCTGTTCCGCCAGGAAATCGGCCGCCTCGGGCTCACTCTGCTGTCTCCCGACATCAACAAATCGGCTCCAGTCTTTTCCGTGGAGTTCCAGGACGACAACAGCCAGGCCATCCGCTATGCCCTGGCCGCCGTGCGTAATGTGGGGGAACAGGCCATGTGCGAACTGGTGGCCGAGCGCGAGGCCAACGGTCCTTTCCGCGACCTGGTGGACTTCGCGCGCCGCCTCGACCCCCGCGTGGCCAACAAGCGCCAGCTCGAATACTTGGTCTGGGCGGGGGCATTTGACTGCCTCGAGCCCAACCGCGCCCGCGCGTTGGCCGCCGTGGAGCCAATTATGCGTTTTGCCACCGCCGCGGCTCAGGCCCGCGACAGCTCCCAGGAAAGCCTGTTCGGCGAGGCCGACGGGCTTTCCGACCAGGACCTGATCCTACCCGAGGCCGATGACTGGACCGTGACCGCCAAGCTGGGTCACGAATTCGAGGCCCTGGGCTTCTTCCTGTCTTCCCATCCCCTGGAAATCTACGCCGCCTATCTCGATCGCCAGAAGGTGATCTCCAGCACCCGCATTCCCGCTCATCTCGTCGAACATTCCGGCGACAGCCATGTGCGTCTGGCCGGGATCGTCACCTCGCGCAAGGAACGCACTTCGGCCAAGGGCAGCCGCTTCGCCTTTCTCGGCCTTTCCGATTCCGGCGGCGCCTACGAGGTGACGGTATTTTCCGAGGTGCTGTCGGCGTCCCGCCATTTGCTCGAGGTGGGGACCGCCCTTATTTTGTCGGCGGAAGCCCGAATGGAAGGGGAGACCCTGCGCCTGACCGCAGGCCACATAGACGCCCTCGACAAGGCGGCGGCAAAGGGGCTCCAGGCGATCCGTGTCCATGTTGACGACGCGGCTGCCGCAGCCTCCCTGGAAGGGGTTCTGGCCAGCAAGAAGGGCGGCACCGGCAAGGTTAATGTGCTGGTACGGCTTCCCGGCAATGGCGATGGACGCCCCCGCGAGGCGGAGATTACCCTGGCCGAAGGCTATGCCCTGTCACCGGCGCTTTGCGCCGATCTGGCAAGCCTGCCCGGTATTGCCGGCGTGGAGGAAGGGTAGATAACCAAAGAGACACGGAGGCACAGAGATAGAAAAAGAGAGGAGTTAAATTTCTCTTCTCGGAGTCTCTGTGGTTATCTACCCTTTTGCCTTGCTATCCCTCGGCAATGGGGCTATATGGCCCTCCTTGTTAAATTCACACGCGGAAATGCGGCCGCGGGGGACATATCCCCAAGGTCCGCTCCGGTGTTCGGCGGGATGAAATACCCCCCGGATGTTCTTCCGCGGAGGTCCAACCGGAAAAGGATACAAATTCATGGCTTTGCCTAGCTTTACCATGCGCCAGCTACTTGAGGCCGGCGTTCACTTCGGTCATCACACCCGCCGCTGGAATCCGAAAATGGCGCCGTTTATCTTCGGCGTTCGCAACAAGATTCATATTATCGACCTCCAACAGACGGTTCCCATGCTCTATCGGGCGATGCAGGCGGCCCGTGACGTGTCCACCTCGGGCGGCCGGGTGCTCTTCGTCGGCACCAAGCGTCAGGCCTCCCGCCCCATTGCCGAGGCCGCCAAGCGCTGCGGCCAGTACTATGTCAACCACCGCTGGCTCGGCGGTATGCTGACCAACTGGAAAACGGCGTCCGTCTCCATCCGCCGTCTGCGCGAGCTCGATGAATTGCTGACCAAGGATGATGTGGGCTTCACCAAGAAGGAATTGCTCAAGATCGAACGCGAGCGCGACAAGCTCGACCGCTCCCTGGGCGGCATCAGGGAGCTGGGCAGCCTTCCCGACATTCTTTTCGTGATCGACACGGTAAAGGAATCCATTGCCGTCCAGGAAGCCAACAAGCTCGGCATTCCCGTAGTGGCGGTCATCGACAGCAATTCGAACCCCGACCACATCACCTATCCCATTCCCGGAAACGACGATTCCATGCGCGCCATCGAGCTCTACTGTTCCTTGTTCGCCGATACCGTGCTCGACGGCCTCCAGGAGGCCGTTGCCGCTTCCGCCGGGGATGTGGGCGCCATGGAGGAAACGCTGATGGAGGTCTTGCCGGCGGAAACTCCCGCGAAAGAGTCCGAAAAAACGCCCGAGAAGGCGATTCCTAAAGCGGCTGTTGAAGAGACGCCTGCCGCTGCGGCGGCAGCACCTAAAGCGGCTGCGCCCGGGGTGGCGGCCGGGAAAGTGACGCTCGAAACGCCTCCAGTTTCCATGGCTCCTGTGGAAGAGCCCGCGGCGGCGGCGACAGAAATACCGCAAGAGAAAAAAGCGAAAGGGCCCAAGGTTGCCGCCAAGGAGATCCCTGCCAGGAAGGCGACCCCGAAGAAAGAAACCAAGAAGGCCGCCCCCATGAAGGAGGCCGAGAAAGACGGGGAAAAGAAGGTTCCAGAGAAAAAAGTCCCCGCCAAGAAGACTGCTCCCAAGAGAGAGGCCACGAAGAAAGAGGCCAAAAAAGCGCTCCCTAAGGCCGGCGTCAAGAAGAAAGCCCCCGCCAGAAAGGCAGATAAGGACGACAAGAAATCCGCCGCCGAGAAGGGCGCGGAGGAGGCTTCGAAAAAGAAATCCGCTGTTAAAAATAAGGACAAGAAGTCCTGATGCAGTAAATTTTTTGCTGATATTATACTTATATATCAGTGTATTGTTTTATTATGTTCGTGACGAGGATTAGAAATGGCTGAGATCACGGCATCGCTGGTTAAAGAGCTCCGCGACAAGACCGGCGTCGGCATGATGGATTGCAAACAGGCCTTGAGCGAGAACGATGGCGACCTCGAGGCGGCGGTTGACTGGCTGCGTAAAAAGGGCATGGCGGCGGCGGACAAAAAGTCGGGACGCATCGCCGCGGAAGGCCTGATTGGAGTCGCCATAAAGGGCAACGTGGGCGCGCTGGTAGAAGTGAACGCCGAAACCGATTTTGTTTCCCGCAACGACGTTTTCCAGGCCTATGTGCGGACGGTGACTGGTCTCGCCCTGGAAAAGGGCGATGACCTTTCGTCGTTGCTGGCCGGGGAGTGTCCCGAATCCGGGCGCAGCGTGGAAGAGGAACTCACCCATCTGATCGCCACCATTGGCGAGAACATGAGCCTTCGCCGCGCTGCCCGCCTTCAGGTAGAAGATGGAGTGATGGCCAGTTATATCCACAATTCGGTAGTACCCAGCATGGGGCGTATCGGGGTTCTGGTGGGGCTATCGTCACCCGGCGACAAGGAAAAACTGTCCGATCTGGGAAAACAGGTGGCCATGCACGTGGCCGCCGCCAATCCGCAATCGGTGGGCCAGGATGATCTCGATCCCGAGCTCATAGAACGCGAGCGCGCTATTCTCGTCGAACAGGCCCGCGCCAGTGGCAAGCCCGAGGATATCATCGGCAAGATGGTGGAAGGCCGTCTCCGCAAATTCTTCGAGGAGGTGGTGCTGCTCGATCAGACCTTTGTTATCGACGGCGAAAGCAAGGTGAGTCAGGCCATTGCCGAGGCCGCTAAGGACATGGGTGCCGAGGTAACCATCACCGGATTCATGCGCTTTGTGCTGGGTGAGGGCGTGGAGCGTAAGGAAGAGGATTTCGCTGCCGAGGTGGCCGCCGCCGCGGGCACCTGAGTCCTCCCGCGTCCTTTGCGCGGGGCACCAAGAAAAGCCATCCCCAGAGATGATTTCCATGGGTGATTTCTGCGGGCGCAAGCTTCTGGAATAATGTATGTTCCCTGGTAACAGGGTGAAAAACCTTTTTTTGTCACTGTGTCGGGGGCAACCGCGTGGACTCCACCGTGCCTGAATCAATCCTTTCCCCGGATACTAGATACGGCCGTATCCTGTTAAAACTGTCCGGCGAAGCCCTTATGGGCGAGGATAAATACGGCGTCAATTCGGACACCGTCAACCGCATCGCCGGAGAAATCGCCGCCGTCCACAAGCTCGGCGTCGAGATTGCCCTGGTGGTGGGAGGTGGGAACATTTTCCGGGGAATCTCTGGCGCTGCCGATGGCATGGAACGGGCCACGGCCGATTACATGGGCATGCTGGCTACTGTCATTAACGCCCTGTCCCTGCAAAATGCCCTGGAAAAGACGGGTGTGGCCACTCGCGTTCTTTCCGCCATCCCCATGCGGGCGGTGTGCGAACCCTATATCCGCCGTCGCGCCGAGCGCCATATGGAACGCGGCAGGATCGTCATTTTCGCTGCCGGAACCGGTAATCCCTTTTTCACCACGGATACCGCCGCCGCCCTGCGCGCTTCGGAAATGGGCTGTCAGGCGCTGTTCAAAGCGACCAAGGTAGATGGCGTCTACAACACTGATCCCGTGAAAGACCCGAAAGCCAAGCGTTTCAACACCCTGAGCTATCTCGATGTGCTTTCCCGCGATCTCAAAGTGATGGATGCGGCAGCAATTTCCCTTGCACGAGAAAATAATATTTCCATTCTGGTATTCTCCATCCATACCCCCGGCGCATTTGCCGAAGTGATCCGGGGTAATGGTACATTCACCGTCATCAGCGAAAAGGGTTGAAGGATGACCGATTTTGATCTTTCCGACATCAATCGCCGCATGGACGGCGCGGTGGAAGTTCTGCGTAAGGAATTCGCGGGACTACGTACTGGCCGCGCCTCGGCCAGCTTACTGGAGCCGGTCATGGTGGATGCCTACGGCTCCGCCATGCCGATCCCCCAGGTTGGCACCATCAGTGTGCCGGAGCCCCGGCTGCTGACGGTTCAGGTATGGGACCAATCACTGGTTCAGGCCGTGGAGAAGGCGATCCAGGATGCCGATCTCGGGCTTAACCCCATGTCCGAGGGCCAGCTGGTGCGGGTTCCCATTCCCGACTTGTCCGAGGAACGCCGCGTGGAAATTACGAAAATTGCCCATAAATACGCGGAACAGGCCCGTGTCTCGGTGCGCAACGTGCGCCGCGACGCCATGGACAAGCTGAAGAAACAGGAAAAAGACGGGGACCTTTCCCAAGACGCCCATCACGACAAGGCCGACGAAGTACAGAAGCTCACCGATACCCATACCAAATCCATCGACGAGATTCTCGAGAGCAAGGAAAAGGAAATCATGCAGGTCTGATGGTCATGGAACCCGCACCCAGACATGACGACCCGCCTTCTCCTCCGGCGCATGTGGCCATCATCATGGATGGCAACGGACGCTGGGCACGGGAACGCCATCTTCCGCGAATCGCCGGGCACAAGCGGGGCGCGGAAACTCTGCGCAAAGTTCTCATCGCCGCCGGGGAACTGGGAATCGCCTATCTGACTGTCTACGGCTTTTCCTCGGAAAACTGGCGTCGCCCGGCTGACGAGGTGGACGAACTGATGAGCCTCCTGCGTCACTATCTGTGCAGCGAGCTGGCCGAACTGCATGCCAACGGGGTGCGGGTGCGCGTCATTGGCGACAGGGGACGGCTGCACAAGGACATCATCGCCCTGGTGGAAGACGCCGAAAGGCAGACTCAGGACAACACCGTGCTTCATTTTACTCTGGCGCTGAGCTATGGCAGCCGCCACGAGATCGTCGAGGCGGTGCGCCGCTTCGCCCAGCAAGCAGCCACGGGCGACCTTGATCCAGAGAATATTTCGGAAGAGGATTTCACCGCTCATCTTTCCACGGCGGGCATACCAGATCCCGATCTTGTCATCCGAACCAGCGGTGAGATGCGGCTTTCTAACTTTCTTTTGTGGCAGTCGGCCTACGCCGAACTGGTCTTTACCGAAAAGCTGTGGCCGGATTTCTGCAAACAGGACCTCACGGACGCCATCTCCGAATTCCGCCAGCGTGAACGACGTTACGGGGCAACCGGTGTTTGACGCCGTTTCCGGCGAAATAAGGACGCGGATTCTTTCCACTTTCATCCTGGCACCGCCCATTTTGGCGGCAATATACGCCGGAGCATCCTATTTCACCCTTATGCTGGCTCTGATTTCTTTCATTATGGCCTGGGAATGGGGGAGGCTGTGCGGCGGGGTGCGTTTCAAGCCGCCCGGCGTCGCCTTGGTCATTGGGACCGGACTTGCCGTTATCCTCACCGCGGCGGGTCATATGCGCGAAGTGCTTTTCCTGATTCCTGCGGTCGTTTTCTTGGTCTATCTTCTTGGCCGGCGTTTTAAGGAAGGGTCTCCTCTGTGGCTGGCGCTTGGCATCGTCTATATCGCCGTGCCCTGTATAGCGCTTCTATGGATGCGCGATCTGCCGGGGATTGGCCGCGAGGTTCTGTTATGGATTTTTGGCATCGTCTGGGCCACGGATACGGGCGCGTACTGCGCCGGGACCCTGATCGGCGGCCCCAAACTGGCACCCCGGTTAAGCCCGCACAAGACCTGGGCCGGCCTGGCCGGCGGGGTTGTGGCAGCGGCCCTTGTCAGTGGCCTTCTGGTGGGGCTAACTGGAGCCGGGTTTGCGCTCTGGCCCTTAGTGTGTTTTGGGGCTTTTTTGGCGCTGGTGGGACAAATGGGCGATTTATTTGAGTCTTCGGTGAAAAGACGCTTCGGCGTCAAAGACACAAGCCACCTGATTCCTGGCCATGGCGGTGCGCTTGACCGGTTTGATGGCCTGCTTACGGTGTCCCCCGTGGTAGTTGCTTTCCTGCTTCTGATGGGGGAAAAGATTGCATTATGACGGCCCCTTCCCCGGAAATTTCCGCGCCACCGCGGCGCATTACCATTCTCGGCTCCACCGGTTCCATCGGTTGCAGCACCATTGACCTTGTGGAGCGGCAGCCGGAGTCCTTTTCCGTCGCGGCATTGACGGCTTTTTCCAATGTTTCCCTTCTTGCCGAACAGGCAAGGAAGCTACAGCCGGAGCTGGTGGTTATCGGCGACGAAAGCCGTTTTAAGGAATTAAAGGAAACGCTCTCGGAAAGCGGTATGGAAATCGCAGCTGGACGGGACGCCCTGATCGAGGCCGCTAAACGGCCTTCCGATTTCGTTATGGCGGCCATCGTCGGAGCCGCCGGGCTGGAACCAACGCTGGCGGCGGTTCGCCGCGGCACCACGGTGGGCCTGGCCAACAAGGAATGTCTGGTCTGTGCTGGCGATCTGATGAAGGCGGAGCTGGAAAAATCGGGATCCACCCTTTTGCCCGTGGACTCCGAGCACAGCGCCATTTACCAGGTGTTCGATTTCGACCGCAGGGATGCCGTGGAGAGTATCATCCTGACCGCCTCTG
>NZAO01000010.1 GCA_002686135.1 Rhodospirillaceae bacterium
ACACCACAGGGGTTACCGGCAGGGTGTATTTGCGGGCGAATTCCAGATCGCGCTGGTCGTGGGCGGGGCAGCCGAAAATAGCGCCGCTGCCATACTCCATCAATACGAAATTGGCCACGTAGAGGGGCAGAGTTTCGCCCTCGACGAAAGGGTGCACGATTTTTATTCCGGTATCATAGCCTTCCTTTTCGGCCGCCTCGATGACTGCTTCGCTGGTTCCCATAGCCTGACATTTTTTAATGAATTCAGATAGTTGCTTGTCATTTGCGGCGAGCTCCGTGGCCATGGGATGGTCCGGCGCCATGGCGCAGAACGAGGCTCCGAACAGGGTGTCGGGACGGGTGGTAAATACCTTGAGCNGGTCGTCGCGCCCCTCGATGGCGAAAAACACGTNGGCACCTTCCGAGCGGCCGANCCATTTCTCCTGCATCNGCCTGACCTGATCNGGCCANGCCTTCAGNGAATCCAGGGAATCNAGAAGNTCATCNGCGAAATCGGTAATGCGGAGAAACCACTGCGCGAGCTTNCGCCTTTCCACCGGCGCGCCTGAACGCCACCCGCATCCATCCACCACCTGTTCGTTNGCGAGAACCGTCCGGTCCACGGGGTCCCAGTTGACCATGGATTCCTTGCGATAGGCGATGCCTNCCTCGAGAAAATCGAGNAACATTTTCTGTTCAAANCGGTAATAGCNGGNATCGCAGGTGGCGATTTCCCGCGACCAGTCATAGGANAGCCCCATGGATTTGAGCTGGTCGCGCATGCTCTNGATGTTGTGACTGGTCCANTGGCCNGGNGGCACNTTGTTTTCGATNGCNGCGTTTTCGGCGGGCATGCCGAAGGCGTCCCAACCCATGGGATGAAGCACNCTGAACCCCTGCGCCCGCTTGAACCGGGCCACCACGTCGCCCAGCGTATAATTGCGCACATGGCCCATATGGATNCGGCCCGAGGGATANGGAAACATCTCAAGNACGTAGAATTTAGGACCCGNCGACACGTCATNCACGGCGAAACAGGCGCNCTCTTCCCAGGCGCGCTGCCATTTTGTCTCCNCTTNCTTGAAATTATAANGTTCNTTGGAAGTCTCGNGCGTCATCTTGTGANCCGCCCCATNNTCGCAGCCATNAATAAAAAAGTTCNNAAGCGGAAGCCGGATCATAGATGGGAANCNTCTNGAACGCNATAACNTCACCCCCGGCTGCGGNNACATCCCCNCACCCTTCGATTAAGACGAAGACGGCGGGATTGCAACCCTCTCAAGGGTGGCTCCCTCAAGGGCNAATCCTTCGATGGCGGCGATCCCCGCCGCNCCACTNCCGCCTAGCCGGCGCACGTTGCCGGTATGTATTCCNCCCAGGGCATAGACCGGAAGCGGCGCNNTNCGCGCCAANANGGAAAACCGCAACGGCCCCAACGCATCNCGGCCGGGATGGCTGGTGGTNGGAAAAACNGGCGACAGCAGGNCGGCGTGAAACTCTAGANGNGCCGCCTTNTCNAGCGCGGCNCGGGAATGGACGCTGGCGGTGAGNATCCACCGGGGNGGGAACNGGCGGAGGCTCCCGATTATCCGNGCNGGCGCATGGAGCGCGGCTTCNGNGNCATGAAGACCGTGGACGCCCAGATCNAGGGCAAGGCCCACATCCTTCCGGGTCGCCGCGGCCATGATCAGGNACANCCCCNNGCGGNGGCANAATTTCAGCAGCCNGCGGGCAAGGGAGTGGCGCTCNGGATTATGATAGTCGCGCANGAGAACGGCGTTNCCCCGNGGCAGGGCGGGAATGGCGGCAAGGCTCCCGGNGNGGCATTTTTCATCGACCATGAGAATGGCNCCGGGNAAATCCCGTGCGCCACGCGGCTTCTGANCNCNCCGCGAGAGGGNGACGGCCAGAAAAGCGAGCGTTTGNCTCCCAGTNCCGGAGAANATGGCCATTGGCCTTCTTTCCCGTGAAANCGTCGGGCACCGCNCCCCNCTCAGAGNACNCTCCGGTCAAATGGTTCTATTTGGCNGGAGTGTGCTCTAATGGTGNGNACGTCATGANAGAACGCAAACCTCAAACGAAATCCTCCGCCACAATCTCCGAAAACCTCTGGGCGGTAAAGGAAGAAATCGCTGCCGCCGCGCGGGCCGCCGGCCGTGATCCGGGCGCGGTAACGCTGGTGGCGGTCTCAAAACTCCAGGATGAACACAAGATCCGCCAGGCTCTCGAGGCGGGCCACCGGGTCTTCGGTGAAAACCGGGTCCAGGAGGCTAAGGCCAAATGGCCGCAGTTCAGGGAAGACACCCCCAACATCAAACTGCATCTGATCGGGCCCCTGCAGACCAACAAGGCGCGCGACGCCGTTGAACTGTTCGATATCATCGAAAGCCTGGATCGGCTGAAACTGGGGCGCGCCCTGGCCGACGCCATAGAAAAAAGTGGCCGCCGGCCCGACTGTCTGATCCAGGTCAATACCGGCGAGGAACCCCAGAAAACAGGCGTTCTTCCCACCGATGCCGATGCCCTCATCGCCGCCTGCCGTGATGATCTGGGGCTGCCGGTGGCGGGGCTCATGTGCCTCCCTCCCCAGGATGAAGAGCCCTCACTGCATTTTGCCCTGCTCGACGAGATTGCCCGCCGCAACGGGCTGACGTCTCTGAGCATGGGAATGAGCGGCGACTATCCCGTGGCGGTACGCTTAGGAGCCACCTATGTGCGCGTGGGCACCGGGGTTTTCGGCCCCCGCGCCGCCTAGTTTTTTTCAAAAGCCCGGATTTCGATCACCGTGTCGGGTCCTACGGCGGCGAGCAGTTCGAGAAGGTCGTCCCGGGCCACGGCAACACAGCCCTGCGTGGGGGCATAGTCCGCCGCCGCTAGATGAAGAAAAATGGCGCTGCCCTTGCCGGGGATTGCGGGCGCGTCGTTATGGCCCAGGACCACGATCACGTCATAGCCCGTGTCCTCGCGCCACAGGATTTCGCAATGCCCCTTATGGGGAAGGATAACGGGCTGGTTATAACCGGGGTCGCTAGGGTCGTCGCACCAGCCGTCCTCCGGGTTTAAGGGCGTGACGGGAAGAATACTCCGCGGCGCGGCGAGACGGTCGGAACGGTATAAAACCCGGCGCAGCGGAAAACACCCCAAGGGCGTGGCGCCGTCTCCCTCACGCTTGTCATGGACGGCCCCGCCCCGTCCCAGGGCACAGCGGCAGCGAAGATCGCCGAAAACCAGTTTACCTGTCTTTCCCTCTGCGGTGTCGGGGATGACCACAATGTCCATGACCGGAGTATAGACATGGGCGGCGCACCGGCACTAGAGCGGGTCACTACTGCTGTGGAGGACGAATCTGGCAAGCGCCGCAGCGCTCCTGGGGAGCCGATCCATTCCACCTTCGGCCGGCGTTTTTACTGCTTTGAGGGAAAGCCTAAAAACGGCCCTTGAAGGGGAGTTACAGAATGTGGCCACCGCGCCGGGCCTTGGTCTTCAGATACGTTTCATTGTGGTCGTTGGCGGGGAAGGCGTGGGGCACCCGCTCTTCCACCATGATGTCACAGCGTTCCAGCGCCGCCACCTTGCGCGGGTTGTTGGTGAGCAGCCGGACACGGGAGAATCCTAGGTCATTGAGCATTTGGGCGGCGGCTGAAAAAACCCGCTCATCGGCTTCAAAACCAAGCTGTTCGTTGGCCTCGAAGGTATCGAAACCCCGGTCCTGGAGATGATAGGCTCGGAGTTTGTTGACGAGCCCGATGCCCCGGCCTTCCTGGGTTAGGTAAAGCAGGATACCGGTGCCGTTTTCGGCGATGGTGACCAGCGCCCCGTGAAGCTGTTCGCCACAGTCGCAGCGCAGGCTTTCCAGGAGGTCTCCGGTGAAACAGGAGGAATGAATCCGCGTCAGAACCGGCTGATCCGGCGCCGGCTCGCCGATGACAATGGCAAAATGCTCCTGGCCGCCGTCCTCGGGGCGATAGACGTGGATTTGGGCCTTTTCGGCCAGCGCCAGCGGTACCCTGGCGGTGACCACGGGAACCAGGGGAATCTCGGGACGGCGGTGGCACGCCAGAATCTCTTCGGCGCGCACCGCCAGCAATCCCTTATCCAAAGCCCATTGTTGTGAGGCCGCAATGAGGTCGTCATGTCCGGAATCGAAACAGGAAGAATCCAGGGGAACTGTCACGCAGGCCGGCAACAGATGAGCCATCCGGACCAGGGAAAGGGCCGCGTCGCACACCCCGCCGGGATTGGCCGGCGTGGCGGGAAGATGGGCGAAGGGGCCGGCGGCCTCTTTGCTGGTGGGATCAGCCAGCCCGGCCAGCAGCTCGGCATCGAAATCCGTGGGCAGGGGAAGCACGAGAATGGGGTCGGCTTGCCGCTCCGTGTTTTGCGCTCCGTCGGGGGTGGTGGCGGAGGAAAGAATCAAAACTTCGCCGCGACGCGCGGTGATAACAAGGGAAGCCCGCACCGATAAAGACGCCTCGTCATCGGCTGCTGAAGAGGAGTTCCCCCCGGCCAGGGACAGCAACCTATCGAGACCCTGACTGGTGACGGTTTCGGCGGCTTGAATCAACAGTGCGTCCGCGCCTTCTTCTTTAATTTCCAGCACAAGCAAAACGGGCAGGCCCCGGCGCAGATCGACCACGGCGCGGTCTACGGCGATCGCGGCGATACCGGAATGGACCGGTGCCTCCGCGGTTGCGGCGGTGTTTTTCTTGGGGTTTTTCGGCGACCGCGTCATGGCAGCGTTTCTCGATAAAAAATTCTTTGTTGAAACCGACGCGCACGCCGATGCCGTATCATCGCAGGATATGCCGGCAAAGGTAAACCGGCGGCGGCCGAAAGGACTATGCATGCAGGCGTTGCCGCGTCAAGCGCGCGCCGGTCGATGACACTGGGCCGGTGACNCGGGACCGGCACCGCCCGTGCGTATTGTTACAGGTGGTCCCACAACCCTCCCCGGTCAATCCTTGCCCCATAAGTTTTACCTTACAGGGCGATCTTGCCATGTCCTCGCTATGTTTGTGGCGCTTTGATATATTATGCTTTCGAAAGGCGGNGGGAATGGGCGNTTTGGGCCATGACGGCGACTAAAAAAATACTTCTGGTGGAAGACGATGCCGCATTGCGGCAGTCCCTCTGCGAACAGCTGGAGNTTTACGAGGAGTTTTCCACCACCGAGGCCGNGAGCGGAAGCGAAGGCNTGAAACAGGCCCGTTCCNGCCAGTTCGATGTTATTCTTCTCGACATGGGCCTGCCGGATATGGATGGGCGCGAGGTCTGCCGCCTCATGCGCCAGTCCGGGGTCAAGGCGCCCATCATCACGCTGATAGCGGCCGACACCGACGCTGATACCACTCTCGACCTTGACGCTGGGGCCAATGACTATGTCTCGAAGCCGTTCCGCATCGGCGTTCTGCTGGCCCGGCTCCGGGCCCAGCTGCGCCAGNACGAACAGAGCGANGACGCCGTCTTCACCATCGGCCCCTACACGTTNCATCCCAGNNCCAAGGTGCTCCAGAACGAAGAGGAAAACCGCAAGATCCGCCTTACCGAGAAGGAAACGGCGATTCTGAAATTCCTCTATCGCGCCGGCCGCAAGCCCACCGGCCGCGATATCCTGCTCAACGAGGTCTGGGGCTATAACAGCGGNGTCACCACCCACACCCTGGAAACCCATATTTACAGGCTGCGTCAGAAGATCGAGGAAAATCCATCCGAGGCGCAGATTCTCGTCACCGATCTGGGCGGGTACCGGCTCGCCCCTTAAAGAATGTTGCCCATAAAACGTCTTGTTGTAAAAAGCGCCTCTGCCCATGTCTGAAAAATTAAATAAAATTGCGATCATCGTCACTTAGCCATGAAACGGCAATGGCAGTGTCAGCATGGGGAAATGCATGAAAAGGGATAGTTGTGTCTGAAGGGAATTCCCGGCTGGGAAATTTTTTCGTCCGATTCTGGGGCGTGCGGGGCAGTATCGCCTGTCCCGGCCACGATACCCTGCGCTATGGCGGNAATACGTCTTGCGTGGAGATTTGNTGCGACGACNATTTGTTTATCTTCGATGGCGGCACCGGCCTGCGGGAAATGGGCAAGGGCCTGTCCGACAAGGGNGCCGTTGACGCGGACATCTTTTTCAGCCACGCCCACCTCGACCACATCATCGGCATTCCTTTCTTCANGTCCATTTTTGAGCCCGAGAACACCTTCCGCCTGTGGGCNGGCCATTTGCTNCCCGACCACACCCTGGAACATGTTATGCGNGCCATGATGACCTCGCCGCTCTTTCCCGTGCCGCCGGACGTTTTCAGCAAGAAAGTGAGTTATCATGACTTCAAGGCGCGCGAGACCCTGACCCCACGTCCCGGCGTGACACTGCGCACGGCCCCCCTCAACCACCCCAACGGCGCCACCGGGTACCGGCTCGAATTTGACGGACACACGGTGTGCTATGTCACCGACACCGAACACGAGGATGGAAAGCTGGATGAAAATATCCTAGAACTGATCGAGGGTGCCGACTACATGATCTATGATTGTACCTATACCGAAGAGGAATACCTCCAGTTTAAAGGATGGGGCCATTCCACCTGGGAACAGGGAGGAAGGCTTTGCGAAGCGGCTGGGGTCAAATCCTTGGTGATCTTTCATCATGACCCTGCCCATGACGATTTGTTTATGGACAAGCTGGCCAAGGAAGCTACCGAACGCTACCCCAACTGTATCGTGGCGCGCGAAGGCATGGTGCTGCGCCTCGGAGAATAGCCCCTAAAGAAATGGGGCCGAAAGAATCCGCCCCCGCCCCTTAAACGACCCTTATTTTAGAGCTTCAGATCCACCACCACCGGCACGTGATCGGAGGGCCTCTTCCAATCCCGCGCCGATGTCATAACCTGTGCGCCNGCAAGAGACCCACGCAAGGGTTCATTGACCCAGATGTGATCGAGCCGCCGCCCGCGGTTGTTCTTTCTCCAGTCCCGGGCGCGATAGCTCCACCAGCTATAGAGACGCTCCTCGGGGGGGANGAAAGAACGCACCGCGTCGGTCCAGGACGCCGAATCCTGAAGTCTCGCCANATGCGCCACTTCCACCGGCGTGTGGGTGACTACGCCCAGAAGCTGTTTGTGGGACCAGACATCGGTTTTCANGGGCGCCACGTTAAGGTCTCCGCCCAGGATCATGGGACCGCTATTGNGGCCATGTTTGCGGAACCAGGCCGTGGTCTGTTTCAGAAACTCAAGCTTGTGGGCGAATTTGGGATTGGCTTCAGGGTCCGGCACGTCGCCGCCGGCGGGGATATAAAGGGAATGAATTTCCAGCCCCTTGCCGCCACCCTCCTCCAGGCACGCCGAGACGTGGCGGCCGTCCTGGCGTCCGCACCAGTCATGGCGTGCGGGTTCGGTTAACGGTAGGCGCGAAAGGATAGCGACGCCGTTATAGCCCTTGATGCCGTAGATATGCTGATGGGAAAAACCCAGCGCCTCCACTTCGGCCCGGGGGAACAGATCATCGGTGACCTTGGTCTCCTGAAGACAGAGCACATGGGGGTTGGTTTCATGCACCACCCGGGCCAGGTGATCGAGACGGACACGGATGGAATTAATGTTCCAGGTAACGAGGCGCAGCGTCATGAACGGGGAGCCCTCCGGTATCTGTATAAAATGGAACTTCAGACGATGACGGCGGTGATTTCGCCGACGCCGTCGATATGCCCTTCCAGCTCGTCGCCCCGGCGCACGGGACCCACGCCTCCGGGCGTGCCTGTGAAGATGAGGTCGCCTGGACACAGGGTCACGAGCCGCGAAAGAAAGACGATGACTTCGGAGGGGCTCCAGATCAGATCCGACAAGTCCGCCTTCTGGCGCGGCTCGCCGTTGACCACCAGCCGAATGGCGCCCCGGTCCGGATGGCCACAGCGGGAAACGGGGTTGAGCGCGGAACAGGGGGCGGCATCGTCGAACCCCTTCGCCATGTCCCACGGCATGCCTTCCTTTCGGGCCCCGGCCTGGAGGTCGCGCCGGGTCATGTCTAGCCCCACCCCATAGCCAAAAATACATCCCTTGGCCTCGGCTCGGGGAATGTTGCGGCCGCCGTCTTTCAGCGCCGCCACCAGTTCAATTTCATGATGCAGTTCGTTGGTTTGTGGGGGATAGGAAAGGTTGACCCGGCGCGGTGCGCCCCGGCCGTCACAGGCGGGCAAGAGGGAATCGGTGGGTTTGTGGAAAAAAACCGGAGAGCAGCGCTTGGGATCGGCACCCATCTCGCGGGCATGGGCGGCGTAATTTTGGCCCACGCAATAGATAGTGTTTACGGGAAACAGCAGTTCTTTATTATCGGCGTTTTCCTGGCGCACCGGCAGCACGGTACGGGCTCCCGGCTTGAAGACATATGCGGTTTTAAAAGGGGGCATGACGGAGCGCAGAGTGGCCAATCCCGCAACAGGCCGCAATGGCAATTTTAACGATGGACGGGAAAAACCAGAATCAAGCCAGGAGGAGATGGGCGTCCAGCCGGGGGGCGGCCGGACGCCCGAGCTCCTTGCGGACGCCGGGGAAAGCAGGGGAACCAGCCCCGGCACTTCAAAAGCCGCCTATACGGCCTTTGAATGCTCTTGGTACATAAATGGGGCACCAGACCGGGCGCATCAATATCTCCCCTGAAGAAAAAACATGGAAAAAACGGAAGAAGAAGGAAACCCCCTGTTTTTAAGCCAAACCGGGCCCTTCCCTTGCCTCCCCGGTGGTTTTTAGAGGCCTCTCATGCCACAGGAGATATTCCGGTTTTTCCCGAAGCGGCAAGTACGGTCGCTGGCCTTCGGAGGTCACACGCAAAAAAATGAAAGTATGCCATTATATTTCAATCAGTTATGTTGATATTGCGGCTATGAAATTTACGTTATGGTGTGGGGAAAACCACTGTAATGCCGGGTTAGGAAATAAATGCCAGGAGAAGTTCATAGAAATATAATCTAGATTATGGATTAATGCCAGAGTAGAAAATAAATGCCGGGAAAAATTCATAGAAATATAATCTAGATTATAGATTTTTCATATAATTTTTGGCGGCACCCCTCAAGGCGCCGCCGTGAAAAACGCCCCTTCAATAAAATACATTTGTGTATTTCTAGGCAGCCACGTTAAGCCGCTGATATTGAAATAAAAATTTTCTAGTTTTGCTTTTGGCACACACGGCGGACTGCTTCAAGGTCGATATGAACATGATGGACCGGTGCTCTCTTTCCCTTTTTTTGGCCGAGACGCAATATTCCGTGATTTTGGACCGAATACGTTTTGGGGTGGCAATCATGACCCTCGCGGACGGGGCTGGTGGAAATATCATGGCGCAGGCATGAAGCATAACCATGGATCCTTCGCCGCAGCAGGAGTTGTGGGTTTCAACCCTTCTTGCCTGGAAGGGCGGGGCCGGGCTTCAGTTTTAGAAGGGAAAATAGAGCTTTTGCGGATCTTCAAAGACGAAAAGCTCGGGGTCCAGCTCCATCCCAAAGCGGGCGTCAAGCAGGGCCACCGTGGTGACGATTCCCTGGGGATCGGTCACCGCCCATTTGCGTAAAACCAGCGGTTTGTCGGAGAATGTAAGGGCCAGGGTCCCGGCATCCGGGTTTTCACCATCGAACAACGTCAGCCGCAGAACACTTCTGGCTCTGGAAAAACCGGAAATCTTGATATCACTGCCGAGATTAAGATTGGGCCGCAGAAGAACACCGGCCGGGGTATCGTCAAGCCCGATGGCGTCGGCCGAATTGAGCTCGCGGTCGAAAAGAATAAGATTCTTCCCGTCGGCGATGATCTGTAGGGGAATAGGCGGATTGTAATCCACCCGCAGCCGACCCGGCCGCGAAAGATAAAGCCGCCCTTCGGCCACCCCGCCCTCGGAGGTGACCTGGTAAAAGCGGGCGCTCATGGTGGTGATGGCGTCGAAATAACTCTCGATGCGGGCGATATCCCGTTGGTCGTCGGGGCTCAGCGCCACCGGCTGAGTGACCGCCGTCACGGCCCCCTCGATGGAAAGAGGCGCCGGCACACTTCCGCCAAAGGCCACCGGGGCCAACCCAAGACAGAATACAACCGGTGGCATGAATATGAACTGACGCCGGGTCAAACGATTCTCCCTCCAGGCATTCATAGGATTCGTTTGCGGCGGGAACATGGCGCCGGGAACACATACAGGCGGGCGATCATCTGCCACTGTGGTCGGAAGCCAGAACCTCCCTTTTACCCACGTGATTGGCGGCGCCGATGATGCCCTGGGATTCCATTTGCTCGATCAGCCGCGCTGCCCGGTTATAACCGATTTTCAGGTGGCGCTGGACAAAACTTGTGGAGGCCTTGCGCTCCCGGCACACCAGGGCCACCGCCTGGTCGTAAAGGGCGTCGCCACCCTTGCTGTTTCCCGCCTCGCCGCCGCCAAACCCGGCCTCCATAATCTCTTCATCGGTGACGCTGTCCACATAAGAGGGCTCTCCCTGGGATTTCAGGTAGGTGACCACGGCTTCCACCTCGTCATCGCCGACGAAGGGGCCATGGACCCGGGTCACGCGGCCGCCCGACGCCATATACAGCATGTCGCCCTGTCCCAGGAGCTGTTCGGCTCCCTGTTCGCCGAGAATGGTGCGACTGTCCACCTTGGAGGTGACCTGGAAGCTTATGCGGGTGGGGAAATTGGCCTTGATGGTACCGGTGATCACATCTACCGAAGGACGCTGGGTGGCCATAATAATATGGATGCCAGCCGCCCGCGCCATTTGTGAAAGACGCTGGATGACGGCCTCGATATCCTTACCCGCCACCAGCATGAGGTCGGCCATTTCGTCCACCACCACGACGATAAGCGGCATCGGCGAGAGGTCGATGGGCTGGTCCTCGAACAGCGGACTTCCGGTCTCGGGGTCGAATCCGGTCTGCACCTTGCGCATGGGAATCTCGCCCTTGGCCCGGGCCTTAGCCGCGCGCTCGTTATAGCCGGCGATATTGCGCACCCCCATATGGGACATCAGGCGATAGCGGCTTTCCATTTCGCGAACGGTCCACTTCAGTGCCACCACCGCCTTCCTCGGCTCGGTGACCACTGGGGTGAGAAGGTGGGGGATATCGTCGTAGACGGAGAGCTCAAGCATCTTGGGGTCAATAAGGATAAGCTTGCAGTCGTCCGGCGGCAGGCGATAGAGCAGGGATAGGATCATGGCGTTGATGGCCACCGACTTGCCGGAGCCGGTGGTTCCCGCCACCAGAAGGTGAGGCATGCGAGCGAGGTCGGCGATCACCGGGGCACCGCTGATGTCTTTTCCCAGAACCAGCGGCAACAGGGTGGCGGTCTTTTCATAAGATTTGGATTCAAGAAGTTCCCGTAACAGCACAGTTTCGCGAGCGGCATTGGGAAGCTCGATTCCAATGGCGTTGCGGCCCGGAATGGCGGCGATACGAGCGGAAATGGCGCTCATGGAGCGGGCGATATCGTCGGCCAGACCAATGACGCGGCTGGTTTTGGTGCCCGGCGCCGGTTCCAGTTCATACAGGGTGACAATGGGTCCCGGCCGCACCTTGACGATGGTGCCACGAATACCGAATTCATCGAGGACGGATTCCAACAGACGTGCATTCTTGGAAAGGCCCTCGTCATCCACGACGCCGCCCGTGTCCGGTTCCTCGGGAAGGTCGAGAAGGTCGAAGGGCGGTATGGCGTAATGGTCGCGCGGGTCGAGCTTGAGCCGCGGCTGGCGGGAATCCTTGGCGCGTTTTCCCTGTGTCGGTGCGGGAGAACGCGCCGCCACCAAGGGGTGCGCGCCGGGGTTGGCCGCCGGCTGGCCGGCGGCCATGGCCCCATATCCAGACCCGGGGCCGGCCAGTTGGGGTTCCATGTGGGCAGCGGTTTTTTTACGCATCAGAAGGGCCTGCGCCACGCGCCATGTCCACCCCCAAATGGCGGTGGCAATGTAAAATACCGCCGTGCTACCGCCGCGCAGGCCCTTCCACCCATGGCGCAGGAGCATCGCCCATTCCTGTCCCGACAGACCAAAGGACACGCCGAGAACCGCCAGGGCCGGGAACATGGAAATGACGGCAAGAATGGTGGCCAGATCGTCCGTGGACATTCCGGCGCCAAGCTCCGAGGTCCATTCCACCAGAAGTGAAAGGATACGCTGTCCGGTAAAACCGCCGCTGCCAAATGACACAGGCCAGCCCTGTGGTGGCGGCAAAACGGAAAGGGCAATTGCGGCAAGGATCAGGGATAGGGGAAGCGCGGCGAGTGAAAACCAGAAATGAGGGTTGGTTTTTTTGGTCATCAACCGCCAACCCCATACCACGGACACCAGCGAGACCAGATAGCCTGACAAGCCGAGAGACTGCAGCACCAGATCGGCGACAATGGCTCCCGCCAGCCCCAGCGGGTTGAGCGCCGCCCCCTCGGTGGCCGTATTGAGGGATGGGTCCGTGGGGTGATAGCCGAAAAAGGCCAGCGCCAGCGCGGTGCCCAGTAACAACAGCATCAGCCCCGCAAGCTCGATCAGGCGACGGCGGAAAAAGGNGCCGGTTCCGAAGGGAAGAAACGTGATTCTTTTGGGCTGTCCGATCTGTGCCGACATCCCCGGGGCCCGATTTATGGAAAACGAATCATGAAAACCGCATCAATTGTATGCCGACGCAGCACGGGCCACAAGGGCACAGGCTCACAAACCCACAGGATCAGGTATATAGTGAAAAACCTCACCACTACAGGTTGGGTGCTCGGGGGGCGGAATGAACAAGAAAAAGGGGCCGTATGGCCCCTTTTCCTCAAGCAACGCCATCGTTGTTGGCCGGTGGCTTCCAGCCTTTTCCTGAGGCTGACGCACCCTGTCCTTTTCTTAGGGCCGGCGTATCCTGGCCCTTAAGCGACGGGCCTTATAGTTCGTAGCCCTTTTCGCCATGCACCGTGATGTCCAGCCCTTCTAGCTCTTCGTCTTCGCCGACGGAAAGACCCACCACGGCGGCCACCACCTTGATGATGATGTAACTCACCACCGCAGACCACACCACGGTGGCGATGACGCCCACGGCCTGGACAGTGAACTGGCTGCCGATGGTCATACCCTCGGCAAGGCCGAGTCCGCCGTATTCGGTGGCGGCGAAGACGGAGACCATCAGGATTCCGGTGCCGCCGCCGATGCCGTGAACAGCTAGCACGTCAAGGGAATCATCGATCTTGAAGCGCGCCTTGACTACGTTCACCATGTAGAAACAGACGGTGCCCGCAGCTGCGCCGATCACCAGACCTCCGACGGGACCCACAAAACCCGAAGCCGGAGTGATGGTGGCCAGTCCGGCGATGGTGCCGGTGATGGTGCCTACAAGGGTGGGCCGTCCGTATTTAGCCCACTCAATAGCCATCCATACCAGTGAAGCGGTGGCCGCTGAGATTTGCGTCACCAGCATGGCCATGCCTGCGCTTCCGTTGGCGGCAAGGGCGCTCCCAGCGTTGAAGCCGAACCAGCCGACCCACAGCATGCACGCGCCCGTTAAGGCCATGCCCGGACTATGCGGTGGCAACACGTTATCAGGGAACCCCCTGCGCGAGCGCAAGGACATGGCAATTACCAGGGCCGAAACGCCGGCGGTTACATGGACCACTAGGCCGCCTGCGAAATCGAGAACCCCCATGTCGCCGAGCCAACCGCCACCCCACACCCAGTGGCATACCGGAGCATAGACGAAGACCAGCCACAGGGCGGAAAACAGAATCACGGCGCCGAACCGGATTCTCTCCACATAGGCGCCGACGATAAGCGCCGGGGTAATGATGGCGAAGGTCATCTGGAACATGAAGAACACACTCTCGGGGATATCCCCGGACAGTGTGTCAGCTCCCACCCCCGTCAGGAAGGCTTTGTCGAGCCCGCCGATCCAAGCGTTGAATTCGCCGCCGTCACTAAAGGACAGGCTATAGACGCCCACCAGCCACAGAACCGAGGCCAGACAGCAGATGATGAAACAATGCATCAGCACCGAAAGCACGTTCTGGGACCGCACCAGTCCTCCGTAGAACAGGGCCAGGCCGGGTATGGTCATGAACAGGACCAGCGCCGTGGAGGTAAGGATCCAGGCCGTGTTTCCGTCGCTCAGCGCCACCGCTTCCTGGGCCAGCGCCTGGGGAGATAGCAGGCCGAAACTTCCGGCAACCAATACCCCCAATAAAATCCGCAAGGCTTTCATGTCCACTCCTTGTCATAACGCGTTCAGGGCCGCCCTCTCGGCGCACCCAAGGTTAAAGGGAGTTTTCCTGAAAACACCAGATACCACGGGCCACCCCCCCACTTCTCACCCTGTGGGAAAAGGGGCGGTTCGTGGAAACGCGATACAGGCAACGCATACGCGATACGCGACGCCGTTTGGCAACCCCCCGACCGCCTCACTGGGCGGTCAAGGTAGGAATATCAAGATTCGTGCCAGCCTGGCAAATGCTGCTTCGGAACCGTGAAACGCCTGGATTTCCACGCCTGTGAAGAAAACCCGCCGCCGGG
>NZAO01000011.1 GCA_002686135.1 Rhodospirillaceae bacterium
TGAACAAATGTGTGCATAGCTCCAAATGTGACGTCGTATTTTTCGTACGAGAAGGCGGACGGCAGAACCACATCGGAATAATTGGCGGTAGAATCCATTCGTATGTTGAGGTTCACCAGGAAGTCCAGTTTGCCGATGGCGGCTTCATCATGCCATTCTATTTCGTTCACTAGGTCTTTTGCCGGCTCTTCGTCCCACAAAACATTATTGTGTGTTCCGAGGAAATGCTTGAGCGCCAGTTCATGCCCCCGCATGCTGGTTCCTATGAGGTTTCCGCGATAGACGGTAAGCATTTTCAGTTGGTTTTCAGGGGCATCCACATCATGAATGGCAAAATTTAACGTGCCTTCCCTGAACCGCTTTGCGACCCATTCTTTTACTTCATCATCGGTCTTGCACCCTGCTTCGATGGCTTCCTTGTAAAGCTTCATCGAATTCTTCTTGTCGATTTGAGGGAAGAAAGGCAGCCACCCCAACCTGACGGCAAGGGCGTTCATGTCGGCCGCGTGGTTGAAAGCGGGAAGTTTCTTGGCCCCCGTGGCCCACTGGGTGTCAAGGGGCATACTGTCATATCTCCACTGGCCGGTATGGAAATACCACAAAGAGGTGCTGTTCATCAGCCGCGGCGGCCTTGACCAATCGAGTGCACCACTGAGATTGACAAATGCAGCATTCAAGCGGGTGTGCTGGGTGCCAACATAGTGGTTGAAATTACCCCCGTTCACTCCGTTGCAGCCGCAAAGGGCAAGCATCACCGCCTCGTTACGGTAATATAGGGAAGCGCCGTGGTAAAAGTGCTGCAATCCCGGTCCTGTTATGAACAGTGATTTTCCTTTTGTCTTTTCAGCATTATCGGCAAATTCCCTTCCCACCTGTATGGCAAGGTCTCTGCTCACGCCCGTTTGCGATTCCTGCCAGGCCGGAGTGTATGGCCTCGGGTCGTTGTAGTCCTTGGGATAATCGCCACCCAGCCCTCTTGATACACCGGCCTGGGCCATCAAAAGATCAAAGGCGGTGGTTACGAGCAGTTCCTTGCCATCACTCGTTTTTATCTTTCTGGCGGGAACTTCGCGCAAAAATTCTACTGCCTTCTGGCTCTCCCCTTTTGTCTTGCCCATATCTATATTGAAGGTATCGGTAAAGTCGCTGAATGAGACCATTGCCTTTTGGTCATCATTTCCGAGAAGGGTGAGGAGTGGGTCAAACTCTTCTTGGGTAACAGCGTTTTTTAGTTGAAGGTTCCAGTTGCCCGTTGGTTCCTTCTCCCACCTGAAACCGATGGACCCGGTGGGAAGGTGCAGGTTCCCCGCACCATCGGTCATGATAAGTTTCCAGTCGGCATTCTCTTCCTTGGCGTATTCTTTAACGTCAGACGCCCGCAGGAACCGTCCCATTTGATACTTATCGCCATCTTCCTCCAGCACAACGAGGAAGGGCTGGTTGGTATATTGTTTTGCATACTCGGTGAAGTATGGCGTTTCCTTATCGACATAGAACTCTTTCAGGATCACATGGATACAGCCCATAAGGAAGGCGCCATCGCTTCCGGGTACAACCGGAACCCATGTATCGGCGTATTTCGTCACATCCGAATAGTTGGGAGAAAGCACCACTACTTTCGAGCCCCGGTATTTTGCTTCGGAAAGAAAATGGCAGTCGGCGGTACGGGTCATGTTCATGTTTGAACCGGCAACAACCCAGTAAGTGCCAAGATACCAGTCGGAGCTTTCGCAGTTTTCCGTTTGATCCGCGAACATAGAGGAAGAAACATGCGGAAGGTCGTGATACCACTCGTAATAACTGCAATATATGCCGCCCAGTAAATTGTTATATCTGTGCCCTGAAATGAAGCTGAGCAGGCTCATTGCGGGGATAGGCGAGAAGTTGGCCATGTGGTCGGGGCCATGCTTTTTGATGGTGTGAATCTGGCCCGCCACGACCAGCTCAACTGCTTTGTCCCAACTCACTCTTTTCCAACCAGCCTTGCCTCTGGCGGATTTATATATTTTTGATTTTTCCTCGTCTTCAACAACGCTTGCATAGGCCTCGACAGGATCTTTGCCGCTTTTGAGTTCTTCGGTATAAAAATCCCACAGTACTTTGCGTACGTACGGAAACTTCGGCCTCAAGGGGCTGTAAGGATACCAGGAAGCGGTAACGCCTCTCTGGCAACCCCTGGGTTCAACATTCGGGATATCGGGATCAATCTGCGGATAATCTGTTTTTTGAAGTTCCCAGCATATAAGCCCGTCTTTTACGAAGACCTCCCAACTGCAAGCCATGGAACAGTTCACGCCGTGACCCGACCTTACGCTGTAGTCGTAGCTCCACCTTTTTCTGTAAAACTCCTCCCACGAACGAGAGTCCTCGCTTACGTCGAACCAGTTGCTGTTATTTTTCATGACATACCTTTTGATTTCTTTTGATACCCATGGTTTTTGAAATCATCTCACGTCCACTTTCTTCTTTCCCACTCGGAGTCCCACCAGTGTGAGGATAATCAACACCACTATGCCTATGAGCACAGTGGGTACATATTGAGAAGGAAGACCGACGACCACATCAGTTTGTTGTTCGATGCTCTTCAGATATGCAATTACCGCTGCCACTTCTTCATCGCCTAATCCGAGTGACACCATAGGAATATTGTCGGATTCCTGTAAAAGTTGCATTGCAATCGGGTCATTTTCTTCAATCAGCCCCTCGGGATCTTTGATTTGCCGTTTGAGCCAATCTTCTTCCCTGCGCGTGGTTACGCCCGCCAAATCAGGCCCCACCGATCTTCCCTCGCCAATGGTGTGGCAAGCTGTACAAAGACTTTGGAAAATTTGTTGGCCGGTCTCCGCGGCCTTACTATGGTTGGTCGGCCCCAACCAAACGGCAATCATTAAGAACCCTAATGCAGGAACCCGCCATTTTTTTGAAAACCCGGTAATCATATTTGCCAACCTTTCAAGTTTGAGACCCCGATCCGGGTGACAAACGAATCCAGCGCCAGATCAACCGCACGGACCATGTTTGGTCCTCACCAAGTCGGTTGCTAACGAATTTCACTACGTCACACCTATCTCCATGGCGTCAAGAGATTGACTTGTGCTTAACNGAAAAGCATACCCGGATCGCAATCGACTCACATCCTCCTCACCGACGATCACAATATGAAAAGAAGCCGTAGCGAAAAATGTAACGATAATTAATCGCATAGCAAAACCAATGGGATTTGCCCCTTAGCACAATATGATGCGCCTCAAGGAAAGACCGCAAATCTCTGAAAATCTTCGTGGGGAAAACCGAAAAAACAGTGCCGCATGAACGATGAAACTGTGCGCATCCGGACATTTTGATGCGACAATTAGCCGCGCTGCCATGGCGGCCGTCAATGGAACAGCCGGTCCAGTTCGCTTTTCTGAAAAGATTGGCGTCCCCTAGGGGATTCGAACCCCTGTTGCCGGCGTGAGAGGCCGGTGTCCTGGGCCTCTAGACGAAGGGGACGTAAGAGAGGCCGGCGCGGGGAAAAAGTCTTACTCCATCGCCCCATTGCCCGCAAGGCTGCAGGATTTCCCACTCTATTTTGATTTTTTCCTCATCTGTCGGAGGTTAAGAATAGCCGGGAAATCACCCTCAGCTTCTGAGCCCGACCGGATTGATCCAGAACGGAAAGTTTACGGCCTTCCCGCGCCATCCTTCCATTACTTGTCCTGGCGGTGATAGGTGCCGATGAGTTAGACCCTCTCTTTACGAATCCCGTCGACAAGTGTCATGGCGGTTTGCCACTCTTTTCTCTGGGCTTTCAGGAACCCAGATCCGCTGAGCCAGGCGATTGCGCGGACGAGTGCCGCCTCCAAAGAGCCCGCTTTAAACCCAAGTTCGGTTTGTGCCTTAATCGACTGGAACTTCGAGGACGAACGGGCCAATTGCACCCCAGCGAGTGGCGCCGTCGGCGGCTTGTGGGTGAAGTGGTCTGAAACGAATTCATTAACGGCGCCGGTGACGAAAGCCAGCCAGTAAGGAATGCAGTGCTTTGACATAGCCTGCCCAGTCAGATGCTCCACCATCATAAGGAGCTGGCTGAGCATGATGTTCTCTCCGCCCAGGATGTATCTTTCGCCGACCCGGCCCTTTTCCGCTGCTAGAACATGTCCGCGCGCGACGTCCTCCACGGGCACTAGGTTGAGTTGGCATTGCAAATATGCCGGAAACGTTCCCGTGAGAAACCCCTGTAGCATCCGCGTTGGCGGTGTCAATTTCCAGTCACCGGGACCGATCGGCAAGGTCGGGTTGACAACAATGACAGGAAGCCCCGCCGAGGCGGCCTCAAGGGCGGCCCTTTCCGCAAGGTATTTAGATTTACAATACGCACCCGGCATGTTGCTGAGGCCGGACAAATGAGTATCCTCATGGATTGAGCCGTCCGTTTTGGCATTTCCTTTCAGGATCGATTCGGTGGAAGTGTGAACTATGCGCTCAACGCCGGCCACGTGCGCAGCTTGCAACACAGCACGGGTTCCTTCGAAATTGGTTTGGTAGAACGAGACCTTATTCCGAGCCCACAGGTTTGGATCGGCGGCAAGATGGTAGACCCGCCGGGCTCCTCGCATCATCTTCCGGAGGACCGGAGCGTCAAGGACCGACCCTTTAACAACCTCAGTTTCCTTCGGAAGCGGCTCGGGACTACAGTCGATGTCGAGAACCCTCACGTGTTCGCCCTGCTCGACGAGTTGACGAACCAAATGACGACCGATAAATCCCGCTCCTCCGGTAACGAACGAAATATCGCCGGTCATATAACCAATCTTCCCCAACCAGGCCTAAGATGGATTCTGCAAACACCCAACACATGGTCCTCCTTTTCCCATCATGAAAGAGTAGGCCACTTCAGTGGGGTAGGATCATCGCCAAGTATCAATCCGTCCCCAGGTACTGACGTTAGACAAATGCACGTCATAAAAACAATAGAAACTTCTAGGCCTGTTTTCTAACTCGGGCTTCTTCCTCGGAACAGAACCATCGCTCACCCTTTGATTCGTCGATTTGCGCCGGCCCATAGTATCGCCCGCCGGTTTCGGAAACCATCGTTCCAACGGACCGAGAACCGGTCATGTACTAACATTGCAAATGGACCAGTTGATGGGAGCAGGCAAGAACCTTTCCTAACCCGACTGAAGAACAGATCAAAAAATGGAGACAAAAATGGCGGGTCAAATTGGTGGATGAATCACTGTTATAATAATAGAGTATTTTTATCCAATGAGATGTTTTGAAGCTGTAACTACTTATGGATCAAGAATAATTTTTGTCAAAGGGGAGCCTGACTGTGAAAGCGTCTGATTTGTTAGTTAAATGCTTGGAGGAAGAGGGCATCGAATACATATATGGGCTGCCGGGTGAAGAAAATGCTGATTTTATGATGTCCCTTAAAAAATCTAAAAAAATAAAATTTGTTCTCTGTAGACATGAGCAAGGAGCCGCGTTCATGGCGGATGTTTATGGTCGACTCACTGGTAATCCGGCAGTTTGCTTGGGAACCTTGGGACCAGGAGCTACTAACTTGGTTACTGGTGTCGCCGATGCGAATATGGACCGAGCGCCTATGATTGTATTGACTGGACAAGCAGATACGAGACGCATGCATAAAGAATCGCATCAAGTCATGGATACGGTGAATATGTTTCAACCCATTACCAAGTGGAATGTATCTATTGCCCATCCTGATAATATCCCAGAAATCGTTCGGAAAGCGGTGAAAGTTGCTAGAACGGAAAAACCTGGTGCCTGTCATATAGAATTACCTGAGGATATTGCCAAACAAGATAGTTCGATATCCCCGTTTCCGGTAAAACGAACCCGCAGACCTTATCCAGATCCCAAAGCTATTAAAGAAGCTATAGCTGTCATTGAAAGTGCCGACCATCCAGTGGTTTTAGCTGGGAATGGATGCGTTCGGAAACGAGTATCTAAACAACTGAGAAATTTTGTGAACTATACGGGGATGGGGGCGATCAACACATTTATGGCAAAGGGCGCTATTCCAAGAAATGATCCTCACTGCTTGTATACAATGGGATTGCAATCTCGGGATCATATCTCTTTGGAAATGGAGAAAGCGGATTTAGTGATTGCTGTAGGCTTTGATATGGTGGAGTACCATCCATGTCTTTGGAATAAAGGCAATGAAAAGAAAATTATAAATATAGACTTCCTCCCTTATGAAATCGATATCAACTACCAAGTTAGAGTAGATATTCATGCCGATATAGCGGCATCTCTTTGGGAACTTAATCAGTATTTCAAAAATCGATCTAGTTTGCTAGATCCAGATTGCTATGCTTCGGTGCGTAGGATCATGATGGAGGATTTTTCACAATATAAGGACGATAAAACTAAACCATTAATAAAACCCCAAAAAGTTCTCTGGGACGTGCGCGAAGTTATGGGGCCAGGGGATATTCTTTTGTCCGATGTGGGTGCCCATAAAATGTGGATTGCCCGTTATTATCAGTGTGATGAACCTAATACCTGCCTTATTTCCAACGGATTTTCTACGATGGGTTTTGCCTTGCCTGGTGCCTTGGCCGCAAAGCAAGTATTTCCGGAGAAAAAAGTTTTAGCAATTTGCGGGGATGCCGGAGGGCTCATGAATATTCAGGATTTGGAAACAGCCGTTCGTATGGGAATTAATATGGTGGTAATGATTTGGGAGGACCACGAGTACGGATTAATTAAGTGGAAGCAACAAGACCAATTCCAAGACCACACCGATTTGAAATTTACCAACCCGGATTTTGTAAAACTTGCAGAGGCGTTTGGATGTTGGGGTAAAAAAGTTAAATGTTCGTCCGATATAAAATCCAATTTGGAAGAAGCTTTTAATTGTGGAAAACCTGCCGTATTAACTTTGGATATTGATTACAAAGAAAATATGAAACTTACAGAACATTTAGGCCGTATTATTACCTCGGACTGGTCATGGGCATCTAGCCCTTCTGCCTGAATTTAAATAACCACCACAGCACCCGGTAGGCACCAGCACGGCTGGCCACAGTTCCATCACAGGCGGTATCGCGCTAAGCTGTCTGCCATAAAACGACTACTCATCATTTTCTGTTTACCTGCCCTCCTTCTGCTCGGCGGACCGTCGGAAGGTTATGCCTGTGAGGATTGGAAATTGAAAAATAGTGTAGGTCCAATTTTTTTCGGCGAGGTTATGGTCCCGAAGGAAATATTTAACTGCGTCAACGCCTACCTATCGAGGCTGAAACGGTTCTGTAGTGAGGACATGAGCCTTGGCACGGGGCTGGTTTAGACAGTTGCGCGCCCTTGTCCTGCAGCATATTTCGGTTGAGCATCCTGGCATTTTCCGCGATTTCCTAGCGGATGATGGCATAATCTGGGATGTCGTTGAACTGGATGAAGGCGAACGCATACCCTCTCTAGAGGGCTACGACGTCCTGTTTGTCATGGGCGGTCCGATGGATGTCTGGGAGGAGGACACGCATCCCTGGTTAGTGGCGGAGAAGGCAGTAATTTGCGAATGGGTGCGGCAAGATAAACCTTTCCTCGGGTTTTGCCTTGGGCATCAACTCTTGGCCGCCGCATTGGGCGGAGAGGTTGGTCCGACGGCAGCGCCAGAAGTCGGTATCATGGATGTTTCGCTGACGTTGGAAGGTTTGAACGACCCTTTGTTCTCGGGTCTGTCAGAATCGCTGACATGTATGCAATGGCATTCGGCTGCTGTTTCTAACCTGCCACCAGGGGCGGTGACGTTGGCAAGCAGCGAGGTTTGTCCAATACAGGCCTTCCGGATCGGGAGTATGGCGTATGGTTTGCAGTTCCATATCGAGATAACGGACACCACAGCAAAGGAATGGGGCTGCGTACCGGAGTACCAGAAATCACTTCAAACGGTCCTAGGCGCCGGGGCCCTGACGAAGCTTACAGCTGAAATTGATACAGCGCTGCCTATTCTGAATAAGACCGCCCGACAACTCTACGTCAACTTTATGACGCTGATACGCTGATCCTCCCCCACTTTTTCATTTTTTCCTCCACTCCCACGGCTTCATAAAATCCCCAGCCCACATGCCAGCCCGTAAAGCCTCTGCCGTATTTTCCTCGTCGACATAATCCATTGAATAACGCCGATACGCCAACGCCCAACCCTGTTCAACCAATAGGGCGTTAATATCTATCTGCCCCTCGGCCATATAGCAGACGGCAACAATCCGCCCGTATCGGTCAGTATCCTTTTGCTGGCACGTTACCCAATGCTCTTCGATGATACGGGCCAACGCCCAAGTTGCCTCCTGTCCGCATGCATACTCCTGTCCTTCCCTTGTGCATGTCTGCTTGGCTTCTGGCGCGTCTATGCCGTGAAGGCGGATACGCTGACTGGCTAGTTCAATGGTGTCGCCATCAATAATGCGAGGCTTGCCAGAGAAGTCGCCCGCATGGGCAGTCGACGAGACGGTGAGGAGCATGATCGTGAGCAGTCGTTTCATGGCAGATAGAGCTTAGCGCGATGCCGCCGGTCATGGAACTGTGGCCAGCTGTGCTGGTGTCTGCCGGGTGTCGGGGTGGTTATTTCAGGACAGATGCACTGCCGTCCCAGGCCCATTGCTCCAGCGCCGCGAGACAGGCCTCACCGACGACATTCAGATCAAGCGTTTGATGCGTCTCACAAATCATTTTGCCGACAATGTAATGGCCTAAAGCGAGTCGAGAATCTCCTGTCGCTTGACTTCGTAATCGTACTGCGTGATGAGGTCGGCGTCGTGAAGCTCCTCCAACTCGCGCAGGCGTAGGGCAATATCGTCTTCGCCGGCTAATACTGGCGCTGCGGGCGCTCACTCGGCATATTGCAAGGGTTTTGCAGTTGCAACTAGACGCCTCGGCTCTGGCGATTCACCTTGTTCGGGGGCCGGAAGATGCGCTAGTTCCATGGTGATGGAGCGGCCGAGCTCGGCGAGCGCGAAGCTGCCGCGAGCTATGCCCACCCTGAAGCCCGCGAAGTCAACGACTTCAGTTAAAAATGAAGTCCCCCCGTTAGGCTGTATGAACACGGTGTCACCGCCCGGCAGTCGGTCAAGCGCCAGTGCCAGCACCGCATAGTCGTCAGGTTGGCTCGGATTGGCGGCAGGACTGACCAGATGGTCGTTCTCGACGGCGAGCTTGACCAACTCCGCATGTGTCATGTTGCCGAGTAGCGGTTGCGGCAGAAGCGCCGCCGGAACCACGAAGAAGCGGGTATCCGGCTGCTTTGGGGTCACCACCTGGGCTATGCCCGCATCGATAGTGACGCCCGTTTCCTGGACACGGTNGTGCAGCAGCACACTGAGGATCACGCGCCTGTNGATCAAATCCTGCAGCACGAGTTGTGCAAGCAGGCGCCGGCCAGACGGCTCGCCATCGAGTTGCGAATAGACGTCAATGTCGATCCGATGTAAACCGAAGCCAATGTAGCGAAAGGTCGATTCGTATAGCCCGGCAATGGCCGGCGGCTCCACGGTCACAGGCAGCTCGAGCGTGGCGGTATCGAAACCGCGGATCGTCGCGATCGCGCCGTAGACGGCGAGCTGAATATCGCCCGGTAGCGCGTCGATCGCGGCTGTATCTATCTTTTGAGCACTGGCCTGGCTCGAAATGCCCGCCATCACCGTAAGCATCAAGGCAGTTAGCCAAGTCCGCCAACGGTTGTTAATGGCCTTTCTAATCACCGTGTTATCCTGGAAATACATAGCTCCCATACTCGACTAAACCACCTAAAACCACCCCATAATAACTGCTTTAACGCCTTCAGTGATGACGGTTCCGCCACCCGGTATTATTGGGTCCACCAACATTTTTGCAGTGTTTTTAACGAGACCCGCGTCAATAAGGCCACCCTCACTTCCGACGTTAAAGGCGACCTCGGTTATCAACGACCCAACTCCGGAAACCACGCCCACGACCGTCGCCGCGCCTACACCGACGCCCGCGGGAATTGAGACAAGTAAAAGCCCCACCCCGGTGCCGAAAATGGTGATGGTGGTGGTGGCTATAACCTTGCCCTCTTCTCGTCGCCTTTGTTTATCTCCCTTCTTCTTTTCTATTTTTCTCTCAGCCTCCAGCGTTGCCACCACTTTTTCGCATGCCGCATTGCATCCGTTGGAGCCGCCCCCAGGGCCACCGTTATCTTTATAAAGCTTGCGGACCCGGGCGTGGATTTTTTCATTTACTGTCTTCATCGGGGTCGTTGGCGTCGCGGCTACCGCCGAGGGCGTTTGCGTCACTGGTGTTGGCGCGACTGATCCTGTCGGGATGGGAGGCAGCGTTGGCGTCGTTGGCGGTGGTGTCGCGGCTACCGCCGGCGGCGGTGGCGTCACTGCGGCGACTGGTGGTGGCGAGCTGGGCGGTCCTGCCGCCGGGACCGGTGGCGTCACTGGTGTTGGCGTCGTTGGCGGTGGTGTCGCGGCTACCGTCGGCGGCGGCGGCGTCACTGCGGCGGCTGGTGGTGGCGAGCTGGGCGGTCCTGCCGCCGGGACCGGTGGCGTCACTGGTGTTGGGTCGATGATGTTGGGGTCGTCGGAGCCGGCGGCGATTCGAAGGCGGCCTCCTCTTGGTCTAATTCCTTGATGAGGGCGTCGAGAAGCTCCGACAGGGCCTCAAGTGTTCGGGTCGGCGCGCCCGACGGCGATTCGAAGGTGGCCTCCTCCTCCTCTAATTCCTTGATGAGGGCTTCGGTAAGCTCCAACAGGTCCACAAGTGTTGGGGTCGTCGAAGCCGGCGGCGATGTTGGCGGGGGAGCAACCACCGTTACCGATGATGGTGGGGTCGTCGAAGCCGGCGGCGATGTTGGCGGGGGAGCAACCACCGTTCCCGATGATGGTGGGGTCGT
>NZAO01000012.1 GCA_002686135.1 Rhodospirillaceae bacterium
CCTTAATACTTGAGTCCTTAAGGGAAGGCGTGAATTCTTAAGGAAATGCTTCAATCCACTAGGAAATGCTTAAATCCTTGAGGCTTTACCTATGCTTTTCCTATGCTTTTCCTATGCGTTTCCTATGCTTTTCCTATGCTTTTGCTTCCGCGTGGCTCGGCGTCTCAAAGGACGCGCCGGGACCAAGCATATCCCCATCCTCCATTACGTGGCGCCATCGGTCTGGGCTTGGGCACCTGGCCGCGCGCGCAAGGTGGCGCGTTTCCTGGACCATCTCCTGACCCTGTTGTCATTCGAGCCCCCCTATTTCGAGGCCGAGGGCCTGGCTGCCACATGCGTGGGCCATCCGGTGATGGAAAGCAATGCCGAGAAGAGCGACGGCCCCGCCTTCCGGGAGCGGCACAGCATTGCACCCGAGGCCTCGGTTCTCTGTGTTCTTCCGGGCAGCCGCGCCACCGAGATTGCCAGGTTATTGCCGGTTTTCGGGGAAACCCTGAAACGCCTTGTTCCCTGCTTCGAGGAATTGCACGTGGTTATTCCCGCGGTTCCAGCCATGGTCGGCCGCATCGAGTCCGACACCACCAACTGGCCACAGCCGATCACGCTGTTGCGTGACGAGAAGGAAAAATTCCACGCCTTCGCGGCTGCCACCGCTGCCCTGGCGGCCTCGGGAACGGTGTCTCTGGAGCTGGCCATGGCCGGGGTGCCCATGGCCATCGCCTATCGCATGAATCCGCTCACGGCGTGGCTGGCGAGGCGTCTGGTGCGGGTTAAATACGCCAGCCTCATCAACCTGCTGCTCGACTACGGCGCCATTCCGGAATTTCTGCAGAAGGACTGCCGCCCGGAGCCCCTGGCCCGGACCTTGGAGACGCTGTTGATGGACGCCCCTGCGCGTGAGGAACAGCGCGCCGCCTTTGCCAAGGCCCTGGCCATGATCGGGCAGGGGGAAGAGCCACCCAGCCTCAAGGCCGCCCGGCTGGTCCTTGGCCATGTGAAGAAACCCCGTTGAGCTTGCCTGCGAAGGGGCGCGCTATGGTGGGAGACGAGACGTTTCCTTCCATACTAGCATTCCCCGTCTCCCCAGCCCCATGAAACACGGCACTACGGTTATTGCCTTTGTCGAGGACTCCAACGGCTACAAGGTGAAACTGATTGAGTGCAGGTGAACGTCCGGGGCTGTGCCGGACAGCATTCAGAACTGTTCGGGAATGATTCCCGGGAATACGTTGCGGCGGCGGCGCTTGCTGCGTTTTTCGATGGGCAGATAGATACGCTGGTTATAGCCGGAATAAAGCTGGCGCGGACGGCCGATTTTCATGGCCTTGTCTTCCGTCATTTCCTTCCATTGCGCGATCCAGCCCACGGTGCGGGCCATGGCAAACATAACCGTGAACATGGAAGCGGGAATACCCAGCGCGCGGAGGATGATGCCGGAATAGAAGTCCACGTTGGGAAACAGCTTCTTCTTTTTGAAATAATTATCTTCCAGGGCGACTCGCTCCAGTTCCATAGCGAGATCGAGAAGCGGCTCGTCTTTATAGCCCATCTCCTCCAGAACCTCGTGGCAGCTTTCGCGAAGGACGGCGGCGCGGGGATCGTAATTCTTGTAGACCCTGTGTCCGAACCCCATCAGGCGGAAGGGGTCGTTCTTGTCTTTGGAGCGTTTGATGAACTCGGGGATATTATCCCTGTGTCCGATCTTGCGTAGCATGTTGAGAACCGCCTCGTTGGCGCCGCCATGGGCGGGGCCCCAGAGCGAAGCGATTCCCGCGGAAACGCAGGCGAAGGGGTTGGCCCCGGACGATCCCGCCAGGCGTACCGTAGAGGTGGAGGCGTTCTGTTCATGGTCAGCATGGAGTATCAGGATGCGGTCAACGGCCTTGGATTGAACTGGGCTCACCAGATAGTTTTCGCAAGGCGTCGCGAACATCATATGGAGAAAGTTTTCCGCATAATTGAGGTCGTTTCGGGGATAAATGAAGGGCTGGCCGATGGAATACTTGTAGGCCATGGCGGCCATGGTGGGCATCTTGGCAAGCAGCCGGCTGACGGCGATCCAGCGTCCCTCAGAACTGGTAAAATCATGGATATCGTCATGGTAGAAGGCCGAGAGCGCGCCCACCATGCCCACCATGATCGCCATGGGGTGAGCATCGCGCCGGAATCCCTGGAAGAACTTGATGATCTGCTCATGCACCATGGTGTGGCGGGTCAAGGCCTGCATGAACTTGCGTTTCTGTTCGCCGGTGGGTAATTCGCCGTTAATCAGCAGATAACAGACCTCCGGATAATCGCTGTGTTCGGCTAGGGTTTCGATGCGATAGCCGCGGTGCATGAGAATCCCAGCTTCGCCGTCGATAAAAGTGATGGCCGAATTACAGCTTCCCGTAGAGGTAAAGCCCGGATCATAGGTAAAGAGTCCGGTCTGGGAATAGAGNGCCCTGATATCCACCACGCTAGGGCCTTCCGCTCCTTCCAGGATCGGCAGCTCNAAGGNTNTTCCCGTACGGTTATCGGTAAGCGTAACCGTGTTGCGCTGATCCTTTTGTGTNTTGGCGGAGATTTTGAGGGCCTTGGCTCTGGGATTCATANGGCGCCGCTCCTNGGGGTGAACTGGGTTTATGGGNTGACGGTCACATAGAGCGATTGANACTCCACGGNNTGCACCGGATTCCTGTAATTTTCCACGAATGAAGAAAATCTNCCCTTGGAGCCCATTATAGCAGCATTTTCCATAANNGGAGAAGCGGCGGCTAATTTTCCTTATTTCTCCATGTCTGAGAGCCGATTCAAGCTTTCTTCACGGCCCAGCACGTCCATCACCTCGAAGATGGGCGGCGATGTCTTGGATCCGGTCAATGCCGCCCGCAAGGGCTGNGCCACCTCTCCAAGCTTGATCCCGGTCTCCTCGGCGTAGGCCCGCACCAGCCNTTCCAGCGCTTGCGCCTCCCAGTTCTCACGGGTCTTTGTGGCGCTGAGCAGGGGCAGGATGTCGGCGATTTTTTGACGGCCTCCATCATTGAGGATGGCGGCCGCTTTCTTGTCCAGGGGAACGGGGCGGCTTATGACATAAAATCTTGCACTTTCAGCAAGCTCGTCAATTTTCCTTGCTCTTTCCTTTAATCCCCCCATCGCCCTTTCAAGGCGTGATTTCGCTGCCTCGTCCAGCCCCTGGCCGAGGGTTTTTTCAAGGCGTGGCGTAATCAGGTCCACGAGACGGGAATCCTCGGCCTGACGCAGGTAATGGCCGTTGAGATCGTCGAGTTTGGCGAAATCGAATCGCGCGGGGGAGCGAACCACGGCGTCGAGGTCGAACCATTCGATGGCCTGTTCGGTGGAGATGATCTCGTCGTCGCCATGCCCCCAGCCCAGCCGCAGCAGGTAATTGCGCAGTGCCTCNGGCAGATAACCCATCTCGCGGTAGGCCTCCACCCCCAGCGCCCCGTGGCGTTTCGACAGTTTTGCGCCGTCGGCGCCGTGAATCAGGGGAATATGTCCGAATGCCGGGGGTTCCCAGCCCAGGGCCAGGTAAAGCTGGGTCTGACGATAGGCGTTGGTGAGATGGTCATCGCCGCGGATCACATGGGTCACGCCCATATCGTGATCGTCCGCCACCACGCCCAGCATATAGGTGGGAGTGCCGTCGGCACGTAGCAGCACCATGTCGTCGAGATGTTCATTGGCGTTGGTGACGGTGCCCTGGACCAGGTCTTCGATAACGGTGTCGCCCTCCTGGGGGGCCTTGAAGCGGATCACGGGGGGGATGCCGGGCGGGGCGTCGGCCGGGTCGCGGTCGCGCCAGCGCCCGTCATAACCCATGGGCTTGCCGCCGGCGCGGGCTTCTTCCCGCATGGCTGCCAGTTCCTCGGGGCTGCAATAGCAATGATAGGCCTTGCCGGCATCGAGAAGCCCCAGCGCCGTTTCGGCGTGGCGGGCGGCATTGGCCGATTGATAGACCACTTCGCCGTCAGGAGAGAGTCCGAGCCAGTCTAGCCCGTCGAGAATTGCGTTAATCGTCTCTTTAGTGGACCGCTTGCGGTCGGTATCCTCAATGCGCAATAGATAGGTTCCACCGTGATGATGGGCATAGAGCCAGTTGAAGAGCGCCGTACGGGCGCCTCCGATATGAAGGAATCCGGTGGGAGAAGGAGCAAAGCGGGTCACGACCGTCATGGCAGGTAAACTGTTTCCGTCTGTGTGGCCGAGAGGGACATCCCCGCACCGGGATGCGCCAAGGGGCGCTAATACTTCCGCATCAGCCCCACGAGACGACCCTGAATCCTGACCCGGTCGGGCCCGAAGATGCGGGTCTCAAAGTCCGCATTGGCTGGCTCCAGGGCGATGGAGGCGCCCTTGCGGCGGACCCGTTTCAAGGTCACTTCCTCGTCATCGATTAGGGCCACCACAATGGTGCCGTTATCGGCGTTGTCGCATTGCTGTATGAGGGCGNTGTCGCCGTTGAAGATTCCCGCGTCGATCATGGAATCGCCGTCCACTTCAAGGGCGTAGTGTTCACCGCGCCCAAGCAGGTTGGCTGGAACCGACACCAGGTTTGATTCGTCGCGCAGGGCCTCAATGGGGGAGCCCGCGGCGATGGTGCCGTAAAGGGGCAGTTCAACGGCCTCCACCTCGTTGGCGGGGGCCGCGCCGGAGAGAGATTTGAAATTGCCGTGGATCACCTTGGCGTCGAAGCCGGCACCACCCATGTCCTTGGAGGCGGACGTGGAAACGGCGGCGTCCTCTGGTATTTTCAGAACTTCCAGGGCGCGGGCGCGGTGGGGCAGGCGGCGGATAAAGCCGCGCTCTTCAAGCCCGGTAATGAGGCGATGAATTCCCGATTTCGATTTCAGCCCGAGGGCGTCCTTCATTTCGTCGTAGGAGGGGGAGATGCCGGTATGTTCCAGGCGCTCGTTGATGAGCATCAACAGTTCATGTTGTTTCTTCGTCAGCATGGGAACAATAGCCTCTCTTGAAATCCGGTAAGGCCCGTAATCAGCCCCGTGAATCGCCGTCCGGCCATCAACGAGAACAAAATAGAAACCTTAACTAATGTTCTAGTTTGGTTCACGTTACCCGTCAAGGGCTTTTTTATCCCGAAAGAGGGCCTTACCAAGCCCGCCGCCCGACCAGCGGGATCACGGTAGCGGGGTCGCCAGCCTTGGCCGCCGGCGCAAGGGGAGGGCGGATCAACAGGCCGTCAGCCTTGGAGAGGATGGAAATCATAGCGCTGTCCTGTCTAAGAAAGGGCGCCGCCGTGAGGTTTCCTTCCGCATCCTGGGAAAGGCTTACCCGCATGTGATCCTGGCGTTCATCATTGGCTCCCAGGTCACAGGCTAGCCGCGCCGTCATTTCACCGGCGTCTCCGTCACCGATCCCAAGCATGGCATCGATGGCCGGCCGCAGGTAAACCACGGCGCAGACTAGGGTGGACCCTGGATTACCGGGAAAGCCGAGAAACGGAACGTGCGCCACATGGCCGAACAGAAGCGGCTTTCCCGGACGCATGGCCACACCCCAGAAATCCACCTCCAGGCCGCACTCGCCCAGTGCGTCGCGCACGATGTCGTGGTCGCCCACGGAAACGCCGCCGCTGGTGACCAGAAGATCGCAGTCCTTGGCGCCCGCGGCCAGTACCGCCAGCGCCTTTTTGTCGTCTGGAGCGATCCCCAGGTCTACCGCCTCGCCGCCGCAGGAAGCTACAAAGGCTGCCAAAGTGGGGCCGTTGGAGCATGGAATCTGATTGGGTCCGGGCGCCTCCCCTGGTGGGACCAGCTCGTCCCCGGTGGATAGCACGGCGATGCGGGGTTTGCGGCGCACCTTCAAGTGCGACAGATTCATGGCTGCGGCGAAGGCGATATCCCGGGGGGTGAGCCGCCGTCCGGCCTTCAGCCCCACCTCGCCAGCCTCGAAATCCTGGCCCCAGCGGCGGATATAGGTGCCGACCCCGGCACTCTTTACCACCGTCACTGTGTCGCCGTCCCGCTTCGTGTTTTCCTGAATGACGATGGCGTTGGCACCTTGGGGCACCGTGCCGCCGGTGAAGATACGCACCGCCTGGCCGGGCGTGACCTCACCTTTGTAGGCGCCTCCCGCGGGGGCTTCGCCCGCTACTAAAAGCGATACCGGAACCTGCGCCACATCCTCGGCGCGCACGGCGTATCCGTCCATGGCCGAGACGTCGGCCGGGGGGTGACTGACGGCGGCGCGCACATCTTCGGCCAAGGCCCGATCCAGGGCTTCCACTAAGCTCACTTCAACGCTGGGAAGGGGCGAAAAAGCCCCGGTGATTCGCCCTAACGCATCTTCAACTGATATCATTATTTAGACTCATAAACGCCGGATTTTCCGCCTGATTTGTTGGTTAGCCTGATGTCCATTATTGTCATAGAACGGTCCAGGGCCTTGCACATGTCATAGATCGTCAGCGCCGTTACCGAGACCGCGGTCAGTGCCTCCATCTCGACTCCGGTGCGTCCAGTGATGCGGCAGGTAGCGGCAATATCCACGGCGTTGCGTTTCTTGTCACAGGTCAACTCCACGGTGACCACGTTGAGGGCCAGCGGGTGGCACAGGGGAATCAGTTCGGCTGTGCGTTTGGCGGCCATGATTCCCGCCGTGCGCGCGACCCCCAGCACGTCACCCTTACCCATGGCGCCTTGCTCGATCTTGGCCATGGTATCGGCCTCCATGATCACCGAGCCCTTGGCCGTGGCCGTGCGTTCGGTGCTGTCCTTATCCGANACGTCCACCATAGTTGCCTTGCCCTCTTTATCGAAATGAGTGAAGTCGCCCATGGCTTTAGTCTCCCCCTGCGTTTTCAGTCTTTACATCGTTATTGTAACCGCTGCCGAGAAGTTTTTTCGTGGCCGCCTCCACATCCTCCTCGCGTATCAGGGATTCCCCCACCAGAAAGGCGCACGCACCGGCCTTGGCCACCCGTTCAAAGTCGGCGCGGGTATAAAGCCCGCTTTCGCTCACCAGGAAACGCTCCCGGGGCAGGCGCGAGGCCAAATTTTCAGTGGTGGCGAGGTCGGTTTTGAAGGTCTTGAGGTCGCGGTTATTGACGCCGATCAGGGGCGATTGCAGGGCCAGCGCCCGCTCCAGCTCCGCCTCGTCATGGACTTCCACTAGCACATCCATGCCCAGATCCTGGGCCAACCCTTCCAGCTCGGCGGCCTGGCCGTCATCGAGAATGGCCATGATCAACAGGATGCAATCAGCGCCCAGTGCGCGCGATTCTACCACCTGATAGGGGTCGAGCATGAAATCCTTGCGTAGAACGGGCAGGGACACCGCCGCCCGGGCCACAGTCAGATGGCCGTTCTCGCCCTGGAAATAGGGTTTGTCGGTCAATACCGAGAGACAGGCCGCACCGCCCCGTTCATAGGCATGGGCGATTTTCACCGGATCGAAATCTTCGCGGATCAGGCCCTTGCTGGGCGAGGCCTTCTTGATCTCGGCGATGAGGGCGTGGCGGCCGCTTTCATGGACCGCCCGCAGCTTCGAAAAAAACTCCCGTGGCGGGGGGGCGGCCTTGGTCGCCTGCGATAATTCGCCCAGTCCTCGCACCTGTTTGCGGGCGGCGATGTGGTTCCGCTTGTCATCGCAGATACGGCTCAGAACGTCGCTCATGGCCGCTATTCCCCGTTGGTGATGGCCACGAGCTTCTCCAGCGTTGCCAGTGATCGGCCCTCGTCAATAGCCCGTGCCGCCAGTTCCACGCCTGTGGCCAGATCCTCGGCGCGTCCAGCGATGACCAGCGCCGCGGCGCTGTTGAGAAGCACAATATCACGCAGGGAGCCGCTCTCGCCGCCCAGAAGGGCGCGCATCATGGCGGCATTTTTCTCCGCCTCACCGCCCAGAAGATCTTCGGGCGCGGCGAGGGAAAGCCCAGCCTCCTCCGGTGTCACCTCGAAACGGGAAACGCTTCCCTCCTTCAGCTCGGCCACGAATGTCGGTCCGGTGGTGGTGATTTCGTCCATGCCGTCACAGCCGTGCACCACCCAGGCCCGCTCCAGACCCAACCGGTCCAGCACATGGGCCAGCGGCTCCACCCAAGCTTTGTCGAAAACCCCTACCAGCTGGCGTTTCGCGCCCGCCGGGTTGGCCAGCGGCCCGACCAGGTTAAAGATGGTGCGGGTGCCGATTTCCTGCCGCACCTTGGCCACGTGGCGCATGGCGGCATGATGGCGCGGAGCCATGAGAAAACAGAAATTAGCCTGTTGCAGGGCCAGTTGCAGCAAGGCTGGTTCGGCCTCGATATTGACGCCC
Organism: Rhodospirillaceae bacterium; assembly: GCA_002686135.1. Lineage (GTDB taxonomy): Bacteria > Pseudomonadota > Alphaproteobacteria > UBA11136 > UBA11136 > UBA11136. Next base: position 8,275 of record NZAO01000012.1, read on the forward strand.
AGCGCCGCCAGCACGTCCGCCGATCCCGATTTCGAGGTCTGCGCCCGGTTACCGTGTTTTGCCACCGGCACACCGCAGCTGGCCGTGACCAGGGCGCTGGCAGTGGAGATATTGAAACTGCCCTTGGCGGTGCCGCCGGTGCCGCAGGTGTCGATAGCGTCGTCGGGGGCCTCGATGGTGGCGGCGCGGGCGCGCAGCATGTGGGCGGCGGCGGTGATTTCCTCCACGCTTTCGCCGCGCAGACGCAGCCCCATAAGGAAAGCGCCGATCTGGGCGTCGCAGGCCTCGCCATCCATAATTATAGCGAAGGCGGCTTCGGCTTCTTCCCGGGAAAGAGTTTTGCCTTTGGCCACCAGGGCGAGATAGGGTTTAAGGTCGGACACGGGCCTCCCCCTTATCCTCATGGTGGCGTTAATGTGGGGGGGGTGACGGATTTTCCCGTGACCAGTTCAAGAAAATTACCAAGCAGCCGGTGGCCGTGTTCGGTGGCGATGCTTTCGGGGTGGAACTGTACCCCGTGAACGGGAAGCTCCTTGTGGGCCAGCCCCATGATCAGCCCGTCATCGGATTCGGCGGTGATTTCCAGACAGCCAGGCAGGCTCTCCTTCTCAACGATCAGGGAATGATAGCGGGTGGCGGTAAGGGGGTCTGGAAGGTCCTTGAGCACGCTTTTTCCTTGGTGGGAGATTTTGCTCACTTTGCCGTGCATGGGTGCCGGCGCCCGCACCACCTTGCCGCCGAAGGCCTGAGCGACGGCCTGATGGCCCAGACAGACGCCGAGCACGGGCGTGGCTCCGTCGTCGGCGTTCTTTACGATCAAGTCGAGACAGATTCCAGAGCGGTCGGGATCGCAGGGACCGGGGGAAATAACGATCCCCTGCGCGCCTAGGCCCAGGGCCTCGTCGGCGGAGAGGGCGTCATTGCGTTTCACCACCACCTCGGCACCCATCTCACCCAGATAATGGACCAGGTTGTAGGTAAAGCTGTCGTAATTGTCGATTAACAGAAACATTTCAATATTTTAGGGACGTTTCAGGATGGTGTTGCGCCTTCAGGGTCTTATATCAGGTGGCGGGAGAAGATGAAAAGCGCCCAATATTCCGTCTCCTTACTTAACCCCCTGGACTTGACTCCTTCCGGGCGAGGGAATCCAAATAGCTCCATGAAGCGGTTCTCCTGGATGCCGGTCTTTTCTGATGTCCGCGTGGTTTTCACCAAATTCAACCTTGGCCGGATCAAACAGTGCCGGGTGCTCCTGACCCTGGGCGCGGCCACTCTTCTTGGCGGGGTCGGCTTGGGGATGATCCTGGGGTTGCTGGGCCGCACTCCTGAATCCGACCGGGCGCGACCTTCCCCTCCTGCCGCCGTTACCGTTGCCATCGGCGAAGGGGAAGTCCGCCCCCTGCCTGTGATTACGCCGCCCACCGAAGA
>NZAO01000013.1 GCA_002686135.1 Rhodospirillaceae bacterium
CTGGTTCTTCGACCGCATCACCGCCGCCGGAGGCGACATCGAGCGCGGAACCGATCCTTGCCAGCTGCCTAAGGCCTGCAAGAACAAGGTGGAGCTCGATGGCATGCGGGCGGCGCATCTGCGCGATGGCACGGCGCTTGTGACTTTTCTGGCCTGGTTGGCGCGCACCGCGCCGAAGGGCAGGCTCGGCGAGATCGCCGCGGCGGACAAGCTGGAATCCCTGCGTGCGGGCAACGACCATTTCATGGATTTGAGCTTTTCCACCATCTCCGGCTCCGGCCCCAATGGCGCTGTGGTTCATTACCGGGCCACGCCAGAAAGCGACCGCAACCTGAAGCCGGGCGACATCTACTTGCTTGATTCCGGAGCCCAGTACCGCGACGGCACCACCGACGTCACCCGCACCGTGTTTATTTCCGGGGCAAACGGCGCAACGCCAACGCCGCAACAGCGCGCCCGCTTCACTCGCGTGCTCCAGGGCCACATCGCCATTGCCACGGCGCGCTTTCCCAAGGGCACCCTGGGTGGCCAGCTTGATACGTTGGCGCGCGCGCCGCTGTGGCGGGCGGGGCTCGATTTTGACCACGGTACCGGCCACGGCGTCGGCAGCTATCTCGGCGTTCATGAAGGGCCACAGCGCATGGGCAAGCTGGGCGGCGGCGCGGCGCTGGCTACCGGCATGATCCTTTCCAACGAGCCCGGCTATTACAAGGCCGGTTCCTACGGCATCCGCATCGAGAACCTGCTCGCCGTCACCCCCGCCCCCAAGGTGAAGGGGAGCGAGCGCGCCATGCTCGCCTTCGAGACCCTAACCCTGGCCCCCATCGACCGCGCTCTGATCGAGCCTGGCCTTCTCGGCGGCGAAGAACGCGCCTGGCTCGACGCCTATCACGCCCGCGTTCGTGAGGCCCTGACCCCCCTGGTGGACGCCAAAACGGCGGCCTGGCTCGAGGCCGCCACCGCACCGCTATAGGGGTGGTCCCCTTGTGGCGAAGCTGGACCGCCTGCCCGCCATGGCCGAGGAAGACCCCTTCAGCCCTGTAAAAGAAGCGCCTTTAGCCCCGCGAAGGCCGGCACGTCGCGGGTAATTACCCAGCTCGGAACACCGGCAAGGTAATCGGAATAACGGCCCTTATCCTCGAAGCGGGCGCGAAAAGGCGAGGCCGCGAAGGCGGGGCCGAGCCTGAGCACGATGCCGCCGCCGATGTAAACGCCGCCGCGCGCGCCAAGGGTCAGCACTAGGTCGGCGGCCACCGTGCCGAGCATGGCGCAGAACATGTCCAACGTCTCGGCGCACAGGCCGTCCTCACCGCTCAACCCCCGCCGCGTAATCTCGTCCGGGGTTTCGGCGGGGGTTTCATCCGGGGCCGGCTGGTTCTCCAGCTGCGCCAGAGCTCCAGCGATGGCAACCAGACCCGGCCCCGACAACAGGCGTTCGGCCGACACATGGCCCAACTTTCCCCGCAAAATGGCCAGCACCGCGCTTTCCCGGTCGTTGGCCGCGGCCATGGTCGCGTGTCCACCCTCGCTGGCCAGGGGCGTCCAGCTCCTTGAAGGAGAGGGAGAAGATGAAGACGAGGGCACAAGTCCGGAAACGCCGAGTCCGGTGCCGGGACCGAGCACCGCCTTGACGCCGCCCTCTTGCGCCGTGCCGCCGCCCACCTGCTCCATGTCGCTTGTCTCCAGGTGGGGCAGGGCTAGGGCGATGGCAGTGAAATCATTGACCACGTGGAGCCGCGCTAGCGAGAGGTGGTCCTTTGTTTCGGCCACGGAAAGGGACCAGGCGCGGTTGGTGAGGGTGACGCTGTCGTCGGCTTCCTGCAGGGGCACCGGTGCGGCCACGGCGAAGGCGGCTTCCATGGGTGCCGCGGCGAGGCCAAGGGACTGGAGATAGGCCGCCGCCGCCGCCGCCGGGCCGGGGTACTCGCCGCAGGCGAGGGTTTCGAAACGGGTGATTTTACCGTCCTCACCGAGCAGGGCAAAGCGGGCGTTGGTGCCGCCCATATCGGCAAGCAGTTTGGGCGCTGGCGCCGGCTCCGCCATGGTCAGGCCCCGTCAAGAACGGCGGAGGCCCGTTCCAGGTCGGTCAGAAAAGTGTCGCGCCAGGCGGAGATGTCGTTCTCGGTCAGGGTCTTCATCATGGAGCCCCATCTCTCGCGTCTTTCTTTTAGGGGCATGGTGATGGCGCGCTGCATAGCATCGGAAAGGTCGTCTATGTCGAAGGGATTGACGATCAAGGCNTCGCTCAGCTCCNGCGCCGCCCCGGCGAAGCGNGACAACACCAGCACNCCGGGNTCGGNNGGATTCTGGGCGGCCACGAATTCCTTGGCNACNAGGTTCATGCCGTCGCGCAGNGGCGTTACCAGGCCGACGCGGCTGGCGCGNTAGAANCCGGCCAGCNGTTGCAGGTTATATCCCTTNTTGAGGTAGCGNATCGGCACCCAGTCGAATTCTGCGAAATGNCCGTTGATATTCCCNGCCAGGGTTTCAAGTTCGTGNCGGATATCGGCGTATTCGGGCACGTCGGTGCGCGACGGCGGGGCGATCTGCAAGAGCACCACCTTGTTGCGNTTCTCCGGATAATTCTNNAGNAGNCGNTCAAGNGCACGGAAACGCTGCGCNAGGCCCTTGCTGTAGTCGAGCCGGTCGACGCCGATGATCAGCANACGTTCGTCGAGGCTTTCNGTCAGGCGGTCNAGANCCTTGGTGCGGGCGGTGCGGACGGATTGNTTGGCGATGCCNTCGGTATCGATGCTGATGGCGTAGACGCGGGCNATCAGGACGCGGCCGAAGGCNCGCACCACCCCGTCCTCGAGGATTTCNCCCNCCGCCTCGTGAAGGATGTAATCGTGGAAGGCGCGCAGGTCGCTGGNGCTCTGAAATCCCACCAGGTCNTAGGCGCACAGCCCTTTGACNATNCTTTCGTGGTTGGGCAGGGTGAGTAGAATCTCCATCGCCGGAAACGGCGTGTGGAGGAAGAAACCGATGGGCTGTGTNATGCTCGCGTCGCGCAGNCACTGGCCCATGGGGATNAGGTGGTAATCGTGGACCCAGATCANGTCGTCCTNGTNGAGNAGGGGCGCCAGTTTGGTNGTAAACAGGCTGTTGACGCGGAGATANGCCTCGAAGAAANGNTNGTCGAACAGGGCNAGGTCGGTGCGATAGTGGAACAGGGGCCACAGCGAGCGGTTGGCNTAGCCNTTGTAATAAAGCTCGATNTCCGGCTCGGGCAGGGGAATGGTGGCGAAGGTGAGGCTTCCGGTTTTTNTGATNTCCGGGTTNATATCCCGGNTCTGGCAGGTCTCNCCGTTCCAGCCGAACCACAGGCCGCCGCGCTGTTTGAGGGCGGCGAGAAGNGCCACCGCCATCCCGCCGGCGCTGGCATTGCCTGAATCGCNCGGGGTGACGCGGTTGGAAACGACNATCAGNCGCTTCAAAAGGCCNCCTCCCAGCTTTTGCTNAGCCGCATGGCGGAATTGATCAACCCGACCATGGAATAGGTCTGCGGGAAGTTGCCCCAGAGCTCCCCNGTTTCGGGGTCAATATCCTCCGACAACANCCCCACATGGTTGCGGTGGGCGAGCNTGTTNTCGAACAGCTCCCGGGCTTCNGCCTTGCGCCCGATGGCNGCCAGGGCGTCGATATACCAGAAGGTGCAGACGAGGAAGGCGTTCTTGGGCTTTCCGATATCGTCNGCCTTGGCGTAACGGAANAAGAAATCGCCGCNCCGCAGCTGTTTCTCGANGGCCTCCACGGTGCCGATGAAGCGCGGGTCCGTGGCCTCGACGAATCCCAGNTCATGCAGCAGCAGAAGGCTGGCGTCGAGTTCNTCNCCGTCGAAGCTTTCGACGAAGCTGTTGAGGTCNGCGTTCCACGCNTCCTCAAGAATCACCTTGCGCATGTGTTCGGCCTTCTGGCGCCAGAATCCNGTGCGCGGCGTAAGGTCGAGCCGGGTGGCGATGCGGGCCAGGCGGTCGCAGGCGGCCCAGCACATGACGCTGGAAAAGGTGTGAATATGGGAATCGTTGCGCAGTTCCCACAGCCCCGCNTCGGGCTGCTGGAACAGGTCCAGGGCATGGTGGCCCAGCGCCTCNAGGGNCTCGTAAAGATNNAGATTGTCGGGNTGGGNCAGCCTCTGGTCGAAAAANNACATGGTGGCGGTGAGGATGATGCTGCCGTAGANGTCGTTCTGGACCTGTTCATAGGCCTGGTTGCCGGCNCGCACAGGACCCATNCCNCGATACCCGGAAAGGTNAGGTTCGGTGCGTTCGCTGAGCTTGGTNTCGAGCGTNATGCCATAGACCGGCTGCGGNGCCTTGCCGTCGGTGGCGGNGGCGATGTTGAGGATATANCGCACATAGTCTTCCATGGTGCGGGTGATNCCGAGGCGGTTGAGGGCCTGGACCACGAAATAGGAATCCCGCAGCCAGCANAACCGNTAATCCCANTTGCGTTCGCTGTCGGCNGCTTCGGGGATGGAGGTGGTCACNCCCGCNAGGATCGCCCCGCTTTCCTCNAAACTACACAATTTCAGCGTAATGGCGGCACGGATCACCTCTTCTTGCCACTCAAAGGGAATGGCCAGATGGCGCGCCATTTCGTGCCAGTGCTTGCGNGTGTTTTCAAAGAAGGCCCGTCCGGTGTCACTGATGGCCTCGGATAGGCTTTCGTCNGGCCCCAGAATCAGGGTGTGGCGGCCGTCGAGAAGAAAGGAAATTTCNTCCAGAATGTANGCCACCGGTAGGTCGGTGGTGAGCCTCAGGGTCAGCTCCGGCGCCACGTAACGGATATGGTTNCTGCCGTGGGTGGTTTCCGGCGTGCCAGCGCCATAGCTATGGCCAGGCCGCAGCCGCACCCGGATTACCGGGTTCCCGGCAAGGGGGCGGATATGGCGCACCAGCATCACCGGGCGGTAGATGCGGCCGAACTGTTCGAAACGGGGGGCNAAATCGGTGATCTCCACGGCGCCGCCGNTGCCGTCGTGGAGGATGGTGCGCAGGATCGCGGTGTTGGGCAGATATTCCTGGGAACCGTGGGAAAAATCCTTGACCTCGATCTCGTAGAGGCCGCGCGATTCCCCGGTGATGTCGCCGTTGAGCAGGGCGCTGAAGACGGGATCGGCGTCGAACCGGGGCAGGCAGGCCCAGACCACCCGCGCCTGCTGGTCGATGAGGGCGGCATAGTTGCAATTTCCGATGAGGGCGAGATTAAGGTCACTCATGGGGGCTTCACGGTTTGTAATAGACACGGTTTATAAAAGATGGGGCTTATTAACACATTAGCCCCAGTATTGAGACTCCAGTATCCGAAGTGAACGGCCCCTTGGGAAGGGTCTTTATGAATTCTCCCCTTCAGCTTCCTCGCGCCGGGCCACCGCCCTTAACGGCCGAGACGGTCAAGCAGCCGTCCCACTTCGCCGGGGTCGCGAATGATGTAATCGGCGGAGGTTGTCCTCTGGTCGAAGCCGCCTTCGCCGTCATTCCCCACGAAAATGCCGATCCCCCGTCCTTTAAGCGCCCGGAAAGCGTCCTCATCGGTGATGTCGTCGCCCACATAGACGGGCACCACGCCGGCGCCGTTGAGGCCCAGGGCTTCGAGCAGGAACAGCACCGCCCTGCCCTTGTCCCAGTCCAGGCAGGGTTGGATTTCACACACCATTTTGCCATGGNTCAGCCGCAATTCGGGATGGCGTTCCAGGGTNCGGGTNACGNCGGCGGCCACCTCTTTGCGCTTTTCAGGGGCCACCTGGCGGTAATGCACGGCGATGGAGGCCTTCTTGATTTCCATCAGGACGCCCGTAAACTCAGCCAGTTCCCGTTCTAGATTAGTTGCCGCCAAAGCCAGTTTTTCGGTGAATTCCGCACCCTCCTCACGGCGCACGGCCATGTTGTCGGGGGCGGCGATGTCGAAACCGTGATTGCCGGCATAGATGACATTATCTAGCCCTACCAGCTTTTCCACGTCGGCGCGGTCGCGGCCGCTAACCACGGCCACGGTACAGCGCCCGGCCAGTGCGGCGATGATGGCCCGCATGTCTGCGCCGAGCTCGGCCAGTTCCGGATGTTCGGTGATGTGCGTAAGCGTTCCGTCATAGTCGAGAAAAACGGCCAGTTCTCCCCCTCTCAGGCGTTGGTCGAGCTCCGCCTGCCGGGCCATGGCGGAGGGCAGGTCGCGCACGCTACACGGCGTGGAGTCGGGTATCTTTTCTGGGGTCTTCTTTGGGGCCTTGGTCATGGGGTGTTCGTCATAAGGTTTAATTTTGCAGGACCGCAGGCGTGCGCTTGTCCCGGGCGCGCTTGCGCTGCCGCAGTTGTACGATTCTGAACGCTGTCGTCAAGGCCGCTTTCCGCCGCGCCTGTCTGTGCCGCCCCGATTCTCCCGGTCAGGACAGCCGGGTTTCACGCGCCGGAACCCTCACTGTCGGAATTTTCACTGGGGAGAAAAGGAGAAAAAATGACACGCCGCTTTCCGGCCCCACGCATTAATAGTGCGATGCAAAAAATATGGTATTTATAATTAAACTATTTTTATGTGTGTATACAATTTTATGTAAAAAAACACATACATAGTAATTTTATCTTGTAATATGCCACCTTAGTAATTATTTTGTGCATTGCGGTATTATCTCTTTAATCCCCCCCTGGTAATGCCGCCAAACACCTTTTGGTGTTTCCTCNCTGAATTCGGGCCGCGCCTTGTGCGCGGNCCGTTTTTTTATTCCGTTTCNGGANCCAGGCNGTTCNCCGGTGCNGNGACTTGCATTGCCATGTGGTTTGGTTGTAAATCGNCCCTTCTNCATACCGCGCCGCTTCCCGGNCNCACGGGTCNAAACCACGGAGACGGCGTTTAGGAACGGGCGATTAGCTCAGCGGGAGAGCACCTCGTTGACATCGAGGGGGTCACTGGTTCAATCCCAGTATCGCCCACCATTTTTCTCTTTATATTTCAATGCCGTATACACCACGCGGCAANCCCTCGTCCCTTCGCAAGTCAGGCTGTCACACTGGTGTCACAGCAAGAGGCGATTTGCGATGGCTACAATCAGGAAACGTGGGACGAAATGGCAGGTGCAGGTACGTCGCAAAGGCCAGAGTTCTGCCAGTCGATCTTTTAATTCAAAGGGTGATGCGCGGGCATGGGGACGACAGATGGAAACCCTTGCCGACAAAGGTAATCTTGATGAGGTTCATCAAAAAACCGGCAAGCTAACCGTCAAAGACCTTCTTGTTCGGTATCGAGATGAGGTGAGTGCTCAAAAAAGAGGGCATGACAGAGAAGTTCACGTAATTAACGCCCTTCTGAGGGAGGACTTTTCTAGGCAACAGATCAATGAGGTTTCGCCCTCAGTTTTCGCAGCTTACAGAGATAGGCGGTTAAAGGAAGTTCAAGGGACATCAATTAGACGGTATTTGGGAATAATCCAGCATGCCTTCGATGTGGCGGCCCAAGAATGGGGTTGGCCGATTAGAGAAAACCCCATCCGTTCCATCAGAAAACCGTCAACGGGTAACTCGCGCAATCGCAGGTTACTGCCGGGTGAAGAGGGCAGGGTAATCGACGAATGCCGGGGCTGTCAGAACTCGTGGATTGTCCCTTGCGTTAGGTTGGCTTTAGAGACCGCCATGCGACGGTCCGAAATTCTGAGAATGGTTTGGGGTGATGTGGACTGGGAAAAACGGACCCTCCATATCCCTGAAACAAAGAATGGTCATCCAAGGACCATCCCTCTGACAGAAGAGGCCATGAACCTCTTAAAACGCCTCCCACACAGCATGAATGGGCGGGTAATTCCCATTTCGGCAACCTGCCTTAGAATGGCATGGGACCGAGCACTTCGTCGCGCCGGTATAAAGGATTTGCGGTTCCACGATCTTCGCCATGAGGCTATTACGCGCTTTGTAGAACGGGGTCTTTCCGTTCAAGAAGTTGCTTTGATTAGTGGGCACCGGGATTACAGAATGCTGGCCCGTTACACACACCTTCGCCCCGAAGATGTGGGAAGGAAACTCACTCAACATCTCCCCTATGTACAAAAAGCCGACAAGGATTAAGCAGACTTATGTGTGGCCATGGTTTTCTTCAAAAGCCACTCGTAGCCTTGCCTCCAATTCGGCCTTGATTTTCTCTGGCGAGTGCAGATCAGTATCCATGCTCACCCGTTCTTTGAACGAGGCTACTTTATCCAGCTTGCCGATCAATTCTAGTGCCCGAACTTTCGTGGCATCGCTGTCGGCATTTTGGGCTTGATGGACAAGTTTTTCCTCAACGAAGCGGCGTAGGCTCGCCCCGGAATGTAATGCCGTCTCATCCTGCCGTCGAAAACCGACTTTTAACAACCGGGAGATGACGGGGTGCGCAAGAAGTCTGCTTGCCTCATTCCTTTGGTTCTTTGGCCGCATGTTTGCGCAATCATAAGCCTGTCTATATGCCTCACTCGCGCTGTTTCCTTTCAGCATTGCCCGAATAAAATTACGTTGCTTGAAGGTTAATCCATGAGGGTCGGCGTATTGGTCGTTGTCCTCTTCCTCGCTGTTAACCAACTGTAGCCTTGTGCTTTTGTTCGCTGCCCGTGGCCGGGACTTTGTTTTTGCCGTCATCGGTTCCCTCTCGTATCCCTGCGCCGATCTGTTCGAGGTCTGTCCATTCCACTACCCCTTTTGGCGAACGTAATACCGACGTTTGTTCTATGGGTGATCGCATGCCTCCTTTGTTCCAGCTATGAACCTGTGAACGTTTGTTCATTTCGTTGTTTAACAAGGTCCATTTTTTTAATGGACCAGTTTAACTACGGATTTGTAAGCGGACGCTTTTCTACAAGTACCTTGTATGTTCCTACGCTTCGCTACGATGTTTCTTTACGCTCCCCCCTTAGGGGGGGAAGGTTTCTTATGAACCTTGGTGATTGTTTGGCGTGTCGCCGTTGCTGTGCCGTGGTATCTAGCAGGTAGTTTAGGCATAGCTTCGCCAGTTACGGCGAAGCTAGGATGAACCTCGGAGCCATGTCCGTCGGTCAGCCTTTATCTAGCGGAACCTAATTAAAGGCTAGGGGGGGTCAGGCGGTCTCCCTTTACCCGCTGCTTCATCTGACGCAGAAATTCCACCAAGCAAGATATGCCACAAGATGGCTTCTTGGAGGTTGGAGCAATCCAGAGCCTCCTCCGACAATAATGAGAGCGTTCTCATTATTGTCTTTCATGCGATGCCCTTCGCAAATGTTTTCCCTTGACCGCGCAGCCCTAAAGTGGTGACGGGGGGAGCCTCTGTAAGAGACTGGCTATATTTGAAACAGCATACATGAAAACGTTGGAAAAAGAAAGAACAAATCGTGAATATTGGCTGGCCAATGTTTAAAAATTATACGTAATTTCAATATGTTACCATAACAAAGCCTCAGTTTAGTCATTTATGGACGTTCTTCTGCACGGCCCTCAATGTGTATAAGGTTTGTAGCTGATCACAGTGTGGCTGGGGTATAATTTCAGGGCCGTTTTAAAGGCGGCTTAGGGCATTTCGTGATCTTGTGGGGGAACTCCGTTTGAGGCATCCTACCCCATCAGGCCCAGCTTAGATCGTAGCCCCGGATGTGTGAGGTCGAGACTACCGCCTGAGTTAGCACCCTACCTATGACACACCACCATCAGGGTCTGCTTTTCGGCAATCTTGGCAAGTTGTTTGGTGGACATGCCCTCAGACCGTTCTGACCACTTTGATGGCAATCCAGAGGAGGTCAGGAACTGTCTCACGGTGGATGCTTTGATGCCGAAGTTCACATTTTCCGGCATTGACCCGATTGCCCTTGCGACTTTCGCTTTGTCCAGTTGCGCCACAACCACACCAACGATGTTGGCATTCTCATCGTAGATGGGACCGCCGCTGCTCCCTGCCTGAACTGCAGCATCCATCTGGAACTGGCCTGTATCATCACCCATCCCGCGATTGGCGCTGACGATGCCCCGTGTCACTTTGATGGTGTCGCTGAAGAAATCTCC
>NZAO01000014.1 GCA_002686135.1 Rhodospirillaceae bacterium
CAGCACGATGACTGTCTTGGCCCCGTTGAGGAGCGAGGCTGGATCGCGCCGCTGGGCGGCCTTTTCTGCCATCCAGACCATGTCCCCGTGAAGCCCCTGTTTGATGAAGGCAGTAAAGTCTTCTTTCACGCGCGGAGAGAGCTGCGGTGCGGTGAACCCCACGGCATCGAACCCCATCTCACGGGCCCGGGCGTGGACAGCCTCTTTCGTATTTTGGATGGTCATTTCACGACTTTACCCTTAGGCGTTAAAATGGGATACCCGGCCCCGAAGNGNGGNCANTATTGGCCCTGGTATCTCTNAAGGTAAGGCCCATGGCGAAAAAAGCGGTGATTTTGTTAAGCGGTGGGCTGGATTCAGCAACGGNACTGGCCATCGCCCGTTCCCGTGGCTTTGACTGCCATGCGTTGAGCTTTCGTTACGGCCAGCGCCATGAGGCGGAGATCGAGGCCGCCAAGGCCGTGGCCCAGGCGCAGGGGATGGCTTCCCACACCATCATGGAGATCGATCTCGGTGCCTTCGGCGGATCGGCCCTGACCGGAGACATGGAGGTGCCCAAGGGGCGCGGCATGGAGGAGATTTCCTTCGCCGCTTCGGGCATTCCCGTCACCTACGTTCCGGCACGCAACACCATCTTTCTTTCCTTCGCCCTGGCCTGGGCCGAGACGTTAGACGCNCGGGACATCTTCATCGGTGTCAANGCCCTGGATTACAGTGGCTATCCCGACTGCCGCCCGGAATATATAGCCGCCTTCCAGAACATGGCCAATCTCGCTACCAAGGCCGGCGTGGAGGCGGCGAGCGGGGGGGGCGGNGGNATTACCATCCACACGCCGCTGATCGAAATGACCAAGGCCGAGATCATTTCCATGGGCGCGAAGCTGGAGGTGGAGTACGGCTTGACCCTAAGCTGTTACGATCCGCTGTCTGATGGCCGCTCCTGTGGCGGCTGTGATGCCTGTCTGCTGAGGCTCAAGGGCTTCGCCGAGGCGGGTTTGAGCGATCCCATCGCCTATGCTCAAAGAGAAGGCGGATGATGGCCTATACGGTGAAGGAGATTTATTACAGCCTTCAGGGCGAGGGTGCACAGACCGGGCGCGCGGCGGTGTTGTGCCGATTCGCGGGGNGCAATCTGTGGTCGGGGCGCGAGCAGGACCGGAAAGATGCCCAGTGCGATTTTTGTGACACCGATTTCGTCGGAACCGACGGGCCCGGCGGCGGCGAGTTCGCCACGGCGGGGGAGCTGGCGGCGGCGGTGGCCGGATGCTGGAGGGAAGGAAGATCGCCGGGAAGGGCGGGGGAGAGACCCCTGGTGGTGTGCACTGGCGGCGAACCGTTGTTACAGCTGGACGCGGCGCTGATCGACGCATTCCAAGGGGAAGGCTTCGAGGTGGCGGTGGAGAGCAACGGCACGCTGCCCGCGCCTGGGAACATCGACTGGCTGACGGTAAGCCCCAAAATGCCGGCCTCCGATCCTGCTTTGGTGCAGCACCGGGGCGACGAACTGAAGCTAGTGTTTCCGCAGCCGGAGATTGAGCCGCAGGATTTCGCTGGGCTCGATTTCCATCATTTCTACTTGCAGCCCATGGACGGGCCGGATAAGCAACGCAATACCGTCCTGGTGCTGGAGTATTGCCGGTCTCATCCGCGCTGGCGGGTGAGCCTGCAGACCCACAAGATTCTCGGTGTCGCCTGAGGGAGTGTTGCTGATGGATATCTTCAGAGCCTTTACCTTCGAGGCCGCCCATATGCTGCCTGAAGTTCCCGAGGGGCATAAGTGCAGGCGTCTGCACGGCCATTCCTTCCGTGCTGAAATTCACGTCACCGGTCCCGTGGACGAGAAGGGCTGGGTCATGGATTTTGCCGAAATNACGCAGGCCTGGCAGCCGCTGCATNACGTTCTCGACCACCATTATTTGAACGAGGTGGAAGGGCTGGAGAATCCCACCAGCGAAAACATCGCACGCTGGATCTGGGAAAGACTGAAGCCNGAATTGCCGGGCCTCTCCAAGATCGCGCTCCACGAGACCTGCGAGGCGGGCTGTATTTACGAAGGGGAGTAGGGGGGAGGGGGTTTACCCTCTCCCGCGGTAGGTTGGCACACCTTGATCGGGAATCCATAAATCCTTGGGAACCTTGCCCCATTGATAGAAAACATCGATGGGGATGCCGCCGCGTGGATACCAGTAGCCGCCGATGCGGAGCCATTTCGGCCGTATGGCGCCCCTGATGCGCTTGGCGATGGTGAGTGTGCAGTCCTCGTGAAAGGCGCCGTGGTTGCGGAAGGAGGCGAGGAGCAGCTTTAAAGACTTGCTCTCCAAAATCCATTTGCCGGGCACGTAATCGATCACCAGATGAGCGAAATCGGGCTGGCCGGTGACGGGGCAGAGTGAAGTGAACTCGGGACAGGCGAAACGCACCAGATAGGGCTCACCGGGATGGGGATTGGCCACGCGCTCGAGCGCCGCCTTGTCCGGCGCGGCGGGGATCGCTGTTTTCCTGNCAAGTTGAGTCAGGGTTCTGGCTTTAGCCTTTGTTTTTGCGGGTTTTTTAGACACTGGGTTCACCATAGGAAAAGAATAGCAGATTAGGAGTGTTCGGGGATATCACCGGTTTTTATTTCGCCCAGGAAGGCGGCGGAGAAAGCGGCGAATGTGTCGGCGGCGACGGCCTTGCGGATACCGGCCATCATGTCCTGGTAGAAGCGCAGATTGTGCCCGGTGAGCAGCATGGCGCCGAGAATTTCCCCGGAACGCACGAGATGATGAAGATAGGCGCGGGAATAATCGCGGCAGGCTGGGCATGGGCACTGGTCATCGAGCGGGCGCGGGTCCTGGGAATGGTGGGCGTTGCGCAGATTGACCTCACCACGTCGGGTAAAGGCCTTGCTGGTACGGCCCGAGCGCGTGGGCAGCACACAGTCGAACATGTCTACGCCTCGCGCCACCGCCTGTAGGATGTCCGCCGGACGCCCCACCCCCATGAGATAGCGGGGCTGGTTCTCGGGCAGGGGAGAGACGGCGGCCTCGAGCATGGCAAGCAGGGTGACGCGGTCTTCGCCCACCGAAAGCCCGCCGATGGCGTAGCCGTGAAAGCCGATGCCGACCAGGGCGCGGGCGGCCTCTTCGCGCAGGTCTTCATACATGCCGCCCTGGACGATGCCGAACAGGCCGTGGCCGGGGCGGTTGGGGAAGGCGTCGCGGCAGCGCCGCGCCCAGTCCANGGTCAACCGCAGAGACTCCTCGGCCNGGTCACGGGTGGCCGGATGATCGGTGCATTCATCCAGCACCATAACGATGTCGGCGCCCAGCATGTCCTGGATGTCCACCGCGCGTTCGGGGGTCAAGTGGTGGCGGCTGCCGTCGAGATGAGAGCGGAAGGTGACGCCCCCGGCGTCGATCTCGCGCAGTTCATTAAGGGACCATATCTGGAAGCCGCCGGAATCGGTGAGGATAGGCCTCCGCCAGTTCATGAACTTGTGAAGCCCGCCGAGCGCGGCGACGGTCTCGGCACCCGGCCGCAGCATCAGGTGATAGGTGTTGGCGAGGATCATCTGCGCCCCGGTGTCACGTACCGCTTGCGGCGTCATGGCCTTGACTGTGGCTGCCGTGCCCACCGGCATGAAGGCGGGGGTATCCACGGTCCCGTGGGCGGTGGTGATCTTGCCGCGGCGCGCGCCGGCGCAAACGTCAAGCAGGGAAAAACCGAAGTCAGGGGCGGTCATGTATTTGCCTCAGCTTTGTGGAGCAGGCAGGCATCGCCATAGGAATAGAAACGATAGCCCGCCGNGATGGCATGTTCATAGGTNGCTTTCATGGCTGNGGTACCGCAAAAGGCNCAGACCAGCATGAACANGGTGGAGCGCGGCAGATGAAAATTGGTGAGCAGCAGGTCTACGGCGCGGAAACGGGCACCCGGCGTGATGAAAATATCGGTCTCGCCCGAGAAGGGATGGACCTGGCCCTCATGGTCGGCGGCAGCCTCAAGCAGCCGCAGCGAGGTGGTGCCCACCGCCACCACGCGCCCGCCCGACTGCCGCGCGGCGTTGATGGCCCGCGCCGCAGTTTCGCTGATCTCGCCGGTTTCGGCATGCATAGGGTGATTGTCTACGTACTCGGTCTTCACCGGTAGGAAAGTGCCCGCCCCCACATGCAGGGTGAGGGTGGAATGGCCTATGTGGCGCACGGCTAAGGCCTCCATGAGCCGGGGTGTGAAATGAAGCCCCGCCGTGGGCGCGGCCACGGCACCATCGCGGGCGGCGAACATGGTCTGGTAATCCTCATCATCGGCCTCGTCTATGGCACGCAGGCTCTGAAGATAGGGTGGCAGTGGCATGGCCCCGTACTGGCGCAGGGCGGAGTCGAGGGGCTCGCCCTCGCGGTCGAAGACGAGCGTTACTTCGCCACCGGCCCCTTTTTCCGCCACCGTGGCCCGGAAAGTGTCAGAAAAGATGATCTCGTCGCCGGGGGTGAGTTTTTTGGCCGGGCGGGCGAAGCAGCGCCAGCTTGCTGAGGCGGTGCGTTGGTGCAGGGTGAGGGAGATTTTTGCCTCCCCCTTAAGGCCCGAAAGCTGGGCCGGGATGACGCGGGTGTCGTTGAAAACCAGGATATCGCCGGGCCTGAGCAGGGAGGGCAGGTCGCGGAAGACATGGTCGTGCAGTTCCGCACCCACCTCCAGCAGGCGTGAGGAATCGCGCGGACGCGCCGGGCGCGCGGCGATCATCCCGCGCGGCAGGTGGAAGTCGAATTCCTCTGTTTTGAGCCGGGGCTTGGCCACGNCTTCCGTCATGGTGTGGGTCAGGGCTGGCAGATGCGGTCGGCAAGGCGGCGCATGAAGGCCTCACATAAAGCCACCTGTTCAAGTGTAATGAACTCATCTGGGCGATGGGCCTGGCGGATGCTGCCCGGCCCGCAGACCACGGCNGGAATACCGGCCNTGGAAAAGAGCCCGGCCTCGGTGCTGAAGCTTACCTTGGAGGTGGCGTTGGCGCCGGACAGGGCCTTGGCCAGTTCCGTTACTCCCGCATCTTCGGGCGTGTCGAGGCCGGGAAAGCCGGAGCATTCGGCAAAACGGAAACCGGTCCCGGGGTCCACGGCGTGCATGTCCGGCGCAAGGGTGTCCACGGCGAAGATTTNGAGCTCGGCCTGGATGGCCTCGGCGTCGTCGCCAGGGAGGTGGCGGATTTCGTACTCGAAGCTACAGTCGCGGGGGACGATGTTGAGCGCCGTGCCGCCGCAGATGGTACCGGTGTGGAGCGTGGTGTGCGGGGGCTCGAAGGCGGGATCGAAGNGGCCTTGGTCCTGGAAGCGCCGCGACATGCGGCGCAGATAAGCCACCAGTTCGGCCGCGCTTTCAACCGCGTTGACGCCCGAGGGTGCCAGCGCCGAATGGCATTCGTGGCCGCGTACGTGACAGCGCAGGCTGCGTTTTCCTTTATGGCCCGTCACCACTTTCATTTCCGTGGGCTCGCCGACGATACAGGCCTTGGGCTTGACCTCGAGGCCGGAGATATGGCGCTCAAGAAGCCGCCGCACACCTATGCAGCCCACCTCCTCGTCATGGGACAAGGCCAGATGGAGGGGGGTTTTCAGGTCGCGCTCAAGAAATTCCGGCAACAGGGCCAGGATTACGGCGATGAAACTCTTCATGTCGGCGGCGCCGCGCCCGTGGAGCCTGTCTTCGATCCGCGTCATCTTGAACGGGTCACTGTGCCAGTCCTGTCCCTCCACCGGCACCACGTCGGTATGGCCTGAGAGCAGGATTCCCGCTTCCCCTTCGGGTCCGGCGGTGGCGAACAGGTTGGCTTTGGCGCCGGTCTCGTCGGCCACCAGCACCGACTCCACGCCGAGATCGGAGAGAGTGTCGCGGACGAATTCAATCAACTCTAGATTAGGCTTGTGGCTGGTGGTGTCGAAACCCNCCAGCCGCTCGATCATGGAGAGGCTGGCGTTGCCGGGTTGGGAAGCCTCAGCACCGGTCATGGCGTGAACTGTTCGGTGACGATCCGTTCCTCGAGGTTGTGGCCGGGATCGAACAGCAGTGTGAGGCTGACGCTGCGGTCCTCGCGGATACGCACCTGGGTGACGTCGCGCACTTCGGTANAGTCGGCCACGGCACTCACCGGNCGCTTGTCGTATTCCAGGATTTCCAGGACCACTTCCACTGTGTGCGGCAACAAGGCGCCGCGCCAGCGCCGGGGGCGGAAGGCGCTGATGGGGGTGAGCGCCAGAAGCCCGGCGTCAACGGGAATGATGGAACCGTGGGCGGAAAGGTTATAGGCGGTACTGCCCACCGGGGTGGCCACCAGGACACCGTCGCATGTGAGTTCCTCCATGCGTATCACGCCGTCTATGATAATGCGGATTTTCGCCGTCTGGCGGGCCTCGCGCAGCAGCGACACCTCATTGATGGCCAGTGCTTCGATTTTTTCTCCGGACATGGTGACAGCCTCCATGCGCAGAGGATTAAGCTCCGTGGCGCGCGCCTTCATGATGCGTTGGGGCAGGTTCTCGGCCTCGTAATTGTTCACCAGGAAGCCGACGCTGCCGCGGTGCATGCCGTAGATNGGTATTTTGCGGTCCATGAAACGGTGCANGGTTTCCAGCATGGTGCCGTCGCCGCCCAGAGCCACGATCACATCGGCTTGCTTCGGGGGCACGGGGGAATAGAGCGCCTCGAGCTCGGCCAGCGCTTCCTGTGCCGCCGGCGTGTCGGCGGCGATGACGGCGATGGAGGGGGGGGTGGTCTTGCTCAAGGGGGTGTCTCCCTGCGGCTCCCTGTTGCTTGAAGAGAGGGGGTGGGCTAAGGCGCGGAGTATAGCGCAAGGAGGCCATCTCACGGATTTTTTTAGGCCCGACGCACCCTGGGCCTTGTCCCGCCTTAGCCTCCGGTGACGCTCATGTGGCGGTCAAGGACTGGTTCCTGGTTGCGGCGGTCGATGACGAAGTCATGGCCTTCGGGTTTGCGGGTGATGGCTGCGGTAATGGCCGATTTCAGTGCCGCGTCGGAGCTGTCCTGACGTAACGGCGTACGCAGGTTGGCGCTGTCCTCGCGGCCCAGGCACATATAAAGCTGCCCGGTGCAGGTCAGCCGCACGCGGTTGCAGGATTCGCAGAAATTGTGGGTCAGCGGCGTAATAAAGCCGAGCCGGCCCCCGCTTTCACCCACCTTCACATAGCGCGCGGGCCCGCCGCTTTTGTAATCGAGATCGGTGAGGGTCCAGCGCTCTTCCAGCCTGGCGCGGACGAGGGAAAGCGGAAGATACTGTTCAAGGCGCCCCCCGGTCATGTCGCCCATGGGCATAACTTCGATCAGGGTCATGTCGAAGCCCCGCTCGCCGCACCATGACAGCATGACATCGATTTCGTCCTCGTTTACATCCTTTAAGGCCACCATGTTGATCTTGACCTGTAGACCCGCGGCCTGAGCCGTGGTGATGCCTTCCATCACCTGTTCAAGATCGCCGCCGCGGGTGATGCGGTCGAATTTGCGGGGATTGAGACTGTCGAGGGAGACATTGACCCGGCGCACGCCGCAGGTATGGAGGCCAGTGGCGAAGCGGGCCAGTTGGCTGGCGTTGGTGGTCAGCGTTAGCTCTTTTAAAGTGCCGCTTTCCAGATGCTGGCTGAGGTGTTCAAACAGCCACATGATATTGCGCCTGACCAGGGGTTCGCCGCCGGTTATCCGCAGCTTTTCCACGCCGAGATCGATAAAGGCCGAGCACATGCGGTTGAGCTCTTCTAAGGACAGGACCTCAGCCTTGGGCAGGAAATCCATATCCTCGGTCATGCAGTACTGGCAGCGGAAATCGCAGCGGTCGGTTACGGACACCCGCAAATAGCTGACGTCTCTGCCGAAAGGGTCGATCATGCTTTCTTTGGTCCTTGTTTGTCCGTCAGGGGGCAGCGCGTTCTTTTAGAGCCGACGTACTCTGGCCCATGGTGCGTCCCAGGTTATTCGTCAATTTTCTGATCATTGATGTGGATTATCTGGGATATGGGGCGGTGGGGGCTGATTTTCGTCCCCAAACTTTATGGGGGCAAGGGCACGCAAACCCGGCCTCAAACCGGGAAGCGCAATAATGGCATAGCTACAAGTGAACTTAAAGGGGGTGCGCAGTTATGGCATGGGAACAATCTCTGGCCTATAAAACGGACCCTGATGAGAAAATTAACGGAAACCAGTTCATTACCGAGCCAGTAGGCTCCCGAAAACGCCACCGGTTTGAGTGGTCGCTTTACTTGCACAAAAACATTACTCGGCGCTGAATAACTTTGCGCCAGATTTTGTTCCCGGCGTTTTGAATGGGGAGAAATGTTCTATTCGGTAATAACGAACACAGGCAAAGCCTCGAACGAACGATCCGGAGCCATGCGCAGGCCACGGTGAGCAGATTAGTCAAGTAGCTTCGGACGCTCCATGGCGTGAGGGATTTCGACAGGCACTCGTAGAATTTGCGAACGCGGTGATTGAATCATCAAAGGTCATGCGCCGCTCTATCTTTATTGAGAAATTCTGGAATCTAAGAGAATCTAAGATAAAAGGGCTTCTTTCGGTGGCGGTGCAAAGAGGGGGATAGCCCAGGCGATGGCCAGGCCGATTGCAGTCATGAGAAAAGCAAACCCAAGCCGTTCCTGGTCGGCGACAAGGTAGGAATTGCAAATGCGCACCGGAGCATGAATATACAGGAAAGCCAGCACCCCCAGCATTGAGATCGCGTTCGCCTTCAGGAAACCGCGCAAGAAAGGATGAGATTTGGCCCAACCGAAGGCAAATGATCCACCGGCCAATAGGGGTATCGAGATGAACTTGGCGGCCTCGACCGCCGGGTCGACCAGAGCGGCGTCNATGTAGCGCGGCAACATCCAGAACAGGATAGCGACAACGGCGACCAGCGACAATGCGTTTGCCAAAGGCTCGGCGAGGCGGAGATCGCCCGCACCCAGACCCGCCACAAACAGACCGCCGGAAATCGCCAGCAGCGGCAACTGGACAAGTACATGGCTCGCCGGGTCAGCCTCCAGCGTTTGACGGAAAAGAACACAAAGGCCAAGCAGCCCCAACGACAAGATGATGCGCGCCGGGTTCATCACAGTTTGGTCCGCACGGCGTTAAATACCTTGTTCACATCGCCGGTGTCGAAGATGTCCGTCAGACGACCGTATCGATCGATGAGGTGAATGGCCGCGTTGTGCTGGTAGCCACCCATTTCGTCGGAAATAACGCGCAATCCAAAACTGCGCTTCATCAGATCGAGATCCCCCAGACGGACGCGCGCGATCGTCCAGATGACACCGTCGGCGCCGTGGGTTTCGGCGTAGCCACGCATCTCCTGAGGACGGTCGTGCAGGGGATCGAAACTTACGGAAAGCAAACGCACCCGGTCACCGAGGCCAGCCTGCGCCAACCGATCCCGTAGTCTAGCGTATTCGCTGCCCGCGATCTGGCAGATTGTCGGGCAGGTGGTGTAGATGAACCCGACTAGCGTAATTTTATCCGTTGTCTCGGTGTCGCGACCGAGCCTCAATTCGTCGCCATTCATGTCCTCAAGTACCAGCAACGGCATTGCCGGCTGGTTCTCAGAGACATTTAAACGCCGCGCACCCTCCTCGGTAAAGGCCCGAAAACCATCCGTCGCCGACCATACCACACCGCCACCCAGAAGGATGACGGCACAGGACGGCAGCAAAGCACGGATGAAGGAGCCCATGTTCAAGGTCTTTTCTAGCGCCGCAAACCGCCAACATATTTAAGCACGAACACCACTACGGACAGNACCACAACGGCTCCAAACGCCGTGGCAATCTGATCCTGGAGCATCCACTCCGGCAAGTGAACTGCCCAGCGGCGCGGAATCGACATCGCACCCGAGATCAGGAACATCACGGTGAACCCAAATCCCCCCAGGACGTAGGCGCCAAAGGCCAGCTTGTCGAGATTGCTCATGCCTTCCCGCGCCACCTCCCGGCCCTGAACGAGCCAGGCCATAAAGCCAAAGCTCATCGCCACTTCGCCGAGCAGGAGATAGATATGGAAGTGTCCGGGCACCCACTGGGTATTGTGCATCACTTTGTTGACGACGATCATGCCGTCGATAATCGCCGGTACGGAACCGATCGACCATCCCGCAATGGCCAGCACCAGCAGCGCGGAAGCGAGNTCCCAGCGCATCTTCGAGCCAACCAGATAGACGCACAGTGAAAAGGCGGTGACCACCAGCAACGGCAGCCCGCTGAGGTAGGAGACGACTTGACCCATAACCAACATCCAGCCCGGCATTACCATGTCCTGCATGAGGTGGTGGGGGTAAACGGCCATGACGAACAGNAGGATCGAGGTCCAGGNCAGGGCGAAAATCCGTGTCGTTTTCCACGGCCTGCCGGTGTATTCGGGAATGATCTCGTANACCGCGATCACGGCCATGTAAATCGAAGCATTGATGAAAACGTGGCCGAAGAAAAANATCATGTTTTTGGCCAGCAAGGCGTCAACCACAAAACCGGGGAATAGCAGGTTAACCAGGCTTGCTACCAGAACAGTCGCGCCGACGACAATGCCGAGGGTATTGAACACCGTGACAACTGCCGCCGCGATTATGGTCGGCGGCGGCGCGTCTTCTGGGTCGGCCCCGCCAAATGCGACATGCCAGGCCATGGCCCGACCCAGACCGCCGTACCGCTTGATAATCGGATATCCTATGGCGAGGTAATAGAGCAAAAAGCCGACACCGATCGAGGTGTAGCCAAGAATGAACAATGCGCCGGCCCAAGGCTCCCAAGCGCCACCCGACATCGCGGGCAACGGGAACAGGAAGGTCCAGGCACCGCCATAACCGCCGATAAAGATGGAGGCCAGAATAAACACCACACCCAACAGGAACAGGCAGATAAAGGCCCAATACATTTTGGCGCTGAGGGCAACGTAGCGGCCGACGAAGTACCACATGATGGCGGCGCCAGATAATCCGGCGGTGCCGACCATGCCCGCACCGTGGGCGCTCAGGATTTGATAGAAAAGTGCAGGNTCCAGTTCGATCAAACTCCCTTGCGCCGCGCGCATCAAAAGGCCGAGTATCATCATAAGGGTGAAAACCACCCCCGCGATCAGCATGGTGAACTTAACGGCGCCAGAATGTGGCTCTATTCTTGCTTCAGACATTTTTCTGTTTTCCTCAATCCGCCACGACGTCGAAAGTGTCGTTCATGTCGTGGTGACCGACACCGCAAAATTCCATGCACAGCACCCTGTGCTGCCCCGGTTCATCGAAAACGTACGCCACTTTGTTGATGTAGCCAGGCATCGCCTGCGTCTGAAACAACAACTGCCCGGACTGATCGATAACACCGAAGCCGTGATTGACGTCTTCGGTATGTAAATTGAAAACGACTTTCTTTCCGACGGGGATTTTTCGGGTGTCAATTTCCCACGACCACTGCGCACCCGTTGCATTGACCTGAACAACTCCAGCGCCGGTTGCGATGGCATGCGGCCATTGACGTAGCGAGCCTGCCGTCACCAGGATGCCCAAGACCAACAAACCCCAGAAGAACTTACTCCGGCGCGAACCGGTATTAGCTGTTTCAGTTTCCGCATTTACAAAGCTGAACACCCTACAGAAAACGAGTGCAACGACAGCCATCAACCCCAGGGCAACGGCCAGAATAGTTGTTTGCATCAGAGATCTCCCCAATTTTACAGATACATTCTGGCCTTAATTCAGATTCCAATGTTGCGACAAAAAGCCGCATCGCCGGAACCGCCGCAGCCCAGTAACACACGGCAGGTGGTGTTTAAATTGTCATAGAAAGCTTGTCCCTCTGATGAAGGCAACGCCAGTCAAGATGGCGAGGTGAGTATGATGAGGATACGAAAAGCCAAGGTGACGGTATCGATCTCGCTTTCCAGTTCCAGCTTTCCCTCATGGGGAAATGTTTAAGAATTTTTTACTTTTTGCATTTCACGCCGCCGCGTGGACTGGCAAAAACGGCCACTTCACCATAACAGGTCGCCCGTCAGGAAGGCTTTAGCCTCCGCGCTTTGCGGTCCGGCGAAGAAGGCCGCCGCCGCCATGTGTTCCATCAGGCGTCCACGATGGAGAAACAGAATCTCGTCAGCCAGGCGGTGGGCCTGCCCCAGATCGTGGGTGGTCATGATGATGGTGGCGCCGGCTTCGTGGATGGCGGCGATCATTTCCTCCACGGTGCGGGTAGCCGCCGGGTCGAGGTTTGCCGTGGGCTCGTCGAGGAACAGCACCTCCGGTCCCACCGCCCAGGCCCGGGCCAGGGCTAGGCGCTGTTGTTCTCCGGCCGACAGCACCCGTGCCGGGCGTCCGGCGACATCGCCCAGCCCCGCCCGCGCCAGGGCTTCGTCCACCAGGGAGCGTCTTGCGGCACGCGCTAGCCCGCGCAGGGCGAGGGCATAGTCCACGTTCGCGGCCACCGAGCGGCGCAGCATGACCGGCCGCTGGAACACCATAGCCTGGCCTTCGCGCGCCGCCTGCGCTCTGTTCCCCGTCCAGCACACGGAACCGGCGCTGGGCCGCAGCAGACCGTGGGCAAGCCGCAGGGTCAGGCTTTTCCCGGCGCCGTTGGGGCCGAGCAGGATGGTGCGGACGCCGCCACGCAGCGTCGCCGTGAGATCATGGATCAGGCGCTCGCCGCGGGCGTCAAAGCACAGTCCGTCGAAGACTAGGGGCAGGATGGTGGCCGTCATCTCAGCTCCCTCCGCGCTATGTCCCCCAGCACATAGGCCCCGCCATTGATGGCCAGGGACAGCAGCAGTAGGATCATGCCCAGACCCAGCGCCAGGGGAAGGTCTCCCTTGCTGGTTTCCAGCGCGATGGCCGTGGTCATGACCCGGGTGCTGTGGGCGATATTGCCGCCGACGATCATGACCGCACCCACTTCGCCGAAGGCGCGGCCGAATCCGGCGAGGATGGTGGTCAGCAGGGTCGCCCGCGCATCTATGAGAAGGGTCGGTATCGCGCGCGCCGGAGTGGTGCCGAGTGAGCGCAGCTGTTCGGAATATTCCTCCCACAGGTCGGCGATGATCTGGCGTGTCAAGGCGGCGAGGATAGGGGTGATGAGGAAACACTGGGCGATGATCATGGCCGTGGGCGTGAACAACAATCCCAATACGCCAAAGGCTCCGGCCCGTGACAGCAGGAGATAGACCACTAGCCCCACCACCACCGGGGGCAGGCCCATTAAGGCGTTCAGCACCACCACCACGGCTCCGCGTCCTGGAAACCGCAGTAGGGATACCGCGGCCCCCAGTGGCAGGCCGATCAGCGCCGAGAGTGCGACCCCGGAGAAAGTAATCTTCAACGACAGGCCGATGATCTCCACAAGATCGGCGTTAAGATCGAAAATCAGGGAAAAGGCGGACGCAAAAGCGTCGTGAAAGTCGCTCATGGCGCGGCCACGTCAAAGGGTATAGTTGGTTTTGATCGTTTGTGCATAGGTCAGGTCATAAGTCAGACTCGGATAAAAAGGAACGTTTAAATGGTTTACTGAATGGTTTTCGGGGTGGTGGGGAAAGGGAGGCTAGGAGCCGCTTGGCGCCTATGTTCCTTGTCCCGGAAGGCACAACGCGCCATATTTCGCCTATGAGCAAATTTATCGTCCAGCCCGATCCTGAGGATTCAAGACTTACCCGCCCGGTCTCGGGAAAGGACCATGAAGGCCGCGAGGTGGATATCGACGTGGTCATGGAGCGTCCCCTGACTCTGTTTCTCAACAATCAGGAGATCGTCACCATGATGACCATCGGCGATTATCCAGACTGTCTCGCCGTGGGCTATCTGCTCAACCAGAACATGCTCCATAGCGATGATGTGGTGACCGGGATCGACTTTGACGAGGACCTGGATGTGGTGGTGGTGCGGACCGAACGCGAGACCGATTTCGAGGACAAGATGAAGAAGAAGACCCTGACCTCTGGTTGCGCCCAGGGTACCGTTTTCGGCGACCTTATGGAAAAATTCGATTCGGTGCACCTGCCCGGGGACGCGGTGCTGAATACCTCGTGGCTTTTGATGCTCAACAGGAAGATCAACACCATTCCCAGCCTCTATCTCAAGGCCGGAGCCATCCACGGCTGTGTGCTGTGCGAGGAGGGCCGGCCCCTGATCTATATGGAGGACGTGGGGCGCCACAACGCCGTCGACAAGATCGCCGGCTATATGTTTCTCAACCAGATTACGGCGCAAGGGAAAATGTTCTACACCACCGGAAGGCTGACCAGCGAAATGGTCATTAAGACAGTGCAAATGGGTATCCCCATTCTCATTTCACGCTCCGGCTTCACCGCCTGGGGGGTGGACCTGGCGCGCCGCGCCGGTCTGACTCTTGTCGGCCGCGCCCGTGGCAGGCGTTTCATCGTTCTCGCCGGCGAGGAACGTATCGTCTATGACGGTGGGGAGACGGAAGAAAATGAGGACAGGGACGGCACCTTCGCCGGCTAAATCTGCTCTTCCTAAACCGGAACCCAACCTGTCGGTGGCTGGGGTTCTGTTGGCAGGGGGGCTGGCGCGGCGCATGGGCGGCGGCGACAAATGCCTGCGGAAACTGGGTGGCAAGACTCTTCTCGAACACGTCATTGACCGCGCCGGCCCTCAGGTGGGCGCACTCCTCCTCAATGCCAATGGCGATACAACCCGCCTTTCTGCCTTTGGTCTTCCTATAGCCGGCGATGTGGTTGAAGGAAACGCTGGGCCACTGGCGGGAGTTCTGACGGGCATGGAATGGGCCGTGGCTGAGGCTCCGGACTGTTCCTGGGTGGTGAGTTTTGCCACCGACGCGCCCTTCTTGCCCGAAGACCTGGTGGCGCGGCTGAAACGGGCAGTAGAAGAAGAGGGGGCGGATGTAGCCTGCGCTAGTTCCGGTGGACGGGTGCATCCGGTTTTCGCTCTGTGGCCGGTGCGNTTGCACGGCGAACTGCGTCACGCCATGGTTGAGGAAGGCGTGCGCAAGGTGGATGTATGGACCGGGCGTTATAATCTGGCGGTGGCTGATTTTCCGGTGACGCCCTTCGATCCCTTCTTCAACGCCAACAGCCCTGAGGACCTGGAGACTGCCGCATCCCTTTTGGAATAGGGGTCACAGTCTTTCGGTGGACAGTCCCCGAAGGATTTGCCATTCTCAGACGCAATTAATGAAGCCGCTGTGCCGTCAGGCCGCCGGGCTAGAGAAAACATTTTGGGGAGGGGGGGGACCCCGTGTCGGGATTGTTAGCGTATTTCGTAGAAATTCTTTCCAAGAAACATATCGTCGCCAAACCTGGCTTTAACCGCTGGAAGGTGCCGCCAGCCTCGATAGCAATCCACCTGTGTATCGGTTCGGTCTACGCCTGGAGCATCTTCAACCCGGCGCTGATCAAGGCCATCGGCGTGGCCGCACCAGCCGCCGAAGACTGGAATCTGGGACAGGTGGTGTGGATCTTTTCCGTAGCCATCGTTTTTCTGGGGCTGGCGGCGGCTTTCGCTGGGCACTGGCTGGAACGGGTAGGCCCGCGCATGGTGGGGTTCGTGGCCGCCTGTTGCTGGGGCGGCGGTTTCATGGTCGGCGGCGCTGGCATCCTGACCCATCAGTTGTGGCTGATTTATCTCGGCTATGGCGTCCTCGGCGGCTGTGGGCTGGGTCTGGGCTACGTTTCGCCCGTCGCCACGCTCATCCGCTGGTTCCCCGACCGCCGCGGCATGGCCACCGGCATGGCCATCATGGGGTTTGGCGGTGGCGCCATGATCGGCACACCGCTGAAGGAATATTTCATCCATCTCTATTACAAGGCACCCGAATTCCTGGGCTCGATAGATGCTGTGGACCTGATTACCGAGGGCGGAAAGCGCTTCGCCTATATCACCGGGCAGATGAAGGAAGTGGTTGTGGTGGGCGCTAACGACGTATCCAACATGATCGCGCCGGGGCCAGAAGGCGTGTATCTGGTGGGGACCGGGTCCACTGGGGTGGCGCAGGCCTTCTTTACTCTTGGCGCCATTTATTTCGTGGTGATGACGATTGCGGCGTTCTCTTACCGCGTACCAGCGGAGGGCTGGGCGCCTGAGGGCTGGACCCCGCCAGACGAGGCCCATGCCGAAAAAAAGATGATGACCAAGAACCACGTCCATATCGACGAGGCCCTGAAGACACCGCAGTTCTATTTTCTGTGGATCGTGCTGTGCTTCAACGTGACCGCAGGCATCGGCGTGCTTGGCGTAGCCAAGACTATGATGACGGAAATCTTTGGCACCACCCTGCCTCATATCGTCGACGCCACCTTCGCCGCCACCTATGTGGTGATGGTTAGTGTGTTTAACATGTGCGGGCGGCTCTTCTGGGCCAGCATGTCAGACTACATGGGCCGCAAGATAACCTATTGTATCTTTTTCGTTCTCGGCATCGCACTCTACCTTTCCATACCCTATAGCGCGGTGCAGGTTAGTGCTTCGCCGGAGGTGATGTGGCTGGTGACATTCTATGCCGCCACCATGATTATCTTCACCATGTATGGCGGCGGGTTCGCNACCATACCCGCCTATCTCGCCGANATCTTCGGNACCTTCCACGTGGGNGGCATTCATGGGCGTCTTCTNACCGCCTGGAGCACGGCGGGNGTTCTGGGNCCGTTGGCCATTACCCAACTGCGCCAGGCTTCAGTGGACAACGCCATTCAGANACTGACTGCAATGACAGACCCCTCAGCTTTCGAGTCCGCCTTCGGGGCCGGCAAGGATCAGCTTGCCGCACTGGTGGAGGCNAAGACCGTATCCATTTCCAANCTTATGGAGATCGCCCCGGCGGGCACCCAGGACCCCTCGGCCACCCTCTATAACACCACCATGTTTGCCATGGCCGCTTTACTGGCCATTGCGCTCGTTTCCAACTGGATGGTGAAGCCGGTGCACGAGAAGCACCACATGACCCAGAGGGAAATGGACGACGATACCGTTTAAGTCTCTGCGCGCTTTATATTAAAGAAAAAAGGCGGCCCGTAAGGACCGCCTTTTTTTGATAAGGTTGTTTGAGCCTAGGCAGCCGTAGTTTTGGCAGCCTTTTCGCCATCTGGTTTCTCCATGTCTATTTTTTCGACCCGGGCCGAACAATATTTGAGTTCGGGAATCTTGCCGAAGGGGTCGAGCGCCGGGTTGGTGAGCGCGTTGGCCGAGGCCTCGTGGAAGCAGAAGGGAATGAAGATCATGCCGATTCTGATCTGGCGGTCNGAGCGGGCCTTCAGTTCGATGGCGCCGCGCCGCGTGGANACCCGCACCCGGTCGCCGGGCTTGAGGTTGAAACGGCTTATATCGGCCGGCGACAGGTGGACCGTGGCCTCGGGCTCGATGTTGTCGAGGACACGGGCGCGCCGGGTCATGGAGCCGGTATGCCAGTGTTCGAGAAGCCGCCCCGTGGTCAGCACCAGNGGGAAGTGGTTGTCTGGGGTTTCGTCAGGGGGCATGATTTCCGTCGGCACNAGCTTCCCGAGACCGTTATCGGTGGGGAACTTGTCGCCGAAGATGATCTCTTGTCCGGGATCGTNCGCACCNCCGCANGGGTAGGTGACGGTGCCCTCCTTCTCTAGGCGTTCCCAAGTGATGCCGGTGATGGAAGGCATGCACTGGCGCAGTTCCTCGTAGACCTGGCGCGGGGAATCGTCTTTCCAATTGAGGCCGAGACGCNGTGCCATCTGCTGGATAATCCACAGGTCCTGGCGGGCGTCGCCGGGCGGCTCCACGGCCTGATGCGCCATCTGTACGCGGCGGTCGGTGTTGGTGAAGGTGCCGTTCTTTTCAGGAAAGGCCGAGGCCGGCAGGATGACGTCGGCGAGGAAGGCGGTCTCGGTCATGAAGATGTCCTGAGCCACCATATGCTCCAGCTGGCACAGGGCCTCGCGGGCGCGCAGCGTATCGGGGTCGGACATGGCTGGGTTCTCACCCATTACGTAGAGACCCATGATCTCGCGGTTGCGAATGGCGTCCATGATCTCCACCACCGTCAGGCCCTCGTTAGGGTNAAGGGGCGTGNCCCAGAACTGCTCGAAGAAACCGCGCGCCTCGGGCTTTGTCACTGATTGGTAGTCGGGATAGACCATGGGGATCAGCCCNACGTCGGAGGCGCCCTGGACGTTGTTCTGGCCGCGCAGCGGGTGGAGTCCNGCGCCTGGCTTGCCGATGTTGCCGGTAATCAGGGCCAGCGAGATCAAACAGCGGGCATTGTCGGTGCCGTGCACGTGCTGGGAAATGCCCATGCCCCAGAAGATTAGGGCGCTATTGGCCTTGGCGTAGGTGCGGGCCACTTCGCGCAGGGTCTCAGGGGGAATGCCGCAGACCGCGGACATTTCCTCGGGCGTGAAATAGGCGGTGNATTTCTTGAGGTCTTTATAGCCTTCGGTGTGAGCCTCGATATAGGCGTGGTCCACCAGGTCTTCCTTGATAATGGTATGGATCATGGCGTTAAGCAGCGCCACATCGGTGCCGGGCCGGAACTGGAGCATGTGTTCGGCGTGGCGGCTCAGCGCCTGGCTGCGGGGATCTGCGACGATAAGGGTGGCGCCGTTCTTGACCGCGTTCTTGATGAAGGTGGCGGCCACGGGGTGGTTCTGGGCCGGGCGCGCGCCGATCACGAAAATCACCTCGGAATTAAGACATTCGGAGACCGGTGCTGTGACCGCGCCGGAACCGATGGTTTCCATCAGCGCCGCCACGCTCGAGGCGTGGCACATGCGGGTGCAGTGGTCCACGTTGTTGTTGTGGAAGCCGGTGCGCACCAGTTTCTGGAACAGATAAGCCTCTTCGTTGGAGCCCTTGGCGCAGCCGAACCCGGCCAGTGCGTGTGTGCCCTCGCGGTCGCGCAGATGCCGGAAGCCGCCGCCAGCTTCGTCCAGCGCTTGTTCCCACGAGACTTCGTGGAAATTGGCGAGAGGATCGGCGGGGTTGAAGGATTCGTCGGAAATCTTGCGCACCCCGGCCTTGCGGATCATGGGCGTGGTCAAGCGGTGGGGGTGGTGGACATAGTCGAATCCGAACCGTCCCTTCACGCAGAGCCGGTTACGGTTGGCCGGTCCATCGCGGCCTTCCGCTGAGAGCAGCTTACCCTCGCGCACGTTGAAGGTGAGCTGGCAGCCAACGCCGCAATAGGGACACAGGCTATTGACCTTGGTATCGGCCTTGATGGGGCCTCTGCCGTCTTCGTCGACCAGGGTCGCCTCCATCAGCGCCCCGGTGGGGCAGGCCTGGACGCATTCGCCGCAAGCGACGCAGGTGCTGTCCCCCATGGGGTGGTCGAAATCGAAGACGATCTTGGATTTGGCCCCGCGGAAGGCCATACCGATGACGTCGCTGACCTGGACCTTGCGGCAGGCGCTGGTGCACAGCCCACACTGGATGCAGGCGTCGAGTTGTACGCTCATGGCGGGATGACTGTTATCGGGTGGCGGCATCTCGCGGCAGGGGAAGCGGCTTTTATCCACGCCCACGGCCTCGGCCATGTGCCAGAAATGGGACTCGCTGTCGTGGGCCTGGTCGCGCGCGGGGTGGTCGGCGAGAAGCAGCTCCATCACCATTTCGCGGGCCTTCACCGCGCGCTTGGCCTTGGTCTTGACCTTCATGCCCGGCATGGGTGTGCGGATACAGGATGCCGAAAGCACACGCTCGCCTTCAATCTCCACCATGCAGGCGCGGCAGTTGCCGTCGGGCGGGTAGCCCGGTGCCGGCTTGTGACAAAGGTGAGGGAGTAGGATTCCATGGCGTTTGGCCACCTGCCAAATGCTCTCGCCCGGCGCCGCCTTGATCTTTTTGCCGTCAAGGGTGAAGGAGATGGTTTCGCTCATGCGAAATCCTCCTTGAAATGCTTCATCATGCTCAATATGGGATTGCCGGCGGTCTGGCCCAATCCGCAAATGGAGGCATCGGCCATGGTGGCGCAGAGTTCCGTCATCAGGGGACGGTCCAGCTTTTTACCTTCGAGCAGTTTTACCGCCTTTTCCGTCCCTGCCCGGCAGGGCGTACACTGGCCGCAGCTTTCATCGGAGAAGAAACGCATGAGGTTAAGAGCGGCGTCACGGATGCTGTCCTTGTCCGAGAGCACTATGATGGCGGCTGCACCGATGAAACAGCCGTGCTCTTCCAGGGTTCCGAAATCGAGGGGAACGTCGGCCAGGGAGGCGGGCAGGATACCACCCGAGGCACCGCCGGGAAGATAGGCTTTGAACTTGTGGCCACTGGCCATGCCACCACAAAACTCCTCCAGCAATTCATTCATGGTGATGCCCGCGGGCGCCAGCTTCACACCCGGTTCGGCAACCCGGCCCGAAACCGAATAGCTGCGCAGGCCCTTGCCCCCGTTGCGGCCCTGATCGGCGAACCAGTCCGCTCCCTTTTCCACCACGTCGCGCACCCAGTAGAGGGTTTCCACATTATGGTTGAGGGTGGGGCGTCCGAACAGGCCCACCGTGGCGACGTAAGGCGGGCGGTGGCGCGGCAGGCCACGCTTGCCCTCGATAC
The DNA here is from genome assembly GCA_002686135.1 of Rhodospirillaceae bacterium. Lineage (GTDB taxonomy): Bacteria > Pseudomonadota > Alphaproteobacteria > UBA11136 > UBA11136 > UBA11136. The sequence goes on from NZAO01000014.1 coordinate 20,495, forward strand.
TCTCCATCATGGCCGATTCCTCGCCGCAGATATAAGCCCCGGCGCCGCGCCGCAGGTGGATGCGGGTGACGGCGGTGAGATCGGCGGACTCGAGCTTGGGGATTTCCTGTTTCAGCAGCTCAAGGATGCCGGGATATTCGTCGCGCAGATAAATATAAACGTCGCTGGCTTCCACCGCCCAGGCCGCAATCAGCGTGCCCTCGAGGAGGCGGTGGGGGTCGCTGTCGAGGTAGAAGCGGTCCTTGAAGGAGCCGGGCTCGCCCTCGTCGGCATTGACGGTCATGAGACGCGGTCCCGGCTCCTTGCGCACTAATTTCCATTTGGTGCCGGCGGGGAACCCCGCCCCGCCCATGCCCTTGAGTTGAGAGTCCTCCAGGGTCTCGATCAACTCATCGGGACTGCGCCCGTCGCCGAGACATTCGCGAAGCAGGGCATAGCCGCCGTCCTTTTCATAGGCCTCGAAGAGTGTGGCGTCGGGGATTTCGGGAGCGGTATGGCCCTTGGAAATGGCGGCACGCACCGATGTGGCCGTGGCTCTGGTGATATGGTTCTTGCCGACCTCGGCCACCGGCGCCTGGTCGCAGCCCCCCATGCACGGCGCCCGCACGACCCTGAATTTCTCACCGCCGTTCTTAGCCAGTGTGTGGAGGAGCTTCTTCGCGCCGTTCATCTCGCAGGTGAGGCTGTCACAGACCCGGATCGTGAGCGGCGGCGGCGGCTGGTTGTCCCTGATGACGTCGAAATGAGCGTAGAAGGTGGCGACCTCGTAGACCTCGGCGAAGGAAAGCCCCAGCTCATGGGCCACTGCCACCAGGTGGGATTCCGAAAGACAGTGAAGCTGGTCCTGCACTAAGTGAAGAAATTCCAGTAGCATATGGCGCTCGCGCGGCAGATCGCCGAGTAGGTTCTGCACGTCGTAAAAGGCTTGGCGTTTGGCGCGCAATCCCTTGGGGTGGGGTGTGACGCCCTTACGTTTTGGGGTGTTCTGTTTCATGCTCTGCCGTCTAGCAATAGACTGTAGACCCTCATCAGGCGGGCCGGCTGTTGCGAAAAGGACGAAAAAGCCAACCCGGGGAAAACGGGCAGGGACATAGTAGGATGTTTCCTCTGGTGCGGGAACAGTGTGAATAAGGTGCGCAACACAAGGTACCGGGGACTTGATTTGGACTTGATTTAAAAATTTGATTTAGGGGCAAAGTAGTCGCCGGCGCGAATTCCATACCAGGGGCCGGGCCGTACACTGTCCGGGACACTGGCCTTTTTATATGAGTACAATGAATATTCCGTATATATAACGCGCCCCTCCCGCCTGCAAGAAATTGCGTCTTTTTGTATAGCAGCGGCCGGTATTTTCAGCGGCCCCCTTTCCGGGGCCTTTTTCTCCGCGGCTTTATTTCCACGAAAATTCTTTTTCCATGCGATGCATGTCACTGTTGAGCCCTGGGACAGAGGTACATATACTCCGCGACCAAAATTAACCTTGGTTAAGCGAGGGGCCATCCATGCGACCACTGCTTCCGCCCGATTATCGGCCTACGGAAAAAGAATCCTTTATGAATTCCATGCAGCTCGAGTATTTCCGCCAGAAACTGGAGCGCTGGCGCGAGGAACTCCTCATGGAATCGAACGAAACCATCCAACACCTCCAGGAAGACAGCCCCCAGGAGCCCGACATCGCCGACCGCGCCTCGCTGGAGACCGACCGCGCCCTGGAGCTCCGCACCCGCGACCGCGAACGCAAGCTGATCACCAAGATCGATG
>NZAO01000015.1 GCA_002686135.1 Rhodospirillaceae bacterium
CAACGGCGGCGGCTTTATGCTTCGTGACATTTGCGGTTATTTCGAGAGCAACGCAAGACAGCTCGAAACGCACGTCCGCGCCTTCTTTGCCTCTTCCAGGAGAGTGAAATAAGTTCCCCCGCCAAGGCTTACCGCCACTGCGCCGGCGGCGATCAACGCGAATTCACGCTTGATGGAGTTGAGGTTGGCGATCAGCGATTTGTCGATGTTGAGCTTGGTCCACATGTACCAGAGCGCAGCCTGCGCCAGGCTTTCCCGGGAAGGCACTTCCCTGTCCGCTGTGGTCATGTCATATCTCCTTCATCATTAACAACTCCGCGCCTCCTCCGTAAGAGGCTGTTAAAGATAGCATATCACCATGGTCTCGCCATATATTGCGCGCCGCGATTGTCCCTTCCGGAACATGCCGGGCCCCTCATTATCTCCAAAACGCGACCTTTCACCAATCCCCTCGTTGCGGGTATGGTGTCCCCTTCCTTCAGGACACTTCCAGAGACATTTTCCGCACCACGCCCTCGCAGTAAAAAACTCCATGCCCCAGCCCCCCGAATTCGATGATTCCTTCCGTGGCCGCCTCCACGATCTTCTGGTGTGGCGGCGCGATGTGCGTCACTTCCGCACCGACACGCTGCCCCCCAGCACGGTGGAAGACCTCATCGCCGAGGCCGCGCTCTCTCCTTCGGTGGGGCACAGCCAGCCCTGGCGCTTCGTCACCGTCGACGACCCCTCCCGCCGCGCCGCCGTGCGCGAAGATTTTCTGGCCTGCAACCGCGAGGCGCTGGATGACTACGAGGGTGAGCGGGCAAAGCTTTATGCCTCGCTGAAACTGGCCGGCCTCGACGACGCGCCGGTACAGATGGCGGTGTTCGTGGATAACACCACTCAAAGCGGCCACGGGGTGGGCTGCAAGACCATGCCTGAGGCCTTGCCCTATTCCGTGGTCATGGCCGTCCATACCCTGTGGTTGGCGGGCCGGGCCAGGAGCGTCGGCCTGGGCTGGGTCTCCATCCTCAACCCCAAAAACATCGAGGCCATCCTTGATGTTCCGGAAAGCTGGTCGCTGGTGGCCTATCTCTGCATCGGCTATCCGCGGGAAGAACACAATGTTCCCGAACTCGAGCGCCACGGCTGGCAGGACCGCGATCCTCAGGCCAGCGCCCTGCTCAAGCGCTAGAACGGGTTATCTCTCCTCTCCCGCCGCCGTCTCCACCGGCTCGGCCCCCAGTTCCAACATGGCCGCAATGGTAGCGCGGCTGGCGTTGAATGCGGAAGCCGTTGGCCTTACCTTTCCTTCCATGAAGTTTCCCCAACCCCTCATCAGCGGCCGCCTGTTGCGCCGCTACAAACGATTCCTCGCCGATGTGGAGATGGAAGGCGGCGCAACCGTCACCGCCCATTGCCCCAATTCGGGCTCTATGCTGGGGTTGTGCGGAGAAGGATTTCCGGTGTGGCTCTCCACCTCCTACAATCCCAAGCGCAAGCTCGCCCATACCCTGGAATTGGTGGAAGCCGGCGGAACGCTGGTGGGAGTCAACACCCACCGCGCCAACACCATCGCCGAGGAAGCGGTGCGTGAAGGCTTGGTGCCGGAACTGGCGGGCTATCGGTCGCTGCGCCGCGAGGTAAAATACGCCGGCAATTCGCGCATTGACCTGCTGCTGGAGGACGAGGCCAAGCCACCCTGTTACGTGGAGGTGAAAAGCGTCACCCTGCGCCGCAACACGGAAGAAAAAANGGGAATCGCCGAGTTTCCNGACGCCGTCACCGCCCGCGGCACCAAGCATCTTCACGCACTAGCCGAAATGGTNCGCGAAGGCGCGCGCGCCGTCATGCTCTANCTGGCCCAGCGCGGCGACTGCAGGGAATTCCGCATCGCNGATGATATTGACCCAGCCTATGCAAAGGCTTACGAGCAGGCGCGGACAGCAGGTGTTGAAATATTGCGCTACGATTGCAAGCTGTCCCCCGCGGGCATAGTCTTGGGCGGCCCCTTCCCCTTGGCGATNAAACCGCCTGAAAAACACATGATAAAGACAGTNATGAAAGACGCCCCATGAACCAAATGGACACGCCCGACGCCGGCGCGCGCATAACCGAGGCCATCAAACTGCACGACGAAGCTGGCTTCGCCGCCATGCGCCGCGCCGGAAAGCTCGCCGCCGAGACGCTGGATTTCATCACCCCTCATGTGCGTCCTGGCGTCACCACCGGCGAGATTGATGAACTGTGCCACAAGTTCACTCTCGACCACGACGCAGTGCCGGGGCCGCTGGGTTATCGCGGCTTTCCCAAATCGGTCTGCACCTCAGTCAANCATGTGGTGTGCCACGGCATTCCCGGGAAAAAGGTTCTGGCCGANGGTGATATCATCAACATCGACGTCACCCCTGNTCTCGACGGCTGGCACGGCGATACCAGCCGCACCTTTTATGTGGGCAAGGTGGGGGTCAAGGCACGGCGCCTGGTGGAGGCCACCTACGAGGCCATGATGCGCGGTATCGAGGCAGTGAAACCCGGCGCCACCTTGGGCGATGTTGGCCACGCCATCCAGAGTTACGCTGAGGGCAGGAACTATTCGGTGGTCCGTGATTTCTGCGGTCACGGGGTGGGGCGCATCTTCCATGACAAGCCCAGCGTCACCCATTACGGCGAGCCGGGCCNGGGGCTGACCCTGCGGGAGGGCATGATTTTCACCATCGAACCCATGATTAACGCCGGCCATTACGAGGTGAAAATCCTCGCCGACGGCTGGACGGCGGTGACCAAGGACCGTTCGCTATCGGCCCAGTTCGAGCACACCATCGGCGTCACCGGGGACGGATATGAGATTTTCACCCTGTCCCTGGCGGGCCACACCTGCCCGCCCTACGGCAATGGTGGCGATGGCTGAGACCGTCAATAACCGTCTCCGCCGGCAAGCACCACCAGCAGAATCGCCGCCACCGCGAACCATTTGATTTCCACAAGCATGGCCCCCCTTATGCCATGCAGCAGTAACCCTCTAATCCAGCCCTTTTTCCAGAACCGCGCAGAGCCGGGCGCTGAAGGCCGCCGGATCGCGCACGGTTTCACCCTCAGCGATGCGCGCCTGATCGAGCAGCAGATGGGCGGCGTCGGTNATGTCGCCTTCGCCTTTTCCGGCCCTTTCGGCGAGGATCCGGATCAGGGAGTGGTCGGCGTTGATCTCAAGGATGCGCAGGCTGTCCACGCCTTCCTTCAGCTGGCCGTGTTGTTTGAGCATGCGTTCCAACTGCAGGTCCATATCGCCTTCGCCGGCCACCAGACAGACCGGGCTGTCGGTGAGCCGCGTGGACACCATCACGTCCTTAATCTCGCCGTCGAGCGCCGTCTTCATGGCCGNGATCAGGGGTTCTAAATCCGGGACCTTGTCTTTCTTCTTCTTGCCCTTGCCCTTCTTAGCCTTCTCCTTCTCGGCGATTTTGTCGAGCCCGGCATCGCCTTTNGTGACGGAGGCGAAGGGCTTGTCNTGGAATGTGCCAACCGACGAGACCCAGAATTCGTCAATGGGGTCGGTGCACAACAGCACCTCTATCCCGCGCGCCCTGAAGCCTTCAAGCTGCGGGCTATGGGCGATCTGGTCCTTGTCCTCGCCGAAGATGTAATAGATGGAGTCCTGACCCTCGCCCATGCGTTCCACGTAACCGGCAAGGGAGGTGAGTGTNTCGCTTTTGGTGCTGCGGAAGCGGGCCAGTTCCAACAGCTTGTCGCGGTTCTCNAAATCCTCGTAGAGGCCCTCCTTCAGCACCGTGCCGAAATTGNTCCAGAACAGGGCGTAATCGTTGGGGGCGCTCGAAGCCTTCTTCTTCAGCTCGCCCAAAACCTTCTTCACCAGACCCTTGCGGATTTTCACCAGCTTGGGGTCGTTCTGGAGCATTTCACGGCTGATATTGAGCGACAGGTCCTGGGAATCCACCACCCCGCGCAGGAAACGCAGCCAGCCCGGCAACAGGCCCTCGCAGTCATCGGTGATGAAGACGCGCCGCGCATACAGCTTCACATGGCCCTTGCGTTCGGGATGGAACAGGTCCATGGGCGGCATGGAAGGAATAAAGAGCAGGCTGGTATAGGAGGCCATGCCCTCCACCGTGTTGTGCAGGATCATCCACGGCTCGTCGAAGCCGTGTCCCACATGGTGGTAAAACTCGGTGTACTGGTCGGCGTTGATGTCCTTCTTGGGCCGCGTCCACAGGGCCGAGGCGGTATTGAGCTTTTCCTCGCCCGCCTCACCATCGCCCGCCATGACAATGGGTATGGCGATATGGTCGGAATGGGTGCGAATGATATGTTCGATGCGCGAGCGTTCAAGGAATTCCTTATCTTCCTTGGTGATGTGTAGGGTTACCGTGGTGCCGGCCTCGCCGCGCTCGGCATCGGTGATGGAAAACTCTCCCTTGCCGTCGGAAACCCACAGCCAGGCCTTGTCCTCGCCGGCCTTACGGGTCANCACCTCGACTTTTTTCGCCACCATGAAGGCGGAGTAGAAGCCCACCCCGAACTGGCCGATGGGGGAGATNTCCGCCTTGTCTTTCTTCTTGTCTTTCTTCTTGGCTTGCGCCGCGATCTGGTCGAGAAAGGCTTGGGTACCGGAGCGGGCGATGGTGCCCAGCATTTCCACCAGATCGTCGTGATTCATNCCGATACCGTTATCGGCGACGGCCAGCGTGCCTTTCTTGGCGTCCACCGCCAGCATTATCTTCGCCNCCCCCTCGGGCNTCAGTTCAGGCTGTGTNAGCGCCAGAAAGCTGCGCTTTTCGCAGGCGTCCGAGGAATTGGAGATAAGCTCGCGAAGGAAAATTTCCTTATGGCTGTAGAGCGAGTGGGCGACAATGTCCAGCAGCTTGCTGACTTCCGCCTGAAAGGTGAATTTTTCCTGCCCCATATCGGTTTGCAAACCCTTAAATGTGAATATTGCTGCTTCATATGGCGCAAAGACGGCCGCCCCGCAAGACCCCCAAAAAAATGAATGGAAATTTCACCAAACCCGGTTTTTTCCAACATACCAACAAGGGGCGTTTCAAATCGCCTGCTCCAGACCCGAAATGCCAGGTCCCGAGGGGATGGCCCATGGCGGGTTACCGCCACGTTATAGCGCTTACCCGATGTGGCGTCATCGCGCGGCACGCCATGCCTGGTGGACCTCCACGCCATGAAGCTATCAGATTGATTCCATTTGATCGGGGTGATCTCTAGGGTAAACTCCCCCTTCCTCAGGTCGATCACATCGAGGCTAAAGATGATTCCACGCTATTCCCGGCCCGAAATGTCCGCCATCTGGGAACCCGAAAATAAGTTCAGGATATGGCTCGAAATCGAGGCCCATGCCTGCGATGCCCAGGCCGAACTCGGCGTCATCCCCAAGGAAGCCGCCCAGACGGTGTGGGAAAAAGGCCGCTTCGAGGTAGCGCGCATCGACGAGATCGAGCGGGAAACCAAACACGACGTTATCGCCTTTCTNACCAATGTGACCGAGCATGTGGGGGAACCGGCGCGCTTCCTGCACCAGGGCATGACTTCTTCCGACGTACTCGATACCTGTCTCGCGGTACAGCTTGCCCAGGCCGGTGACATCCTTCTCGGCGATCTCGACGCCCTGCTTGCGGCGTTGAAAAAACGCGCCCTGGAGCACAAGGAAACGGTCTGTATGGGGCGCAGCCACGGCATTCATGCCGAACCCACCACCTTCGGGCTGAANCTGGCGGGCTTTTACGCNGAATTCCAGCGCAACCGGCGGCGCTTAAAATCGGCACGCCACGACGTGGCAAGCTGCGCTATCTCCGGGGCCGTAGGCACCTTCGCTAATATCGACCCAGCGGTGGAACAACACGTNGCGGAAAAGATGGGACTTGCCGTGGAGCCGATCTCGTCCCAGGTCATTCCCCGCGACCGCCACGCCATGTTCTTTGCCGTCCTCGGCGTCATCGCCNCTTCGCTGGAGCGTCTAGCCACCGAGATACGCCACCTGCAACGTTCCGAAGTGGGCGAGGCGGAGGAATATTTCGCTCCCGGCCAGAAGGGCTCTTCGGCCATGCCCCACAAACGCAATCCTGTACTCACCGAGAATCTCACGGGGCTGGCGCGCATAGTCCGTTCGGCCGTGGTGCCGGCGCTGGAAAACGTGGCCCTGTGGCACGAACGGGATATCTCCCACTCTTCAGTGGAGCGCATGATCGGCCCCGACGCCACCGTGACCCTGGATTTCGCCCTGGCGCGAACGGCGCAGGTGGTGGACAAGCTGGTGGTGTATCCCGAACGCATGCGCGCCAATCTCGACTCCCAGGGCGGCCTCTATAACTCACAGCGGGTGCTGCTGGCCCTGACNCAGAAAGGCATGAGCCGCGAGGACGCCTATGCGTGCGTACAGCGCAATGCCATGAAGTCTTGGGAAAAGGGAAAAGACTTCGCCGCCNTGCTCAAGGCTGANAAAAAGGTAGCTGCCCATCTCGACGGAGCNGAGNTCGACGCCCTGTTCGACCTCNGCTATCATCTGAAACAGATTNATACGATTTTTAAGAGGGTCTTTAAAAAGGCNTGAGCGGCCACAGAACCAGAGGATTACAGAACCACAAAACCACAGGGGCAGAAAACGGCTATTCTTTCTCCTTGGCNCCTTCCTCGGCCTGAATCTGCATCCGCGCTTCGCTGGCGAGGCGATCCATTTCCAGACGCAGGNGNTGTTCGCTCAGAGCNTTGCCCTGCCGGTTGAAATCCTCCANCACCTTGCGTNCCACGTCGGCGTCGCCGGGCTCCTCNAAATCGGCCTCCACTACATCCCTGGCGTAATGTTCTACNGCCGAACCCTCCAGCCCCAACTGTTCAGCGGCCCACAGCCCCAACAACTTGTTGCGCCGCGAGGTCACCTTGAAATCTATTTCCTGATCGTGGGAAAACTTGGCCTCGAAGCCCTTTTCACGATTTTTGAAGGTGGTCATGAAACTCTTTCTCCTCCCGGGGATTTTAGCTGGTAGTCATATATGTTTTTGTAGGCGTCTTTTCCATCTTATAGCGGTCCATCTCCGGTAAGTGAAAGTACAAATGAGTCATCATTCGCCATGTGCACCGTAATCGTCTTGCGCCGCCCGGAAGAGGCATGGCCGCTGTTGCTGGCCGCCAACCGCGATGAAATACCAAGNCGCCCCTGGGAACCGCCGGGACGGCACTGGCCCGACCGCNGCGACGTGGTAGCCGGATACGACTGCTTGGGCGGGGGAAGCTGGCTCGGCGTCAACGATATGGGCGTGGTGGCCGCGGTGCTGAACCGCTCGGGCTCCCTGGGTCCGACCCCGGACCGGCGCTCGCGCGGGGAGCTGGTGCTTGAAGCCCTTGACCACGCCGAGGCCGGAGCCGCAGCCCGCGCCCTCTGCGACCTTTTCCCTGGAGGCTACCGTTCCTTCAACCTGGTGGTGGCCGACGCCCGGGACGCCTTCTGGCTGCGTCATACGGATGAGGAGGAGGCGCCNATCGAAATGGCGGAGATACCTCTCGGCCTTTCCATAATCACCGATTTCGACCGCAATGATTCCACCTGTCCTCGTATCCGCGACTATTTGCCGCTGTTNGCCGCGGCGCCCGCGCCCGTACCCAAAAACGATGACTGGGTGGCCTGGGAAACTCTGCTCGCGGGGCGCAGCCTCGACCCCAAAAACGACGCAGAAGCCGCCATGATGCTGCGTTCTAAGGACGGAATCAGTACCCTCAACAGTTCCATCATCGCCCTTCCCGTGCCCCNCATTCCCCCACCAAAACCNCTCTGGCGCTTTGCTCCCGGCCCTCCGGACACCACCCCTTTTGCTACCGTGGATATGGAGGCAAGTGGGTAAGAAAAATTATAGGTGAGAAAGACACTGCCGGACATTGTGAAGTCGGCGTACAGTTGCTAAAAGACAGTTCACCGCGGGAGTCGTTTTTCCAGTCCCCGTCTTTTCTTTTTTCCATCCTGGATAGGTTTCATGTCCCGTCGCAAACAGATCTACGAAGGCAAGGCCAAGGTTCTTTTCGAAGGCCCCGAACCCGGCACCATCGTCCAGTATTTCAAAGACGATGCCACCGCCTTCAACAACGAGAAAAAGGGCACCATCACTGGCAAGGGTGTCATCAACAACAGCATTTCCGAGCTCATCATGACCCGGCTCGCCGAGATCGGCGTGCCCACCCATTTCGTACGCCGCCTCAACATGCGCGAACAGCTCGTAAAGGTGGTGGAGATCATCCCGGTGGAAGTGATCATGCGTAACGTGGCCGCCGGCTCCCTGTCTAAGCGGCTGGGCATCGAGGAAGGCACGCCTTTGCCCCGCTCCATCATCGAATACACATACAAAAACGATGAGCTTGGCGATCCCATGATTACCGAGGAACACATCACTACCTTCGGATGGGCCACCAACCAGGAACTGGATGAGATCATGTCCATGTCCCTGCGCATCAATGATTTCCTGGTGGGCTTGTTTCTCGGCGTCGGCCTGCGCTTAATTGATTTCAAGATCGAATTCGGTCGCCATTGGGAGGGCGAGGAAATGCGCATCATCCTGGCCGACGAGATCAGCCCAGATTCCTGCCGCCTGTGGGACACCAAGACCAACGAAAAGCTAGACAAGGACCGCTTCCGCCGCGACATGGGCGATGTGGAGGAAGCCTATCAAGAGGTAGCGCGTCGCCTCGGCATCCTGCCCGAGAGCGGGCCGACCGACACTCAAGGTCCCGAAACCCTGCAATAGAGGGCCGATCCGTCCCATGAAGGCCCGCATCCACATCACCCTCAAACAGGGTGTCCTGGACCCCCAGGGCAAGGCCATCGCCAACGCCCTGGAGGCGCTGGGATTCTCCGACGTGGACGGGGTGCGCCAGGGCAAATACATCGAGATCGACCTGCAAGAGAACGACAGTGAGGCCGCGCGGGCTTCCGTGGACGCCATGTGCGAAAAGCTTCTCGCCAACACCGTAATCGAGGATTACAGCATCGAGATCGAATCATGATCCCACACCACACGGAGGTGACGCGCCGCAGATGAAAGCCGCCGTCATTGTCTTTCCCGGCTCCAACTGCGACCGCGACGTGGCGGTAGCGTTGGAGCAATCCATGGGCCGCGCGCCGGACATGGTGTGGCACCGTAACACCAATCTCGGTGCCTATGACCTGATCGTTGTTCCCGGCGGCTTTGCCTACGGCGACCACCTGCGTTCCGGCGCCATCGCCGCCCATTCCCCGGTGATGCGCGAAGTGGCTGAGCGTGCCAAGGGCGGCACCCCAGTTCTGGGCATCTGCAACGGCTTCCAGATATTGATCGAGACCGGTCTGTTGCCCGGCGCGCTCATGCGTAACTCTTCGCTGAAATTCGTCTGCCGCGACGTGCTGCTGCGGGTGGAAACAACCGCCAACCCCTTCACCCGCGCCTATGCCAAGGGAGATGTGCTGCGCATTCCCATCGCCCATCACGACGGGAACTATTTCGCCGACGAGGCAACGCTGGACCGGCTCGAAAATGACGACCGAGTGGCCCTGCGCTATTGTGACGCGGACGGCAAACTCACAGCCGGGGCCAACCCCAACGGCTCGGCGCGAAGCATTGCGGGCATTCTTGGCGAGGACCGCAACGTGCTGGGCCTCATGCCCCACCCCGAGCGCCTTGCCGATACCCTGCTCGGTGGCGTCGACGGGCGCGCCATGTTCGATGGTCTGGTGGAGGCCTGCGCGGCATGACCAGACAGGCGACACAGACCGCCGCCCCCGCGGAGATCACCCCCGAATTGGTGGCTGGCCACGGGCTCAGTGAAGACGAATACGCCCGCGTTCTGAAAATTCTAGGCCGCGAACCCAACCTCACCGAACTCGGCATCTTCTCGGTTATGTGGTCCGAACACTGTTCCTACAAGTCCTCGAAGAAGTGTCTCAAGACCCTGCCAACGGAGGCCCCCTGGGTCATCTGCGGGCCCGGCGAAAACGCCGGCGTGATCGATATCGGCGACGGCCTGGCCGCGGTGTTCAAGATGGAAAGCCACAACCATCCCTCTTTCATTGAGCCCTATCAGGGCGCAGCCACGGGCGTCGGCGGTATTTTGCGCGATGTCTTCACCATGGGCGCGCGTCCGGTGGCCAACTTGAACGCGTTACGGTTTGGCTCCCCCGATCATCCCAAAACCCGCCATCTGGTGGCCGGAGTGGTGGCGGGCATCGGCGGTTACAGCAACTGCATGGGCATTCCCACCGTGGGCGGCGAATGCCAGTTCGACCCGTCTTACAACGGCAATATCCTGGTCAACGCCATGACCGTGGGGCTGGCCCCCGCCGATCGCATCTTCTATTCGGCGGCCACCGGCGTCGGCAACCCGGTGGTCTATGTGGGATCGAAGACGGGGCGCGACGGCATCCACGGCGCCACCATGGCCTCGGCCGAATTCGACGCCGAAACTGATGCCAAGCGGCCCACAGTACAAGTGGGCGACCCCTTCACCGAGAAACTGCTGCTCGAAGCCTGTCTCGAACTCATGGCCAGCGACGCCATCGTCGCCATCCAGGATATGGGCGCGGCGGGGTTGACCTGCTCCACCTTCGAGATGGCGGACAAGGGCGGCACCGGGATCGAAATGGACCTAGACCAGGTGCCGGTGCGCGAGCCCGGCATGAGCGCCTACGAGATCATGCTTTCCGAAAGCCAGGAACGCATGGTCATAGTGCTGAAACCGGGCCGCGAGGACGAGGCCCGCGCCGTATTCGGGAAATGGGAGCTCGATTTCGCCGTGGTCGGACACCTTACCGACAACGGGCGCATGGTTCTGAAACAGGGCGGCGAAGTGGTGGCCGACCTTCCCATCGCGCCGCTGGCCGAGGCCTCGCCCGAATACGATCGCCCATGGGAGGCCACCCCTTCTCCTGCGCCATTGCCCGCCGCCGACATCGACCCCCCCCTGGCCGACGGCGAGGCCCTGCTGCACCTGCTCGCCTGCCCCGACCTCTGCGCCAAAAACTGGATCTGGGAACAGTACGACCACATGGTCATGGGNGACACGGTNGAACGGCCCGGNGGCGATGCCGGGGTAGTGCGCATTCACGGCTCCAACCNGGGGCTNGCCGTCACCTCCGACTGTTCNCCGCGCTANTGNTACGCTGACCCCGAAAGCGGCGGCGCTCAAGCGGTGGCCGAGGCCTGGCGCAACCTTACCGCCACCGGGGCCAGNCCGCTCGCTATTACCGACTGCATGAATTTCGGCAATCCCGAACGACCCGAGATCATGGGCCAGTTCGTGGGCTGTATCGAGGGCATGGGGGCGGCCTGCCGGGCGCTGGAGTTCCCGGTGGTCTCGGGCAATGTCTCCTTCTACAACGAGACCAACGGCGAGGGCATACTGCCGACGCCGGTCATCGGCGGCGTCGGTGTCATCGACGACCTCGCCAAGCGCATGACCATGGCCTTCAAGGCGCAAGGCGAGACCATCCTGCTGGTGGGCGAAACCACGGGCCATCTCGGGGCCACGGCCTGGCTGCGCGAGATCGCCGAGCGCCGCGACGGCGCGCCGCCGGCAATGGATCTGAATGCCGAGCGCGGCAACGGCGATTTTACGCGCGGACTCATCGAGGAAGGACTCCTCACCGCCTGTCACGACGTGGCGTCCGGAGGTATTGCCGTGGCCCTGGCTGAAATGGCTATATCCGGTGGCCTGGGCGCCACCGTCGCCATCCCCAAAGACAGCGGCATCCCCACCCATGGCTGGCTCTTCGCCGAGGACCAGGGCCGCTATCTCCTGACTGCCTCCAATCCCACCCTGGTGATGGCGGCGGCGCAAAAAGCCGGCGTCGCTATCGAGAATATAGGTAAAACCGGAGGCGACCTATTGACAGTGGGCGATACGGTTGCCATATCGGTTTCAGAACTAACACGCGCTCACGAATCCTGGCTGCCGGAGTTTATGGCCGTCCCGGATGAAAATTAGGGAGGAAAAATAAAGAAATCCACCATGGCAATGGAAGTAGATGAAATCATGGCCCTGATCGAAGAGGCCATCCCTGGCGCCCGGGTCACCATCGAGGACCTGCGTGGCGACGGCGACCATTACGGCGCTTTGGTGGTTTCCAGCGCCTTTGAAGGACTGAGCCGCGTACAACAGCACCAGATGGTCTACAGGGCTCTGGGCAACCGCATGGGCGGAGAACTTCATGCCCTGGCCATCCAGACCGCCACGCCCGAAAACGCCGATTAGGCACAGTTACAGGAAAGAGGAAATTCAGTAATGACCACAGAAAAAATCCAGAGTGAGATCGACGCAAACGACGTGGTCCTGTTCATGAAGGGAAGCCCGGTTTTTCCCCAATGCGGCTTTTCCGCCGCCGTGGTCCAGGCGCTTTCCCAGCTGGGCGTCCCTTTCAAGGGCATTGATGTGCTTGAAGACGACGCCCTGCGCGAAGACATCAAGGCGTTCTCCAACTGGCCCACCATCCCTCAGCTTTATGTGAAGGGCGAGTTTGTGGGCGGCTGCGACATCGTGCGTGAGATGTTCGAAAGCGGCGAACTGGGCGAGATGTTCACCGCCAAGGGCATCGAAACCGGCACGTAAAGCCACCCGCAAGACATGCAATTTGTGGAAATCACGCGCGGCGTTGTCCTCGCAGGCAGGAACTTACTGTCCTTCCTGACCTGACGCTTGCCGTCACTCCATAGAAATCCGGGCCGGGCTTTTCCAGACCAGCCCTTTTTCTTATGATCCTCCCCGCCTGATGCAAGTTCTTACCCTCAATACCTTTCTTCTCGACGTGCGCCTGTTCGGGCGCCTGCCGCTCTACCCGCCCGCGCCCCACGTGGCGCCACGCCTCTCGGCGCTGCCCGGCGCCCTGGGTGAGACCGGGGCAGATGTGATCTGCCTGCAAGAGGTCTTTCGCCACCCCCACCGACAATTTATCGCTCGGGAACTGGCCGGCGCCTATCCCCATCATGCGGGCATACGTCATCCCGGCCTGCCGCTGGGCACGGGGCTTCTTGTGCTGTCACGCCATCCCATCACCTGGGCCCGTCCCCATGAATTCCGGGTTTCCTATATGGAGCAAAAGCTGATAATCCGCATGGGCATGCTGGAATGCCTGGTCTGCCATCCCGCCCTCGGCCATGTGCGCGTCATCAACCTGCATCTGGTGGCGGGCGGCCTGTTCGGCCATCCCGAAAGCGCCCGCGCCGAATCCGTCCGCGCTCACCAAATCACCCAGGCCCTGGAACTTGCCGCCGGCCATGATGGCTGCGAAGGTGAAGAGGCAGATGTGACAGTCATCGCCGGTGACCTCAATGCCGGACCTCATACTTCGGTGAAAAATTACCAGCAGATGCTGGACGCCGGATTCACCGACATATTTGCCGAAGATGATTCCTTCGCCATGAGCGCCACGGACTCATCCTCCGCACCACGCATCACTTGGGATCCGGCCAACCCCATGATGACGGGCGCGCGTCCCATGTCCCTGCCGCCTCAGCGTATCGACCATGTCTTCGTCAGGGCACGCGACGGAGACTCCCTGCGGGGCGGCAGCGCCCGCGTGGTGTTCCATGAGACCCGTGTGGATGTGGGCGGCGGGTGGCGGGTTCCGCTGTCCGACCATTACGGGATTCTGGCGCGTATCGGTGACCGGTGACTAAATGAGTGGCCTTTAGTCCCTGGGCAGATAGTCGCGGAAATCTTGATCGCCCTGGATCACGTCATCTAGAAGCATGTTCATGAGTTCGAGAAAGCCGCGATTCACATCTTCCGGATCGGGATGGTCCTGGCACAGCTTTTCAAGATTTTTGGCAATGGTGATCAATTTGCCGTGATGGGCCTTATGGTCTTCCCGTCCGGGAAATTCGATGACCTCTAGAATGTCTTCCTCACGCGCGAAATGGCGCCGGGCGGCGTTTATAAAACGAAGAGAGAGCCGCCCCCCTTCGGAATAATCCCCATCACCCAGGGCGCGTGACAGATCATTTAATGATTCCACAAGAAATCTGCGGCTGTCATCGAGTGGTTGATAGCCCAACTCGAATGAGTCCTGCCATTCCACAAAACCTATCTTGGAAGCCATGACATGCTCCCTCAGCCGTTCCGCGAAACACCATCGTGGGATTGCACGAAAACAGCCTAGCACGGAAAAACCATAAAATAGATATGGAAGTTGAAAACGCCGCACAACCGGCGCGGCGTTTTCCAGAACCCCGGACAGGATACGGTGATTTAAAGCGATAGCTTAGCCATGATCAGGCTGGAGTCTCCGATCCGGTGGTGTTCATGCCGGAATCGCCTCAAGTGCAGGCCCGGCCTCCAAGAAAAGCGAGATGACGCCATCTTCCAGACGCAACTGGTAGCGCTCGGCGCAACCCTCATCCGGAGCCACGGCAATGCCGGAAGCCAGTTCGATGGCCCAGTTATGCAACGGACAGGTCACGCGCTGGCCGTGGACGATTCCCTGGGACAGCGGGCCGCCACGGTGTGGACAGCGGTCCTGAAGAGCGAACACCTGGTCATGGGCATCACGGAAAATGGCGATATCGCCCTGCCAGGTCTTGATAACCCTTGCTCCGAGTTTCGGGATATCTTCGATGGCGCATATTTCAATCCATTGCTGCATAACTAGGCTGAAACCTCCAAAGGTAGGAATTCATGGATGTCTGGATCCATAGCGTCGGCCATTTCCCGCCAGGGGTCGCTTTGGGCAAAACGCTGGGCATGGANAAACCGCCGGTGCATGGCCTTTCGTCCCTCCTCGTCCTCAAGCATCCGATGTTTGATGTAGGTCAGGCCGACGCGCTCGATCCAGGGCGCTGTACGTTCGAGATAATGGGCCTCCTCGCGATAGAGCTGAAGGAAGGCGCCGCAGTATTCGAGCACNTCTTCACNGCTCTCGACCTTGCATAACAGGTCGGTAGCGCGCACCCGGACACCGCCGTTACCACCAAGATGGAGTTCCCAGCCAGATTCCACCGCAACCACGCCGAAATCCTTGATTGTGGCCTCGGCGCAGTTCCGTGGACAGCCGGAAACCGCCATTTTGAACTTGTGGGGAGTCCAGGCGCCCCAACACATCTTCTCGATCTCGATGCCCATGGAGGTGGAATCCTGGGTGCCGAAGCGGCACCATTCGGAACCGACGCAGGTCTTGACGGTGCGCACGGCCTTGCCATAGGCGTGACCGGAAACCAGCCCGGCGCGGTTAAGATCGCTCCAGATCGCCGGCAGGTTTTCCTTCTCGATACCAAGAAGGTCGATTCTCTGGCCGCCGGTGATATGGATGCTGGGAACATCATACTTCTCGGCCGCATCGGCGACGGCGCGTAATTCGTCCGAGGTCGTCATGCCGCCCCATATGCGCGGCACTACCGAATAGGTGCCATCCTTCTGGATGTTGGCGTGCACCCTTTCATTGATGAAACGGGACTGTCCGTCGTCGCTATAGGCCCCCGGCCAGGCGCAAAGCAGATAGTAATTGATAGCCGGGCGGCATGCGTGACAACCGTCGGACTCACTCCATTCCATGAAGCTCATAACCTCGGGAANGCTTTTAAGCTGGTTCTCGCAGATGGTTNTCTTGANGTCTTCATGGGTATACTGGGTGCATGCGCATAAGGGCTTTTCCTTCGGCGCCTCCGAATAATCGCCACCCAGCGCAAAGGCGAGAATCTGCTGCACCTGCCCGGTGCATGACCCACAGGAGGACGAAGCCTTGGTATGGGCGCGCACGTCCTCGATGGTAAACAGATTTTCGTCGGTGATGGCGCAGAGGATGTCCCCCTTGCAGACGCCATTACAGCCACACACTTCCGTGTCGTCGTCCATGGCCAGAATGGGGTTTCCGATGCCATGCCCGGCATCGCCCAGATGCCCCCGGCCGTACATCAGACGGTCGCGGGTGTCGGTGACATCAACACCGTCGCGCATCAACTGAAAATACCAGGTGGCGTCGGCGGCATCNCCATANAGGATAGCGCCGCAGATGCGGTTGTCTTCGATCACCAGTTTCTTGTAAATACCGCGCGCCGGATCGTGGAATGTCAGCGTTTCCGTTNCCTCNCCGTCAAGGNAATCACCCGCCGAGAAAAGATCGATGCCCGTAACCTTGAGCCGGGAACATTCCTGTGANCCCTCATAGGCTNTGGACCCTATCATCGCCAGTTGATTGGCGCAGACCTTGGCCTGCTCGAATATGGGGGCGACCAGGCCATAGGTTTTATCCTTNTGCTGCACGCATTCGCCAACGGCGTAGATNCGGGGGTCGAAGGTCTGCATGGTNTTGCCGATGACAANACCGCGTTCGCAATAGAGGCCGGCTTTCTCGGCAAGCTCCTTGTTGGGGCGGATGCCAACGGTCATAACCACCATATCGGCGGTAAGTTCGGTTCCGTCCTGCAAACGCACGGCGCACACGCATTCCTCACCCAGGATGGCCTCGGTCTGCGCCGAGACCATGAAATGCAGGCCGCGTTCTTCCAAGGATCGCCGCAGCATGATCCCGGCTACCTCATCCAACTGCCGCTCCATCAGGGTCTCCACGAGATGGACCACGGTCACATCCATGCCCTGTTTCATCAGGCTGTCGGCGGCCTCAAGCCCCAGCAGCCCACCCCCCAACACCACCGCCCTGATCTTCTCTCCGCTCTTTTCTCCAGCTGCAGCGGTCATCATCCGGACATCGTTGATATTACGGAAGCTGACGACCCCAGGCAGGTCGTTGCCGGGAATGGGAAGAATGATCGGGTCCGAACCGGTAGCCAGCAACAGCCGGTCGTAGGTAACACTAGTTCCGTCGGCGGCTTTCACCATACGATTGCGGCGGTCGATCTCTACAATCTCCTTGNCGGTATAAAGAGTGATGTTATTGTCGACGTACCATTGCTCGGTGTTGAGCATGATCTCNTCGAAGTCTTTCTCGCCGGCAAGGACCGGGGACAGCAGGATGCGGTTGTAATTACCACAGGGCTCGGCCCCGAAGACGGTAATGTCATAAAGGTCGGGAGCTAATTTAAGCAACTCCTCGACCACACGCATGGCGGCCATGCCGTTACCGACTACGACCAGCTTTTCTTTTACGGGAATTGTTTCCATCAATTGGTGCACCACTCCTGAAAAATAATGAGAGCTTGAATGGTGCACAGCAAAAATGATGCCAACTTCCTATTTTTAATTTATTTATTTAATATCAATAAGTTATTACATAATGGCGGTTTTGCTTTGTTGCAAAATTTTTGCGAACGCAAAAAAACTATCACTAATTGCATAAATATTATGCAATTAGTGATAGTGATTAATTATTAAGCAATTAATGGCAATAAACAGATAAAGAGAACAGGGTAGAGCCCATAAAACGAAAAGGCACCCGCTTTCACGGATGCCTTGCGATGAGAAGAAGCGGCCTGGGTCAGAAAACACTAGCGGGAATAGAACTCCACCACCAGATTGGGCTCCATCTGCACCGGATAGGGAATATCAGCGAGATGGGGGCCGCGCAGGAGGGTTCCCTGCATTTTCTGAAAATCTATATCCACGTAATCAGGCGTCTCGCGCTCAGGTGAAACGATGGCGTCGAGAACCATCGGTAGTTCGCGAGATTTCTCCTTCACCGTGATCACGTCACCGTCCTTGACCCGGAAACTGGCAATATTGACGCGCTTGCCGTTGACTTGAATATGGCCGTGATTAATGAACTGGCGGGCGGCAAACACGGTTGGCACGAACTTCATGCGATAGATCACGGCATCAAGGCGGCGCTCCAGCAGTTCCACCAGGTTTTCGCCGGTATCGCCTTTGCGCTGCGCGGCCTCACCGTAAAGGCGGCGGAACTGGCGCTCGGTAATATTACCGTAATAACCCTTAAGCTTCTGCTTGGCCATAAGCTGGATGCCGAAATCGGACGGCTTGCGCTTGCGCGCGTTTCCGTGCTGGCCGGGACCATAGTCGCGGCGGTTGGCCGGGCTCTTGGGCCGGCCCCAGAGGTTGGCCCGAAGACGGCGGTCAATCTTGTGTTTCGACTGGATTCGCTTGCTCATGGATAAATCCGACGCTTGTCCCTGTCATGCTGTTGCTTGAAGAGCGCGTAATATACTTGTCGCGGCCCCCAAGTCAAACCGATTTGCCACCCTCATCCCCTTCCCCTTTTCGCGGCACCACCCTTGCCTTTCACCTTTTTCCCGATGGTCAGGGCGGAGATGATTCCACGCAGGGTCCGCACCTCGTGGTCCATGAGGCCGGCGCGCTGGAACATATTGCGGATATTGCGCACCATGGCCGGGCGTTTCTCTGGCGGCTGCAGAAATCCCCCGACATCCAGCTCCTCTTCAAGATGGGTGAAAAAACCGAGCAATTCATCCTTGGTGGCTGGTTTCGCGCCATGCCGCACCAAATGCTCCCCTTTGCTGTCGCTGCCGGCCTGAAACCACTCATAGGCGAAGAGCAAGACCGCTTGGGCGATGTTGAGCGAACGGTAGGCGGGATTGAGAGGCGCCATCAGAACAGCATCGGCCAGGGCCACATCGTCATTGACCAGCCCGCTACGCTCGCGGCCGAACAAAACGCCGCAGGCCTCGCCGCTACATCCGAGAGTGCGGGTCTTCTCGCCGGCGGCGCGCGGGGTAAGGATGGTCTTGTTCATGTCGCGGCCGCGCGCCGTGGCCGCCAGAACATAGTGCAAATCGGCGATGGCTTCGGCGGTGGTGTCAAACATCCTTGCGCCTTCCAGAACACTATCGGCCCCGGACGCGGACGCCACCGCCTTTTCGTGGGGCCAGCCCTGGCGCGGCCGCACCAGACGCAGATCGGTAAGGCCGCAGTTAAGCATGGCCCGCGCCGTAGTGCCGATGTTCTCCGCCATCTGGGGGTCCACCATGATGATGGCCGGGGTCGGGGCCACATCCCCTTTCTCCTCCGCCGTGCTTTTCCGCCGCCGCGAATCCGTCCCCGCCATAACCAGCACTAGACCTCGGTACCGGCCTGAAAGAGCTTGTAGATGATACTGTCATTGAGGGCGATGAACGAGGCCTCGATGACGTTGGTGGACACGCCAACGGTGGCCCAGTGGGAGCCCTTGGCGTCGGAACTTTCGATCATAACGCGCGTCACTGCCTTGGTGCCATCGCTGGGGGTGAGAATACGCACCTTGTAATCCACCAGCCGCAGGTCTTTGAGCTCCGGAAAAGCCGGGGCCAGGGCCCTGCGCAGGGCGGTATCGAGTGCGTTCACCGGGCCGTTGCCCTCGGCCACGGTCACGATATGCTCACCCCGCACCTCGATCTTGGTGGTGGCTTCGGAAAGGGCGATAATTTCGCCCCTGGCGTTACAGCGCCGCTCGTCGATGATGCGGAAACTGTCGAGCCGGAAATAGTCCCCCATGCCTTCCAGCGTGCGCCGCGCCAACAGTTCGAAACTAGCCTCTGCCCCGTCATAGGCATAGCCTTCGTGTTCGCGTTCCTTGACCAGTTCCACCAAGGCCGAAAGCTGGGGGTCCTTGGGGTCGATGTCGAGGCCGATATCGCGGAACCGGGACATGATGTTAGCCCGCCCCGACTGGTCGGAAATCACCACATTGCGCTGGTTGCCCACAGATTCCGGCGGCACGTGTTCGTAACAGCGCGGGTCTTTCTCCACCGCCGCCACGTGCAGTCCCCCCTTGTGGGTGAAGGCCGATTCCCCCACATAGGGTGCACCGCGGTATGGGGTGCGGCTGAGGCGTTCATCCACCATCCGCGACACATGAGTAAGGTGTGCAAGGTCCTTCTTGGCGACCCCGGTCTTGTAGCCCATCTTCAACGCCAGGGTGGGGATCAGCGATACCAGATTGGCGTTACCACAACGTTCGCCCAGTCCGTTGAAGGTGCCCTGGATCTGGCGCACTCCGGCACGCACGGCGGCCAACGAATTGGCCACTGCGTTNCCGGTGTCGTCGTGGCAATGGATACCGAGATGGTCCCCCGGCACCTGTTCCGACACCGCCCCGACGATCTCCGAGACCTCATGGGGCAGGGTGCCGCCATTGGTGTCGCACAGAACCACCCAGCGCGCACCGGCCTCGTAAGCCGTCCTCACACATTCCATCGCGTAGGTCGGGCTGCTCTTGTAGCCGTCGAAGAAATGTTCGGCGTCGAACAGCACTTCCTTCTTTTTGGTGGCCGCGTGGGCGACGCTGTCACGGATCATGTCGAGATTTTCGGCCAAGCCGACCCCCAGCGCCACCTCCACCTGAAAGTCCCAACTCTTGCCCACCATGCACACCGCCTTCACGTCGCTGGACAACAGCGCGCTTAGCCCCGGATCGTTGTCGGCGCTGCACCCGGAACGGCGGGTCATGCCAAAGGCGGTGATCTTTCCCTTCTTCATTTTCGGCAGCTTGGCAAAGAAGGAATCATCGGTGGGGTTGGCGCCGATCCATCCGCCTTCCACGTAATCAATACCCAGTCGGCCAAGCTCCTGGGCGATGGCGGTCTTGTCGTGAACGCTGAAATCCACGCCCTGGGTCTGGGCGCCGTCGCGCAGAGTGCTATCGTAGAGATAGATTCGCTTGTCGCTCATGACCCTAATGCCCGTGTTCTCGTGTTCTTTTCCCGTATTGGAGGGGCGCCTCAGCCCGCGCGACGCCAGGTGGTGCCGCCGGGTCCATCTTCAAGCACCACGCCTGCCTCTGCAAGCTCGTCGCGTATACGGTCGGATTCGGCGAAGTTCTTGTCGGTGCGGGCCTGAGTGCGCTTTTCGATCATGGCCTCGATCTCGGCCTCGTCGATCTCCGCCGCGCCCGCGGGCGCCCACCGGAACCAGTCTTCGGAATCCTGTTGCAACAGGCCCAACACGTGCGCCGACGATAAAAGATTTGTTTTAGCAGCCACCTTTGATCCATGGTCATCAGCCTCATTCAGAGACCCCAGACAACGATGCAGGTGAGTAATCGCCAGGGGCGTATTGAGGTCATCCAACAACCCGGCCAAACTTGCCGGACTCGGCTCAGCCGGCAATGCCTGCACATCGGCAGCATTGCGAAGCGCGCCATAAAACCCGTCCAGCTCACGCTTGGCTTCCTGCAGTCCGCCTTTCGTGAAATCTAGTGGCTGCCGGTAGTGGGTTTTCAGCAGAAGCAGCCGGATCGACTCGCCGGGAAACTCGTCCAGCAAATCGCGAACGGTGTAAAAGTTACCCAACGACTTGGACATCTTCTCACCTTCCACCATCAGATAACCGTTATGCAGCCACACCCGCGCGAAACTACCATTGGGCTGGGCGCACTGGCTCTGGGCGATTTCGTTTTCGTGGTGGGGAAAGACGAGATCGAGCCCGCCGCCGTGGATGTCGAAGGTCTCACCCAGGATTTTCGTGCTCATAGCCGAACATTCNATATGCCAACCCGGCCGCCCCTGCCCCCAGGGGCTGTCCCAGCTCGGCTGATCGTCGTCGCTGGGTTTCCACAACAGAAAATCGGCCGGGTCTTTCTTGTACGCGGCCACCTCCACCCGNGCCCCGGCGATCATCTCTTCGCGGTTACAACGNGAGAGCTTGCCGTAATNNGCCATGGAAGGCACGTGGAATAGCACCTGNCCTTCGCTTTCATAAGCATGGCCNCCTTCNACNAGCTTTTCAATGAGTGCGATCATGTCATCGATATACTCAGTGGCGCGGGGCTCCCTGTCGGGAGCCAGCGCGCCCAGCGCCGCCACGTCCTCGTGAAAGGCCTTGGTGGTNCGTTCCGTCAGCGCTTCGATTGGTTCGTTGTTCTCAGCCGCCCCCTTGATGATCTTGTCGTCTACGTCGGTGATGTTGCGCACATAGGTAACCTCGCCATAGAGCGTCTTCAGCAAACGATAGAGCACGTCGAACACCACCACCGGCCTGGCGTTGCCGATATGGGCGAAGTCGTAAACCGTGGGTCCACACACATACATGCCCACGCGCCCTTCATGGAGAGGCTCGAAGGGCTCCTTGCTGCGGCTCAGGGTATTGTGAAGAACCAGTCCGGTGCTCACCCGTATTTCCTTTTCTTAAATCCCGGCTTTTTGTTCAGGCGGTCTCGCCGCACAGCCGGGCTTGCACCCGCTCTCGGCCCATAAGGGGTAACAGAGCTTTCATCTCCGGTCCATGATCGCAGCCCGTNAGCGCCAGACGCAGCGGATGGAACAGGTCCCTGCCCTTGCGCCCGGTNTTCTTCGCCACCGCCTTAGTCCACTGGCCCCAGCTCGCCTCGTCCCAGTANCCCTCNGGCAACAGGGCGCAGGCGNCGGCGGCGAATTCCCCATCCTCGATCACCGGCGTCACCTCGCCGGTGCAAATCCGCCACCATTCCCTGGCCTCGTCGAGACGCGCGAGATTGGGACGCACCGCCTTCCAGAATTCCGGGTCCGCTTCTCCCAGCCCCATTTCCGCCAGGCGCGGCGCCACCTGGTCGAAGGGCAGCAGGTGAAGAATGCGGCCGTTGAGCCGTTTCAGCTCCTCATAGCTGAATTTCGGCGGGTTGCGGCTGAACTTGGCGAAATCGAAGGNGCCCACCAGTTCTTCCAGCGAGCCGTGCTCCTTCACCGCCTCCGAGGTNCCAAGCGAGGCCAACAAGCTGTTGACGGCCATGGCCTCGATGCCGTCTTCGCGTAGGTCGTTCAGGGAAAGACTGCCCAGCCGCTTCGACAATTCCCCACCTTCCGCGTCCTTCAACAGCGGCAGGTGAGCAAAACGGGGGGTTTTTGCACCAAGGGCTGCAAAAAGCTGAATCTGCACGGCGGAATTGGTGAGATGGTCGTCGCCGCGCACCACGTGGCTCACCTCCATGGCGGCGTCGTCTACAGTGGAGGGCAGCATATAAAGGTACGTGCCGTCCTCGCGCACCAGCACCGGATCGGACAGGTTAGCGCCGTCGAAGGAGAGATCGCCGTGCACCAGGTCGTCCCAGGCCACTTCTCCCCCCTCGAGTTTGAAGCGCCAGTGTGGTATGCGCCCTTCTCCTTCCAGCTTTTCACGCTCGGCCTCGCTCAATTCCAGCGCGGCGCGGTCATAGAGGGGTGGCTGGCCACGCGAGAGCAGGTTCTTGCGCTTGAGCGCCAACTCGTCGGGGGTCTCGTAACAGGGATAGAGCCGTCCCGCCTCGCGCAGCGCCGCGCAGGCCTTGTCATAGCTGTCCAGATGATCGGACTGGCGCGAGAATCCGTCCCGATCCAGCCCTAGCCATTCCATATCTTCCTCAATGGCGGTGGCGTAAGAGTCCTCACAGCGCGCCCTGTCGGTATCATCGAGCCGCAGCAGAAACCGCCCAGCGGCGGCACGCGCGAACAGCCAGTTCACCAGCAGCACCCTGGCGTTGCCCACATGCATCAATCCCGTGGGGCTGGGCGCGAAACGGACGGTAGGCGCACCCTTGGCCGCGCTCATGTGCCGTCCTCGAAACGGTTGGTAATGGGATAGCGGCGGTCNCGGCCGAAGGCGCAGGGGCTGACGCGGACACCAGGCGGGGCCTGACGGCGCTTGTATTCAGCGCCCAGAAGCATGGCCCAGATGCGCTCCACGGTGGCGCGGTCNTAGCCACGCGCGGTCACCGCCTCCACGCCCAGGTTTTTCTCCACCAGTCCCTTCAAAATGGCGTCCAACTCCTCATAGGGGGGCAGACTGTCTTCATCTTTCTGGCCGGGCTTCAATTCCGCCGATGGCGGCTTGGTGATGACCCGCTCCGGCATCACTGGACCGTCGGGGCCTATGGCATTGACCGGACAGCCTTCATTGCGATAGCGAGACAGGGCAAAGACGGTAGTTTTGTAAACGTCTTTCAGTACNGAAAAACCGCCACACAGATCGCCGTAAAGGGTGGCGTAGCCCACCGACATTTCCGACTTGTTGCCTGTGGACAGCACCATGTAACCGAACTTGTTCGACAGCGCCATCAGGGTAATGCCCCGCGACCGCGCCTGGATGTTCTCTTCTGTGGTATCGGCATCTCTGCCCTTGAAGGCACTGTCCAGCATACTGGTGAAGCTGTCCATGGCTGATGCGATTCCAATCTTGTCGAGGCGTACGCCCAGCATCTTCGCCACGGCGGCGGCATCCTTGATGCTTGCGGCGGAGGTATAGGGCGAGGGCATCATCACGCAATGCACTTTATCGGCACCCAGGGCGTCCACCGCAATCGCCGCCGAGAGGGCGGAATCCACCCCGCCCGACAGGCCCACTANAACGCCNGGAAAACCGTTTTTTTCCACGTAATCGCGCAACCCCAGCATCAGGGCCTGATAGATAGCGGCCAAGGGGTCTTCGCTCTCGGCGTGGCTGTTCTCGGTGCAGACCCATCCCTCATCGCCTTTTTCCCATTCGGTAAGGCTCACACTTTCCACCCAGTGGGGCGCCTGATGGTTTAGCTCTCCCCTGGGGCCGAACACGAAGGAAGCGCCGTCGAAGACCAGTTCGTCCTGCCCCCCCACCTGGTTCACATAGACCAGCGGCAGATGCGTCTCACCCACCCTGTCCGCGGCCAGCTCACGGCGCGTGTCGTGCTTGCCTCGCTCGAATGGCGAGCCGTTGAGGACCACCAGAATTTCCGCCCCGGCNGCATGCAGATGGNCGGGCGGGGCCGGGGACCACATATCTTCGCAGATCAATATTCCCAGCTTCACCCCACGGAAATCCACCGGCTCCGACAGCGGGCCGGGGGTAAAGATACGCTTTTCGTCAAAGACGCTGTAATTGGGCAAGTCGTGCTTGAAAACCGTGGCGGTGATGGCACCCTTATGGAGCAACAGCGCCGCGTTATAGAGCCGCCCATCCTCGGCCCGGGGGGCGCCGAGGAGCATCCCCGGCCCGTCGTCGCCAGTATCTTTCGCCAGTGCCGCCACCACCTCGTCTACATGATCCATAAAGGAATGTTTGAGCACTAGGTCCTCAGGCGGATAGCCGGTGATGGCCAGTTCTCCGAAAATCACCAGATCGGCCCCGGCGATGGCGGCTTCCCCACAGGCAGCGCGGATACGCGCGGTATTTCCCGCCACGTCGCCCACGGTGGGGTTAATCTGCGCCAGCGCCAATGTCAGTCGGTCGGTCATATGCGGTACGCGAGAAAGAGGCAGCGGGGCCGTGCTATCACCGCGCCGAGCATCAGGAGGAGGCGGCCACCTTCCGCTCGCCGCTCCCGGTTATCTCGGACGCGCCGCGTTCCTCTTTCAGCTCCTCGGCGAGAAGAAAAGCCAGTTCCAGGGCCTGGCTGGCGTTGAGACGCGGGTCGCAGAAGGTGTGATAGCGGTCGGACAGGCCCTGTTCGGTGATGGCCTGGGCGCCGCCGATGCATTCGGTCACGTCCTGGCCGGTCATCTCCACGTGGACGCCGCCGGCGAAGCCCCCCTCGGCACGGTGCACGGCGAAGAAGCTCTTCATCTCGGCCATGATGCGGTCAAAGGGCCGTGTCTTGTACTCGTTGGAGCTCTTGACCGTATTGGCATGCATGGGATCACAGGCCCAGATCACGTTGTGGCCCTCGGCTTTAAGCGCCCGCACCAAAGGCGGCAGACAGGTTTCGATCTTCTCGTCGCCCATGCGCGAGACCAGGGTCAGCCTTCCCGCCTCGTTGCTGGGGTTGAGCATGTCAGCCAGCTTCAGCAGGTCATCAGGGCTTGCGCCCGGCCCTACCTTGACCCCCAGCGGATTGCCGACGCCAGAGAGGAATTCCACATGGGCGCCCTTGGGGTCGCGGGTACGCTCGCCGACCCACAGCATGTGGGCCGAACAGTCGTACCAGTCGCCGCTGGTGCTGTCGATACGGGTCAGGGCCTGTTCATAGGGCAGCAGCAACGCCTCGTGGGAGGTAAAGAAGCTGGTCTCGCGCATAGCTCGCGTGGTCTTGGAACTGATGCCGCAGGCGTCCATGAAGGCCAGGCTCTCATCAATGCGGTCGGCAAGTTCGCGATAGCGCTCACCCTGGGGGCTACGGTCGAGGAACCCCAAGGTCCAGCTGTGTACCTGATGGAGGTCGGCATAACCACCCTGGGCGAAGGCGCGCAACAGGTTGAGCGTTGCCGCAGACTGGTTATAAGCCTGGATCATGCGCTCGGGATCGGGCACGCGGGAGGCCTCGTCAAATTCGATACCGTTGATGGAATCGCCCAAATAGCTGGGCAGTTCCACGCCATCGCGTTCCTCCACCGGCGAGGAACGGGGCTTGGCGAACTGTCCGGCGAGACGGCCCACCTTGACCACCGGGCAGGTGGCGCCAAAGGTGAGCACCACCGCCATCTGCAACAGCACGCGGAAGGTGTCGCGGATATTGTCGGGATTAAACTCGGCAAAGCTCTCGGCGCAGTCACCGCCTTGCAGTAGGAAAGCCTTGCCCTCGGCCACCTGGGCCAGCTTGGCCTTGAGGTTGCGGGCCTCACCGGCGAAGACCAGCGGCGGGAACTGTCCCAACCGCGCTTCGGCATGGCCAAGCACTTCCGCATCCGGGTAAACCGGCTGATGCAGAGCCTCTTTCTTGCGCCAGCTTTCAGGCGTCCATTTCTTGGGTCTATTCATGGGACCACCCCCACGCTTCCCATTTTGTTCGCGTTTCCGAATTCACGGATATACGCCCGTGNCACTGATTTTCCAAGAAAAACTAATGGCTCTCCTCTCACTCCCGTGGAGTACGCAGAGTGACAAATTCCTCGGCGCTCGTGGGGTGGATGCCGATGGTGGCATCGAATTGAGCCTTGGTGGTGCCGCAGGTCATGGCTACGGCGAACCCCTGCACGATCTCGCCGGCGGCCTCTCCCATCATGTGCAGGCCTAAGACCCTGCCTGCGCCCGGCTCTGTCACCAGCTTCATGAAGGTGGTCTCGTCACGTCCTGTCAACGTGTGTTTCAGCGCCTTGAACGACGACGTGTAAACCTCCACCTCGCCGTGGCGCTTGCGCGCTTCTTCCTCGGTCAGCCCCACGGTGGCGAGATTAGGATGGCTGAACACGGCCGAGGGAATGTTGTCGTANGACATGTCCGCCATCGCGNCCGCNCCGAACANGTNGTCAACCACCACCATGGCCTCGGCGATGGCCACCGGNGTCAATTGCACGCGATCGATCACGTCGCCCAAGGCNTAGACCGAGGGCACGTTGCTGCAAAAGTGATCGTCCACCTTTACCGCGCCGTTTGCCGCCAGTTCCACCCCCGCCGCCTCTAGACCCAACCCCTTGGTGTTGGGCGCGCGCCCGGTGGCAACCATGACCAGATCGGTCTCCAGCGCGCTGCCGTCCTCAAGCTTTACCTGAAACGCCTTCCCCTGCTTTTCAATTTTTGCCACCTGTGACTCGAAGCGCAGGCTCACCCCCTGTTTGCGCATTTCCCCGGCCAGCCCCTCGCGCAGGTCGTGGTCGAACCCGCGCAAAAAAAGCGGCCCCCGGTAAAGCTGGGTTACATCCACCCCCAGGGCATGGAAGATACTGGTGAACTCCACCGCGATATAGCCGCCCCCCACCATCGCCAGGCGCCCAGGCAGGGTCCCCAGGTGAAACGCCTGATCAGAGGTAATCACGTGTTCGTTGCCGGGAAACTCGGGCACCACGGGGTGGCCGCCGGTGGCGACCAGGATATATTTGGCTGTAACTTCAGCCCCCTCTACGGTCGCGGAATTGGGGCCGGTGAGGGTGGCGCGGCCACGCATAAGGGTCACGCCGGCCTCATCCATGAGTTTGCCGTAAACGCCGTTGAGGCGGGCGATCTCGGTGTTCTTGTTAGCGATCAGCCGTGGCCAATAAAAATTGCGCGCGCCCACCTCCCAGCCGTAGGCTTCCGCGTCCTCGAAGTCCCCGGCGTAATGGGCAGCATAGGTGAACAGCTTCTTGGGCACGCAGCCCACATTGACGCAGGTGCCGCCCAGGTCCTTGTCCTCGGCCACGGCCACTTTNGCGCCTTCATTNGCGGCCATTCGCGCCGCGCGCACGCCGCCCGACCCGGCCCCGATCACCAACAGGTCAACATCAAACTCGGCCATGGATTCTCTTCCTCATTCCTCGATTTCCTCGAGACAGACATATTCGATTTCCAGGAATTTCTCCATGCCGTGAAATTGGCGACNGGCCACATCTGATTTGAGGAGGCTTGCCAGTCAGAGNATANACAAATCAAGAAGAGTTTTCAGTGACGCTCGATAGGAGGGCCAGTCTTGCCGAACCGCCGCCTTGCCAGTATTTCAAGATGTTCTACCACAACTTCATCTGCCCCCTGTTCGCGGCCAAACGTCGCAGCCAAATGTTAGGATAAACCTCGCTTCTGCAACGCAGTTTCCCGAGTTTTCCGCAGAAATTTAAGCATTTTTTGGAGATTCGCGGATTTTTCTAATATGACGTAGTGTAACCAGTGAGTAACCGAACCTTATGGTGCAAATATGATCCGTACAGCTGATCTTGTGCAGTTATCGTCGGAAGCGGCGATGGCTATTGACGAGAACATGCGTATTGTCGGCTGGAACAGTGGCGCCGAGGGGTTGTTGGGATATTCTCCGAGCGAGGTCATCGGCTCTGGTTGCGGTGAAGTCCTACAGGGCGTTCATTCCAGCGGCGAGCCCCTCTGCTCTGTTGCATGCGAGGGAATGTCGTGTTTCCTGCGCGGCGAAACCTGGTCGGCCCGGTCCTGCCGGCTCCGCCATAAGAACGGAGAAATGGTGGCGGCGGCTATCAGCACGCTGGTCATGCCTGCCTATGCCAAGGATCGCTCCGATGGTGATGTTGTGGCGGTGGCTTTTCTCCACGATTCCGGGTTGGCGTGCAAGGGCCCTCATGTATCGACACCTTTGAGGATTTATACGCTTGGACATTTCTGTCTGACCGTCGCTGGCGAAGGCCTGGCCGTCGATAAATGGCAACGCAAAAAGGCCGTGATGTTGTTGAAATGCCTAGTCTCCCGTCTTGGTCGCCCTCTTCACCGCGAGCGGCTTATCGAATATATGTGGCCTGGTACCGA
>NZAO01000016.1 GCA_002686135.1 Rhodospirillaceae bacterium
CGCCTTCGACGAAGCCGACGTCACCGCCTTCATCGAGCGCATCCGGCGTTTTTTGGGCCTCGATGAAGGCGAAACCGTGGAACTGGTGTGCGAGCCCAAGATCGACGGCCTCTCGGTCTCCTTGCGCTACGAGGACCGCGCCTTCGTGCAGGGGGCGACGCGGGGCGACGGCGCCACCGGCGAGAACGTCACCGCCAATCTCCGCACCGTTGCCGATA
The DNA here is from genome assembly GCA_002686135.1 of Rhodospirillaceae bacterium. GTDB lineage: Bacteria > Pseudomonadota > Alphaproteobacteria > UBA11136 > UBA11136 > UBA11136. Next base: position 219 of record NZAO01000016.1, read on the forward strand.
TTCCCGCCACCCTTCCCGCCGATGCACCCGACGTCCTCGAAGTGCGCGCCGAGGTTTATATGCGCCGCGACGAGTTCCAGGCCCTCAACGACCGCCAGCAAAAAGCCGGGGCCAAACCATTCGCTAATCCCCGCAACGCCGCGGCGGGAAGCCTGCGCCAGCTCGATCCCGCCGTCACCGCCGCCCGCCGCCTGCACCTCTTCGCCTATGGCTGGGGCGAGGTCAGTTCCATGGATGCCGACACCTACTGGGACATGCTCGCAACACTGAATGCCTGGGGCGTCACCACCAATCCGCTGGCCGTCCTCCACACCCGCGTGGCCGACTGCCTCGCCTTCTATGACGAGGCCGTGGCCTGCCGCGCCGAACTGCCCTACGACATCGACGGCGTGGTCTACAAGGTCAACCGGCTCGACTGGCAGGACCGTCTGGGCCAGGTCAGCCGCGCCCCGCGCTGGGCTATTGCCCACAAGTTCCCCGCCGAACAGGCCCAGACTGTGATCAACGCCATCGAGGTCCAAGTCGGCCGCACTGGGACACTCACCCCGGTGGCTCGGCTCAAACCGGTCACTGTGGGCGGGGTGGTGGTGGCCAACGCCACGCTACACAACGAGGACGAAATCGCCCGCAAAGACGTGCGGGCGGGCGACACCGTGGTGGTGCAACGCGCTGGCGACGTCATCCCCCAGGTGGTCAAGGTGGTGCCTGAAAAACGCCTGGCAAACAGCAAAGCTTATGAATTCCCCACCCACTGCCCTCAATGTGGGAGCCTCGCCGTGCGCGAGGAGGACGAGGCCGCGCGCCGCTGCTCCGGCGGGCTCATCTGTCCCGCCCAGGTGGTGGAGCGCTTGAAACATTTCGTTTCCCGCAACGCCTTCGACCTCGAGGGGCTGGGCGCCAAGCACATCGCCGCCTTCCGGGACGACGGGCTGCTGCATTCCCCGGCCGATATCTTCCGCCTCGGCGAGAAAGCCGATGACATCGCCGAACGCGAGGGCTGGGGCGCACAGTCGGTAGAAAACCTGCTGGCCGCCGTGGAGGTCCGCCGCACCATCCCCTTGGAGCGTTTCATCTATGCTCTCGGCATCCGCCAGGTGGGCCAGGCTACCTCGCGCCTGCTGGCCCGCGAATATGTATCGCTGGCCAGCTGGCGCGCGGCCATGGCGGCACTTGCCGGAAACGATGAAGAGGTAAGCGCTGACCTCGAGAACATCGACGGCATCGGCCCCTCCATGGCCGGCGATCTCGCCGCTTTCTTCGCCGAGCCTCACAACACAGAGGTTTTGGACACCCTCGAAGACGAACTCACGGTGGCCGATTTCACCGCTCCCGAGACGGAGTCACCCCTTTCCGGCAAGACCGTGGTCTTCACCGGCACTTTGGAGGGCATGAGCCGGGGTGAGGCCAAATCCCGCGCCGAATCCCTGGGCGCCCGCGTGGCGGGCTCGGTCTCGAAGAAGACCGACTACGTGGTGGCGGGCCCCGGCGCCGGCTCCAAGGCCAAGAAGGCGGCGGAACTAGGCGTCACCGTGCTCAGCGAAGAGGAATGGAGCGAGATGATCGGGTAAGGGGAAGTCCGTGATGCCCGTGGTGATGCAGATACGGATGGCGCCTGAGAATAAAAGCCACTCCGTTTTTCTTTCTACTCCGTGTCTCTGTGGTTATGAAGTAAGGACCGTGTTCCGGCAATCGTGAACCGCGTTTGGAAACCGCTGTCCCGCCAGGCGAAATAGGTGACGAAGGTGTGCCCCAGCAACAGCAGCGTCAGCCCCCATTCAAACGCATCCTCATAGCGCCGGTACTGGTCATTAAACGCCCAGGACAACAGGCTCGCCGCCCCCAGCACGGCGACCACGCCACAGATCGCCATGAGCACCGCCACCAGGCCCCGGGAGAGCGGCGCCGGCATCTGTCCGTCCCGCGCGCCCCACGGTCCCTGAATTCCCGCTAGCGGCGCCATCTGCACGGTCATCAGCACTTGGGCGAGATATGTAAAAACGTAAAAAAGAATCACGGCGATGCGGCGATGCGGGTAATAGAGGTCACCCACCTCGCCTATGATGCTGGCATAGACGAACAGACCTAGGGCCGCCGCCATGCCAAACCACACCATGATGCGGTTACGCCGGACCATGCGCGTCCCCAGCACCCTAAGCCAGTCCCGACTGAGCCTCCAGTAGATCATCATCAGGATGGCGGCGGGGATGAGGGCGGCGCGGAAAATCACGCTCTCGGGACCATGGCGCCCGGTGGCGCTGATGGAGACGCAGTCCGGGAAGTAGGGAAAGCACCACGACACATGGCCGTGATAGGCGGCCACAAGGTAACAGAGATGCGCGGCAAGAGCGGGCAACAGGGCCGTGACCAAGGGAATGGTGTCAAGTTTCATCGTCGTCCTTTCCCGGGCGGGGTCATGGGGCGCGCAACCCCACTCCCGCAGATGCGAACACATGATAACAAACGTCAACAAATGACAACATGAAACGGCCGGTTTTGGCCCCCCTGGCGGACGGACTTGTATTGACCCTTCGGGAAATGTGCATTAAGTGACGGTCTCCCTGATGACCGCGAGACTTATGCCTGATCTTCCTCACGCTCCTTTACAAGCCCGTTTGTTGCGTCTGTCCTATCCGATGGCGGCGCTTGGCACCGGCTCCAAGGCCAAGAAGGCGGCAGAACTAGGCGTCACCGTGCTCAGCGAAGAGGAATGGAGCGAGATGATCGGGTAAGGGGAAGTCCGTGAACCAGCCCTGCTATACTTGCCCCATGCTGACCATCGAGACCATTAACACCAACGACCCCATAGACCACACCGACGCCTCGCGGCTTCGCGCCTGCGAATCCCTCACCTTTCCCGCCCGCCGTTTCATTCTGCGCGAACCTCAGGACAAGGTCCTGGTGGCGGCGGCCGCGCACTTCGCGAAAGGAGACCATACGCCGCAGGACCCTCCCGCCGGCTTCGGATTAGGCTGGGGCGGGCCAAACGGTGAGTTCGAACTGATCTCGGTCTACACCTTACCGCTGCTACGCGGCATGGGTGCGGGCGGGCGGCTGCTCGCCACCGTGGAGGACGGCTTCGCAGAACTTGGCTACAGGCGCGGTTTCCATTTCTACACCATCTCCGACGACGACCCCGCCTTCACCGACTTTCTCACCGGGCGCGGCTGGTCGCCCCCTGTTATCCGCGAGATCATCTGCAAATCCACCCTGGAACTGGCCGGCGAGACTCCCTGGCTCATGCGCGCCCGGCTGGCGGAGGGGTTCGCCGTCAAGCCCTGGGGCCAGGTGACCGAGTCCGAGCGTGCTGCCATCGCCGCGCGCCAGCAACGCGATGCCCCCTGGTACGCCGGGGACCAGGACCCCTTCATTTTTGAGGAAAACTGTCACCAGGGCACCAGTCTTGCCCTCATGCAAGGCGACGCGGTGGCGGGATGGGTGATCACCCATATACCGCCGGACACACAAGGCTTCCTGCGCTGGACCGTATCCTTCGTCTCGCCGGAGCTTCAAAGGTCCGGGCGCATCGCCGCGCTATGGCGCGAGGTTGCCCTGCGCCAGGCGCAGTTCCCGGAACTGCAACGATTTACCTGGGGGGTGCCGGTGACTCATCCGCGCATGACCGCCTTCGCCCGGCGTCGCATGAAACCCTGGCTGTCCTGGATGGGGTACGCCTGTACATCTTTCAAGGACGTAGCACCGCCCGGCTGAGTGAAATCAGCTTGCTCGCCTATTCGCCGCCGCCTTCATCACCAGACGTATCCGAGGGCTCCATCTTGAGCAGCATAATCACCACGAAAATAGCCAGACTGACCCCGCCCCAGAGGAAGAATCCCGTCATGTCTCCGGCCGCCGCATATTGAAGATAGAGCGTCACTACGATAGCCACAAAGATCAGCGTCAACAGCCAGCCCATAAAGCTGGCGGGGCGCACCCCCCAGCCGGTGCGTTTCCTGCCGAACCAGTAATCTCCCATGATGTCCCCCTTGTCCCGTTGTCTTGTCCCCGCTCAGCCGGCGGAAGCCGCGCCTTCCCGCCCAAGATCATCATCGAGAAGGCCGTTGTCGTAAAGGCTCTGCAGGCTCTGCCCCACCAGAAAGATGTCTTCGCCGCCCGAGACCAGTTCGCCGATTACGTCGCTGGCGGTGGTGCGGCTTTCGTGGATGAGACGGCCCAGACGGCCCATATAGGACATACCGTTACAACTGTATTTCATGCCCCTGCCTTCCAACTCGAAGCCCTCGGGAAGGGCCGAAAACTCCAAGTCATGGCGGAAGGACAGCACCTCGCCGGCAGGCACGCTTTCGGGCATGAACACGTCTACCATACCCTCCACCACAGCGCGGAATTCCGCCGCCGTCGTAAAGCGCGCCTCGGCGTAAATGCGATAGCCCAGCGGCCAGCGCGGCGAGGCCCGCTTCGGTGTCACCAGCTGCACTGTCTTGGTGACCATATTGATCAGGAATCCGCTGACGCAGGCGATGGTGGCATGATCGTTCTGTATTTTCGAGATTTTATCGTCCTTGCCGGCGGCGCGGAGCTTCTCGCGGCGCTCCTCGGCGCGGCCCGCCTTGGCCTTGGACATGAAGGCGTCCTTGCTCTGCATCACCAGCTCCACCCCCATTATCTCCTCGGGCGTGAAGGTGTCGTAAACACGGTCGAGAACCTTGGTGCTGAGGATGGAAAAGCGCTGGGTGATGCAACAGTATTTTTTGTGCAGGGCCATGACCTTTCGTGTCAGCTCCAGGTTCTTCAACGGCACCGCCGTGGTGGTCTGGGGCAGATGTCCTGTAATCCGGTAATGGTCCTCGATGAACTTGGGATAATCGGGATTGTCCACCGGGTCCGTGGCCCAATAGCAGAACCCGGTCTGGGAGGCTGGTCCGAAGAGGTCCACCATGACCTGCAATATCTTCCGCCACAGGGCCGCGTTTTCCGGGGTATAGGGGTAGTTGCCCTGGAACTTTTCCGCCGAAAGGCCGCAGAACCAACAGCCCACAGAACAGCCCTGGCTCAACTCATAGGCGACGATGGCATGGACTACGGAGTCCGCGCTCACCCCCAGCTCACTGGCCAAACGGCGCATCTGGCGCTCGCGCCAGGCGTGAAAACGGGGGTTGGATTTTTCGGTGTTTCCGGCGTCGCGGATCAGGTCGCGGTTGGCGATCATCTCCGCCAGATAGTCATCCCAGGCCTTGGCCTTGGGCCATCGCGACATCTCGTCGGTGTGGCGGTGTTTGGCGTATTTGGTGTGCCACATGGGCAGCAAATCCATGGGATCCACATTGATGCCATATTCCTTCGACACCACTATGGGGTTCTCCACATGCTCGCACAGTTTGGTACGAAAGACGGCGTCCGCCGAAAGCCGCTCCATGAACCGCTTCACATGGGCCAGCACCCGCAATTCCTCCTCGCTACGCGAGGTAAAGATGCGCTGGTAGTGTTTCGCGGAGTCGCTTGCCTGATGCTGACGCTTCATGGGGCCCGTCACGTTCCTCAGGTGGTGACCCCTAGGTAGCGACTACGGCGGCCTCGGCCGCCACGACCACGGCTTCGGCCGCTTCGGCGACGACTTCGGCAGTAGTGACGGCTTCCACCGTTTGTTGGACGGTCGTGCCAGTAGAATGGTGATGATGGCCCTTGCCGCCGGCAACACTGTCCAGTTGATCGTCGGAAAGCTCCTGCTTTGCCTGATCTTTGATATAGGCCTTGGCCTCGTCTATGGAAATGTCATAGCCCTTGGAACTGGCGAATTCCACTACAGAGGCCAGTCCAGTAGAGCTCCCCTTCAACTCGTCCATCATCGTCGCGTCGGATTTCAGATCGGCCACGAAGCGATCAACATCTGCTTGGCTCATAGAATCGTTTCCTTCTGAGAGAATACTAACAATAATTTTTTTTGAGGCGGCCATTGTCCGTCCTATTTTTTGCCTGAGTCAACACCTTTCCATGCGCTTAAATCTCTGTCATAGGGCTCATTTCAGGTTGTCCCCCCAGCCAGTTCCACTCATAGTATGGGCCTTGCAAGGATTCAATGAGTTGCGGTCAGTCTCGGCAGATTGCGGGGGGATGTTGCTTCAGAGGTTTTTCATGGGTCTTGGCGCCGGTCTTGCCGGGCTGTTGCTGGGATTGGGCGAACCCCAGGCACAGACCCTGACTGAGGCGTTGGCCTATACCTATCACAACAATCCCGCCATCGCTGCGGCGCGGGCCACGCTTCGGGCCACGGTGGAAACCCTGCCCCAGGCGCGGGCTGACTTCCTGCCCCAGCTTTCCTTTCTGGCCAAGGAAGGCCGCACCCGTATTCGGCAGTCCACCAAGGACGAATTCGCCACCACCGACACCTCTTCCCGGCTGGTGGAAACCGCCACAGACCGTTCTATCGAGCTCGAGGTAACGCTTAATCTTTACGACGGTGGTCAGGACATGGCTGCCATCAATGCCGCCGAGGCCAATATCGCGGTGGAAAAATACACCCTCGACGAGACCGAACAGTCAACCCTGCTCAAGGCGGCCGAGGCCTATGCCGACGTGATCCTGAAGAAGCACCTTCTCGGGCTTTCCATCCAGAACGAGAACGACCTGCTGAAGCTCAAGGCCTCCACTGACGACCTCTACGCCCATCAACAGGTAACCATCACCGACGTAGCCCAGGTGGACGCCGAGATCGCCTCCGCCACGGCCAGCCGGGCCCAGGCCCAGGGCGACCTCCGGGCGGCAAGGAGCCAGTTCAAATATGTCATCGGCTCCGCCCCCGCCACGCTTGAAAAAGAGCCCTCCCTGCCGAGGCCACCTCCCACGCTGGAAGAGGCCTTGGCTATCGCCGAAAGAAGAAACCCGTTCATCCTCGCCGCCCAGTACCAGCTCAAGGCCGACGAATTCGATGTTCGCGCCAGGGAGGGGAAATTGCTGCCCAGCGTGGATTTCTACAATGACCTGACCCGTGAATGGGACAGCTCCACCTATACCGGAAGCTCCGACTATAAGGAGCACAGCAAGGAGGACAGCTGGGAAATCGGCGTCGATGTTACGGTGCCTCTCTACAGCGGCGGCGCCACATATTCTGCCATCCGCGAAGCCAAACAGACCGTGGCCTATGACAGGAATACCCTGATCAACGCCCGCAACCAGATCATTGAGGACGTGACCTCGGCCTGGGCCGCCCTCGAAGCCAATCGCACCAGCCTCAAAAGCGGCAAGGCGCAGGTTAAATCGGCGGCTATCGTCATTGAGGGGTTTCAACGCCAGTTTAAGAATGGCACCACCACCATGCAGGAGCTGCTCAACGCCCAGAGCTCGCTCATCAACGCCTATGAAGCCCAGTACGAAGCCGCTAACGATGTCTTCACATCCACCGCGACCCTGCTCAACAATATGGGGACTTTTGGCGCCCGCGAGCTGGGACTGGCCGGGGAACTTTACGATTCCGACGCCTATGTGGAAAAATCACGCTTCAAATTCTTCGGTACCGATATCGACTGAGGGCGCCACCAGATTCGATTTTCACCCGGGCCCCAGAGCCGTAGAAAACAGAGGCCATTTGAAAACACCAGGGAAAGAGAAGGCCATGGATGTCTGTCTGGTGAATATGCCCATCGCCGCCGTACAGCGGCCTTCCCTAGCGCTGGGACTGCTCAGCGCGGTGCTGGAGCGGGACGGCATTTCAACCAAAATCCTCTATCCTGATTTGTGGTTCGCCGAGTATTTCGGCCTGCGCTTCTATCGCCAGCTCTACCAGAGCCGGCCCGAGGACCTGCTCACCGAATGGCTGTTCGCGGGCACCGCCTTCCCCGATTTTGAGCCCGACCACGACCGCTTTTTCGAGCGCCTGTTCGCGCGTAACGAAAAAATTTGCCGCCAGGAAGGCCCCGAAGCCTTCAAGGAGATGATGCTGGAAGGTCGGGAAAAGGCCTCCGACTTCATCGACTGGGTGGCCCGCGAGGTGCTTGCTTCCAGCCCCCGTATCGTCGGCTGCACTTCCATGTTCCAACAGCATGTGGCGGCGCTGGCCCTGTTGCGGCGTCTCCGCGAAAGCGACCCCTCGGTAGCCACCATGATGGGCGGCCCCAACTGTGAGACAACAATGGGAAAGACCACGCACCAAACCTTTCCCTGGGTCGACTTTCTGGTCTCCGGCGAGGCCGACGCCTTCATCGCGCCCCTGTGCCGCGAAATTCTGGACAGGGGGCGTGAGGCAGACCCCAGCCACCTTTCCGACGGCATTTTCACCCCCGTCCACCGCGAAACCGGCTATCCCGTCTCCGCCCATTCCCTTGACGGTCTGCCGCGGGCCACCTCGGCCTCGCTGGAGGGTCTGCCACCGCCCGACTATGACGATTATTTCGAGGAACTCTCCGGCAGTCTTTTAAAGAACTGGATCACGCCCAATCTGCTTATCGAGGCCTCGCGGGGATGCTGGTGGGGAGAGAAACACCACTGCACCTTCTGTGGCTTGAACGGCGAGGGCATGGTCTACCGCTCGAAATCCGCCGATCAGGTGCATGGAGAAATCGACACCCTGGTGAAAAAATACAAGATCACCAATATTGAGGCCGTGGATAACATCCTGAGGACGGATTACTTCGCCACCCTGCTGCCCAAGCTCGAAGACTCGTCTGAAGACTATCTCTTTTTCTTCGAAACCAAATCCAATCTCAAACGCGCACAAATTCAGCAATTGTGGCGTTCGGGGGCGCGCTACATCCAGCCCGGCATCGAAAGCCTGGATAGCCGTGTGCTGAAACTCATGCGCAAGGGCGCCCAGGCCTGGCAGAACGTCCAGCTCCTGAAGGACTGCCGCCAGAACGGGATCTGGGTGTTCTGGAGCATGATTGTCGGATTCCCCGGAGAGGAAGACGAATGGTACGCGAAAATGGCCGAGATTATCCCCCTGCTGACCCATCTCCAGCCCGGCGGCTTCATCGGCCTTCGTTACGACCGCTTCAGCCCCTACGCCAACGACCCAGGGGCCTTCGGTCTCGAACTCACCCCTTCGGAGCTTTACCCCTACGTCTATCCCCTCTCTGAGGAAGAGATCGCCAACCAAGCCTATTTCTTCATCGAAAAAGACAAGCCCAGCCTCTTCACAACCCTCACTCAAACGCCCATACTTGGCCGCCCCGGGATCGAAGCCGCCCGCGACGCCTTCCGCAAATGGCGCCGAACTTGGCCCGAAGCCGAACTCTGCGCCCGCGAGGTGGATGGGGAGATCCAGCTGCGCGACACCCGTCCCTGCGCAAACCGGCTAATTCACCGTCTTTCCGGGACCGACCGCCTGGTACTGGAAGCCTGCGACACGGCTCCCACCCAGGCCAAACTCCTCCAGACGCTTGCCAAGGACGCCACCCCAGAGGATATCACGGAAGCCCTTGCCCGGCTTATAGACAATAAATTTATTCTCAAACTCGATGGCCGCTTGGTCTCGCTGGTATTGGACGAACCCATGGAATCCCTGCCCTCCGAAAAGCACTTACCTTTTGGCGCGGTGATACCTCCGCAATCCATCCCGCAAAAAGATGACGAGGACGAGGACCAGTCCCGAAAAGTGGCGTAACCGTCAATGATCATTCATCGTAAAACAGCCCGCTTCCGTACGCCCCTGCCACTCGAGTGCGGAAAGTCCCTGCCCCAATTCGAGCTCGCCTATGAAAGCTATGGCGAACTCAACAACGAGCGCAGCAATGCCGTGCTTATCTGCCACGGCCTCACGGCAACCCAGAACGCCGCGGGCGTCCCCAAGAACGACAATGGAAAAGAAGCCAAGCCGGGCTGGTGGGATATCGCCATCGGCCCCGGAAAGCCTATCGATACAAGCCGTTTTTACGTGATCTGTATCAATGTTCCAGGAAGTTTCGGCGGTTCCACCAGCCCTGCCAGCACCAATCCCGAAACCGGAAAACCCTATGGCATGACCTTTCCCGTGGTCACCATCACCGACATGGTGGACGCCCAGAAACATCTCGCCGACCGGCTCGGCATCAAAAAATTCTATGCTATTGCCGGTGGCTGTATGGGCGGATTCCAGGTGCTGGAATGGATGTCACGCTATCCCGGCTGTCTTTCCAGGGCCGTCATCATCAGCACCACGCCCCGGGTCTCGGCCCATACCATCGCCCTGTGGTCGGTTCTGCGCGAGGCCATCCGTTCAGACCCGGCTTGGAACAGCGGCGATTATTACGGCGCCGCCGCCCCCGACAGAGGTATGGGACTGGCCGCCGCCTTCGGCGCCTTGTTCTGGATGAACCGCCAAACCATGGAAAAAAAATTCGGTCTCAGGCCCCTCGATGAGAAGACACCCGGTTACGGTTTCGAACCCGAATTCGAGGTGGAAGCTTTCCTCAGCCAAGTGAACCAGAACGCCGCGAGAAAGATCGACGCCAATGCCCTCATTTATCTCACCCGGGCCATGGATTATTTCAACATGACCCGCGGCGGCGTGGAACTGGCATCTCTCTTTGCGGGTGCGCAGTACCACGCCCTGCTGGTGAGCTATAAATCCGACTGGCGCTATCCGCCGCAAGAGGCCGAGGAAATCCACGAGGCGTTGCGGGCGGCAAGCATCGACTCACGCCATGAGATTCTCGACAGTCATTTCGGCCACGGCGCCTTCATCTACGACTTCCATGGCCTGGGGCCGGTCGTGCGGGACTTTCTCCACAATCCGGCTCACAGCAAACCCTCCAGCCCGAAAACATCGGCGGGCATGAAATAATCCAGCGACAGCAGCGGACGTCCCACTAGGCCAGTAATAAAATCATGGCTGGAAAGAGCAATGAATCCGGCCTCCCGCGCTAAATCCCTGTACGGTCCCGCCTCCATCAGGTATTGACAGGAAAACCCGTGACTGGCGTCGAGATAGGCCATGGGATGGTTCCCCACGCGGGCCGCCGCCAACTCAGGAGCCACCGTATGGGCCTCAATCACCAGCATACCGTGACGCCGGGTCCAGGGCAGCCAGGCACGGAAATGCTCCACCAAATTCTGCGCCATATCACCTGGCTCTATCAGACCACCCTCCTCATCCACGAACACCCCCGGTGGACCGGGTTCCCGCTGCCGTACGGCCGTCGCGTCACGGGGCGCTTGATAGCGGCGGTTGTGAATAACTGACTTGCCCACATGCAGGGCTTGGCGGGCATCGATTCCGTGACCAGCCAGGGTTTTCCCCAGTCCATCGGGATCGCCGACATCCCCGGCCACCACCAGATGGGGAATACCCTCGGCCTCAAGAGCGGCTCGGGTGGTTTGGCTCGCCACCGGATTGTATTCTGTTCCCACCATGACCAGGGGAAACTCCGAGAGCGCCTTGCCGCGCCGGGTGCGGGAAGCGATGGCGTGGAACAGTTCCTTCAACAAGGTGCCGTTGCCACAGCCGGTGTCGATCACATAGCCGGGCTGTGCCGCCAGTTCCTCGCGGTCGAACAGGGGTAAGGCCAGCTCCAAGAAAGGCCCGGCGCAGACCCGGGTGAACACGGCCCCGCTGGCTTCGATATCCAGCGCCCGGTCGAGATGGCGTTCGCTGCCGCTCGCGTCCCTCTCCAGAATAGGCGGCATGTCACCGAATAGCATCTCCGGCACACGTGAAAAGGTGGGGAGATAGGAAAGGGGCATAAAATACTGCGCTGCCATGTCCAGCGCCATCTCGCCTTCACCGCTGAAGATAAACCCCTCTGCTCCCTCTTCAGCCCATCCCTGCGCCGCCAGCGCCCGCCAGCAGGGTTGCGGCAACACCCCTTTATTCTGAGTATCATTGCCCGTGAGCCTGCGCAGGGCCACCGCCACCAGCGGACCAGTCACATGCAGCCGAACCCGTTCGCCCATGGTCTCCCCAGCCCCAGGGAGACTGGCAGACAACCGATGGAGTGCCGTCTCCCACAGTTCGCAGGCATCCTCATCGGCGTTTCCCGCAAGCAGGGCCATGGCGGCAGTTAGTAAGCCTGGGAACCCGTCATAGGCGGCAAGAAAAGGCAGCCATGCCCGCCCCTCCTCGCTCAGGGATGCCCGCGCCGTCTCTCCGCCACCACTCCTCTTCACCAGTCCCTGTGAAGCCAACAGCCAGACCGCGAGATGCAGAAAACCGCGCCGTGCGCCGTAACGCGTCGCCAGCCCATCCACGGAAAGGGGTTCGGCGGTCCCGGCAAGTTCTGCCAGGATGCCTTTTTCCGCAAGGGCGCAGATGGTGGCGCCCAAGGCCATACCGTCGATGTTGAAACAGACCTTGCGCCAGAGAACGCGCCCCAGCGCCGCCTTATCCCTATCCGCGGTCATCTGCCCTTCTTTTGTTTCCGAGACCGATTCGGCATGCAAATTCAGCCTGTGGGTTCCCCCCTCAGCTTATCTGACGTCGCGCCATCTCGGCGAAATAGTTGTCCTGATCCATCAACTGCTGATATTTTCCGGCCTCGATGACCCGGCCCTTATCGATCACATAGATCATGTCGGCATTGATGATGGTACTAAGCCTGTGGGCGATGACGATACGGGTGCTGTTGAGGGTATCGAGGCCCTGGCGTACGATCTCCTGGGTCTCGTTGTCTAGGGCGCTGGTGGCCTCGTCGAAAATCAGGATACGTGGCCGATGCACCACCGCGCGGGCAATCATCAGGCGTTGGCGCTGGCCTCCGGAAAGGGTTGAGGCCCCCTCCCCAAGATAGGTCTCCATCCCCATAGGCATAGCCTCGATGTCCTTGTCGAGACCGGCCAACCGCGACGCCTCCCAGGCGTCGTCGTGGGAAAGATTAGCGCCGGCGGTGATGTTGTGGAACACCGAGCCCGACAACAGGCGACCATTCTGCAGCACCACGCCGAAATTATGGCGCATGGCCCGCTTGTCAAGATTTGAAATATCCTTGTCGTCGAGAAACACCGAGCCCGCCTCAGGCTCGTCAAAGCCAAGGATCAGCCGCACCACCGAAGACTTGCCCGCCCCCGACGGCCCCACCAAGGCCACGAACTGGCCCGGCTTGGCCTCGAAAGTCATGCCGTCGAGAACCAGCGGGCTGTCCTCTTCATAGCGGAACTGCACATCATGGATGGCCAGCCCTCCCGATACTTCTCCCGGGTCTTCGGAGCCTTCCTCGCTTTCCTGCCTCGCCTCCAGGATCGGCGCCACCCGCTCATAGAGGGGCTTGATATTGATCAACTTGATCAGAACCCCGGTGATGCCGAAGACAGCGGCAAGGAACTGTCCGAAGGCCACATGGAAAGACACGAATTTCGCGGTAGGCATGACCTTCTGCAGCTTGCCGCCGGTAATATCTGCCCAGTCCGTGGGCGTGTGATAAAAGGCCAGTAATTCATGTCCCTGCCAGCCAATGACGAGAATAATCCCGAACACGGCGAAATAATTGAACCCGGCCTTGAAAACGACCAGTGCGTTGTTCAGATTCTGCATGTAAAAGCTGATGGACTGGAGACGGGCGTAGGGCATGGCCCATTGGGCGAAGGCATTAGGCTCGCTGCCGGTAATGCGCAGTTTCGACACTGCGCCCAGCAATTGCATGACGATGCCCTGAAGACGTCCGCTCAAGGCTAGCATTTCGCGGTTTCTTGAAAGCACTTTGCGGGCGAGGACATAGGTAATAACACTGTAAATAGTGCAGATGATCACCGTAATGCCCGCCAGCCGCCAGTTGTAATAGGTCATGAGGCCAAGGCTGAAGAGCCCCACCACGCTGTGCATGAGTGACGCCACCACCGATCCCGACAACAGGCTGCGCATGGAATCTACGCTCTGGGCGCGGTTTGCCAGATCGCCCACTGTATAATCACGGAAGAACGAGGCCGGAAGCTTCAACAGGCGGTCCCATACCGCAGCTTGTACGTCGTGGGTCATCCTGCCCTCGATACGCAGCATGGAAAGCGACTGCACCAGGGAAAAGGCCACCATGGACAATCCGGCAATGACGAGAGCCGTCACCATGACGGCGAGCTGACCCAGCTGAGCCTCGGGAATAATGGGGTCCATGATCCAGCCGACGATGATGGGTGTGGCCAGGGATAAAAGACCGGCCACCAGAATCATGGAGACAATCAGGCTCCCGTCGCGGCGGCTGCCGCGCAGACCGAACATGAGAATTTCCGAAGGACACATCTTTTCACCCTGGAAGGGGCGATAGAAATAATGGGCGGAAGCCGAAACGGTGGCGGCGATCTCACGCGTTACTTTTGTTCTGGTTCCCGCCACCGGATCTACAAGCTCGTATGCCCGCGCCGAGACAGGCAGCAGAGCACAGGGTTTTTCGTCCTCACCTTGGAAGGCGAGTATGGGGCCCTGGTCTACCCGCCACCATTCCCCTTCTAAAGCAATGGCGCGGGTGAAAAAGCCTGACTGTCTGGCAATAATCTTCAACGGGTCCTTGGCCGCGGCCAGTGGCTCGCGCAGTTTCTCCTCCGCCGCTATTTCGATCCCGGCCCTGTGGGCAACCGTTTGCGCGGCCGCCACCAGGGGGTCCGCGGACAAATGCAGATCTCCCGGGAAGCCAGGTTCAAGAACCCCGGCCAGTGCCCGCAGAGAACCCGTAAAGCTGTGTCTGGAGAAAATGCCCTTCTGAATAAAACGATGGGTAAAGGATTTCGAACGTGCCTCCACACTGCCGGCGAAAACACCAAGAACGCCCCCATGAAGACAGTCCAAGTCATCGGAGAAGTCGCCTTTCTCCAGCCATTGCTCCGTGGTCAGCGCCGTAAGACTCCCCTCGCCGCCGCAGGTCAGCCAGGAAGCATTGGTGAGGGGAAGAAAGATATCGCCATCGCCAGCGGCGGGAGTGGCTCCGAAAAACGACATGGCGCCGCTAGGCGCCGTAATCCAGACCGTGTCATGGGCGGCCTCCACACTGGTTCCCTCGGCAACCGCCGTACTCTCGCCTGGAGATAACAAAACCGCGTCACCCGGAGGCCGTCCCGGCGCCATACCTTCCAGTAACGGACCGACCCAGCTCTCCACGAGGGTGGCCAATTTGGCCCGCGCCTTTTTATTTCGCGCTAGTGCATGCAGATCATGGCGGGTGGCCTCGACCAGCCTGGTACCGTTGATGGGCACCGCCAAGAGGCTGCCGGGAGCGGCCGTGTCGGCGATGCCGAAAACCGCGCCCCCAGCTTCGATCCGCGCCACATGGGTGCGGATACCATGAATTCCTTGTGAGGACTCGGTAGGGCCATCAACCACATAGAACACGTCCACACCGCCCTGAAGAAGCAGCCACAGGCGATCCGGCCCGGAAAGAGGGAAGGACGTGTTACTGCCCATGGCCGTAACCTTCCCGTCCACGCCAAGCTCCCGGGCCAGACCCGCCGCGGGCTCGGCGTCAATGGCTTCTGGCTCCGGCGCCTGGGCCTTCGCGGCGGTCACCGCCTGCGACAGCCCACCCTTGCCGAAAAGATCGTCGAGGCCGCTCATTGCATCGTCACCAGTTCTGAATAGCGGCCCTTATTGGCCATCAGCTGATCATGATTTCCGCGCTCGATGATCTTGCCCCGGTCGAGGACGATGATCTCGTCACAGTCGCGGATAGTACTGAGCCTGTGGGCAACGATGATGCAGGTGCATCCACGCCGTCGTAGATTGTCGTCAATATTTTTTTCGGTCAGCGGGTCGAGGGCCGAAGTGGCCTCGTCAAGAACCAGCAGCGACGGCTCCTGGGCCAAGGCACGAGCGATTTCAAGGCGCTGTGACTGGCCACCGCTGAAATTGGCATTACCTTCGGCGACCCGGCCTTCGTAACCCCCGGCGCGCGAGGCGACTATATGGTGCACATCGGCATCCCTGGCTGCACGTACGATAACTTCGTTGGGAATGGTCCTGTCCCACATGGTCAGGTTGTCGCGAATGGTGCCTTCGAATAAGAAAATCTCCTGATCCACCGCTCCCACCGAAGAAGTGAAGATGGCGCGAGGCACCTCCTTGATGTGTAGACCGTCATAGAGGATTTCCCCTTCCGCAGGCTGATAGAGCCCGAGAATAAGCCGCGACAGGGTGCTTTTTCCGCTGCCCGATCCGCCCACCAGGGCCACCCGCTGACCGGGTGACACATCCAGATTGAAATTCTCGATCAACGGGGGGTCCAGCGGGTTATATCCAAAACTCACATTACGCAGTTGCAGCGCGCCGGAGAGTTTGGCGATGGCTTGCTGCCTCTCCCCGCCGTCTGGCTCGGCTTCCTCGGCATGGGCATCGCAGCCGCCCTCGTCATCTTGGAACACACTGTCCAGTTCGTAACGCTGCACGTCGTTCAACCGATTGAGGTCGCCACCAATTTCCTGCAACCGCGACCCGAATCCCACGAGTTGGTGAATGGGCCCGGTGAAATGGACCATCAGGCTCTGGAACGCCACCAGTCCGCCAATAGTCAGCTCGCCGCCGATGATCAACAAACCGCCGACACCAAGGATCAACCCCGTATTGAGATGGTTGAGCGCGCCGGGAACGCTGGAAAGCTTCTCCATGGTGACGCCAAGCTTCTGCTGGGCGTTAATGCCGTTGGTCTGGTAGCCAGACCAGATATTGAAAAAATCGCCTTCGGTGCCGGTAGCCTTCAGAGTTTCAATAGCCTGCAGCCCTGCCATGGAGGCACCCACCGTCTTGGCCTGCTGGTTGAGAAGGTGGCTGTTGGTATCCTTGATCCGGCGCTGAACGATACGCACCGACAACAGGTCAAACCCTGACAACCCTACGGCAATCAATGTCAGGGGCACGCTGTAGATAGCCATCACGGTAAGGTAAAAGACAATCATCAGGCTATTGGCGAGCGTACTCGACAGCGGCCCCGACAACAGCGCCGCGATACGGTGGCAGGACTGCACCCGCGAGGCCACGTCGCCCACGTAACGCTGGGTATAGAACACCACCGGCACCCGCAGCACATGCCAGAAGAACTGACCGGCGGAAGATATGGCGAGCTTGATCTGGACCCGTAACAGATAGCGTTGCTGAATATAGGTCAGCACAGAGCTGAATAGGGCGGTCAGGGCCAGCCCCACAAGGATCGGCAACAGCCAGTCGTTATCGCCCCGGGTCAGCACGTTATCGATGAAGTTTTTCAGGAAAGCCGGCATCAACAAGCCCGGCACCACCATCATCAGCGTCACTAGAACCACGAAGGCCATCACCCCCCTGGAGCCGTGTAATCGTAAGGCAAGAGACCTGAACAGGCTTTGCCGCTCACCGCATTTTTGGAAATCCGGACCCGGCTCCATTTCCAGCATGATCCCGGTAAAGCCGTCACTGAATTCCTGCCGGGTGATACGGCGCGGGCCGATGGCCGGATCATTTACCCAGACGTGAGTTCCATTGGCCCCTTCCACCACCAGGAAGTGATTGAAATTCCAGAAAACGATAAAAGGGGTTTTGCTAACCAGGGCGTCGTCGACCTCGGCCTTGGAGCCCTTGGCGTCGAGACCGTGCATGCGAGCCGCCTTGACCACATTGCCAGCCTTGGCCCCATCGCGTGAAACGCCGGTGGCGACGCGCAATTCCTCCAGCGGCACCCAGCGCCCGTAATAGGCCAAAACAATGGCCAGTGCCGCGGCACCGCACTCCACGGCCTCCATTTGCAGAACCGTGGGTGTACGCACCCGTTTATTGGTATCGTACCGAGCCGCCATCCCCCCTGGTGCCACGCGTCAACCCCCCGTGATCCAGGTCTCGAAGATGGGAATTACAAGATTGATGGGGCGTTCCTCGCGCACCGTCACCGAGGCAAACCCCGTATCCCCGGTTGTCACCTTCAGGGGAGGTCCCTTGGAAGACGACCACTTCAGACCGCTGAAGGTCTTGGGGTCTTTATCCAGGGCAATCACCACCTTGATGGGGGCGCCGGCGCCCATCATCTTCCCCACCAGCGTCTCATTACCCAGAATCGCCATCAGCCCGGCCTGGGTTTCCGGCAAGTCGCTCACCGACTCCACATTGCCACGGATGCTGCCGTAAAGGTCGCGCTCTATCGAAGATGGTGCCACCTCCGCACGCATGCCGGGATGGATCTTCTTGCCCTTGCCGATCTCGAAATAGGTAATGAGCTCCAAGTTTTTGCCGGATTTCTCGATGACGGCCACCTGGTCGTCGGTCTTCACAAGCACGCCCAGCTTCACGTCGATCTCGGTCACGCGGCCGTCAACGGGGCTGAATATTTCCTTTTCCGTCTCAAGGAAGGTTTTAGCCTCCTCAAAGCTATTCTTAGCGGTGATGACCTGCTGTTCCAGTTCGGCCATAGTGCGGCGCTGCTGGTTCTCGAATTCCACCTGGGCAGAGCGCGCCTCGGCAATTTTGTTACGGCTGTCGCGGATGGACTGTTTGGTGGCGAAGATGTCACTGCGCGTCTGCTCCAGCTGCTTACGGGTGATATATCCCTTTTCCAGCTCCTCCTGCTGGGCATCGTAAAGCGGCTGCAAGAAATCCAGATGATTCTTGTCGGCGGTGATCTTGGCATTGAGCGCCCCGATGGTGTCCCGCATATTGGCATTGCGGCTCTCTACGTCCCTTACCGAGAATATTAACTGGCGGTCATACTGGCCCTGCAAACTCTCCATGGTACGGCGGGCGTCCCGCAGCTGGGCTTCGCGGTTGGGCAGGGACAGCACCGCGAGGCGGGTGCCCTTCGTCACCACCTGGCCCACCTTTACGTCGATGGCGTCAATACGTCCGGCGGCAGGCGCAATCACGCTATAGACGACCCCGCCACGGTCGAGAAAGACGCCCATGCCCTTGACCTGGACCGGCACACTTCCCACCACGCCCCAGATAGTGACAATGGCGATGATGACGAACAGTACGGCAAGGCTGAGCCAGCCAATGGGCGAGGTGAGCCTGAGCACAGTATCCAGTTGTTCTGGACTACGGAGATTCTTAATCGCTTCGTCGCGGAAAAGGTCTGACATATCGTTCCCCCGTGGGTCCGCGTGTTGGCGTCAGATAGCAGACCTTGGAAGTATTCTACAAACTTGAAGGGCCCGGGGAAACAGGGAGGTGTATCCAGCTCTTTCGCCGTCACGAAATACCTTCAAAGAATCTCTTTGCCGTCGAGTCCGTACCAGCCTTTGTAGATTTCGCCACAGCCATAATAATCTATATTAGGCGGCACGTAAGGCGCACCTTTGTCCTCTTGATGGAGAAGGCGGAATTCGAAACTGATGCGGGTGGTGTCGCCACCGTGAACGGCGCTGGCGTGAAGCTGGTGGGCGGCAAAACAGAATACGTCCCCCACCTCCAAGGGCGGGGCAACCGGGTCTTCCTGGATCACCGTCTGGCGGATACCGGGAACCAGCGCCAGCCCCACATATTGCTGCCAGATGTCGTAGCCAGGCGTGGCGTTTTTGATGCTTTTGAGGTAATAGCGGGGGAACACCCGCAGCGTGGCATCGGAGTCTATGGGCCAGACCGGCCCCCAGAAATTGATCTGATGATGGGGCGAGCCGTACCAGGTATCGCGATGGGGCGCCAGTAAGCCCGAAACGGTGGTGCGGTAGAACCCCGGTTCACGGCTTCCCTCGGGAAAGACCAGCCGGAATCCCGGCCATTCATAGATCACATGCTCGGGGTCCATCCCCATCTGTTCCATGAACGCGGTCATGATGGGGTGAACCCGCTCATCTTCAATAAACGTCCCGTAGGTTTCCAGGATAATCCTGGTATAGGTTTCGAAATCGAGCTTGCCGTGGGCCTCACGGGGATCATGGGGATGGAAGGCGCGGACCAGAACCTCGCGGATGACCGCCACCAGCTCGGCAATAGCTGGTGTCTGGCACACCACAACGCTGCCACCTTTCAGGATTTCCCGCCGATCCAGCACAAAGCCGTCTTTATGATCCAGGATTCGCCCCCCCGCACTGCACTCCCGGTCCATGGTAACCGGCGTTGGGATATCACCACGGTCCCGGCACTCCAGAAACTTATGGCGGTGGCGCAGGTCGCGCTCGCTGAGGTCGCGCTCGATCTTCCGGTCAAGATAGCCACGTAACTCGGCGCCGGTGAAATGAAAGCCGTGGGAGTTAGCGAAGGCAGCGATAGCGTCGGGGGTAAAGTCAATCCGGGACAGCGCCCCCATGAGAGCGGGTGTAGCCTTAACGGCGCTGGTAAAGGACTCGATGTTCCCCCTGTTGATCCAGGCCAGGAAGTCCCGTCCTTGTTCGAGATCGTTCGTGTTGGTGGATTCCATGCCGGCTCCGGATACAGCGCCCAATCATGGTGTCATGTTCACACAACGAAAATGAACTGGCTACTTTCTTCGCCCCCCCCTGGCGGACGGACTTGTATTGACCCTTCGGGAAATGTGCATTAAGTGACGGTCTCCATGATGACCGCGAGACTTATGCCTGATCTTCCTCACACTCCTTTACAAGCCCGTTTGTTGCGTCTGTCCTATCCGGCGGTGGCGGAATCGAGGACATCCTGTTCTACAATTCCGGCAACAATGCCAGCACCGTCCTTGTGATTTACAGCGAACAGCGTCTGTTACTCCATAACCCATCCGCTCAAAGCAGTGTCTTCACGGAACAGTATATCATGAATCAGCCGGGGATCGGCGCGCGCGGCTTCCGCCTCTTCCTTGGCGATGAAGGTGACCCGGCCCGTGATCGCCACGTCGTCCTGCAGGGGGTGAAGACGGTCCGATATCTGAGCCTGCGTGGTGGCCATGCTTTCTTCGTCCAGTAGGTAGGTTTTATCTGTTTTTGAAGCGATGGCGATTCTGCTTGCGTCGAGAAGATAAAGTAGTGAACGCCGGAACTGGAAAATCAGGGGATGGTTGACGAGATGAGCGCGCACCGCCCGCCAAAGAGCGTCTTTCAAAGGGAAAGGGAGACCATCCACCATGACCCACAGTTTCGGGATATGGCATAAAACGCTCACAATCTCGGCAATAAAGCCGCCGCTTCCAAGACCATAGACGACGACGGACTCATAGGCCCGCCGCTTGACGGCGGCGGCGATGGCGTCGCAGGCCTGGCGTCCCTGAAGACCGTGCAACTGGGCTCCCATCATGGTGAGGCGGCTGTTTATGGCGGCCGCCATGAAGGGCGCATAGACCGGCTCCAGAACCAGGGCGTCAAACCCCCATTCGTTAGCCCAGGCTCCAATGCCGGAAAGAGGCCCTTGCTTTTCCTCAAAGGCGGAAAGCGCCGTCATCCCGTACCCCGGAATCACGACGAACAGTTTCTCCCTGCCCTCCCGCGCCGCGCGGAACAGGGCCTTGGTCTTGATGGGGGGGGAACGGTGCTCAATTTCCACATCTTGCACCGCGCCGGGCGCGTCTTTTTCCGCCCAGTCCACCATATCCAGTTTTGGGACATCCCAACCCACGGCCGCTGCTAGAAGCGCGCTGAAATCCTCATCGGCGTCCGCCTGTGAAGACGCAGGCATAAGCCGGGGAAGGGAATCGAAATGACGTACATCATAAGCGCGTTCATAGATGCCCGGATTGACCGGGGAGTCAGCGCCGAAGACAACACCGGCATCCTGCATCTTCCAAAGGGTATACCCTGCAGCAAGAGAGACCAAAAAAGCTGCAGCCACCAGCGCCACGCCCCCTATGAACCGGGTCCCGGTCATGGCGTCTCAACCTCCCGGGGCACAAGGGTGAAGCCGGAGAGCCGTTCCCAGTTCCCGGCCATCATGGTTTGCATGAGCTCAATTTCCGGCTTGTGGCCGACATGGCTCTTGAAAACCAGACGCAACCGGCCCGAATCGTCCAGCCCTTCCCGCCAGACAAAGCCCTTTTCAAAAAGCGGCAGCATGGAACGGAATAGCTCCTCACTAGAGGTGTAGACCATGGGACTTTGGGCATCCGACATAAAGTCGGCCATGGAAGACTGGCCTATAAGAGGCGTCAGATGGTCTATCCATACGCCGTATTTCAGGTGGGAGGAAGCGCCCGGACTGCCCCAGAAATAACGCTGATAGTCCATATCCATGTTATCTTCGGCAAACACCATGCTGAATCCGGGGCACAGGGCGGAAATGTATTCCACGGTCCGCGACGCGCGTGACAGACCATGGAGAAAAACGTGGCGATAACTTTGACGCCACCCGTACCCGGCGCCATCCATAAGATCGCAAATCCCCCGCGCCCACAGCCCATAGGCTTGTCCTTCGTTAATCTTGAGCAGTGTGTTGAGCCAAGTCTCTATGAGACCGTTTGTCGCTTGGTCGAAGGCCGCTACATCCATCCCCTTCTCGAAGAAGCGTCTCCCCACCATGCGGTGGTAATCTTCCTTACGCAGCCCGAGGATATGTTCGCTGGTTCCCCAGCTTCCCGGGATCACAATCAACAGATCCTGCGCGCCTTCCCCGTGACTGGCGAAAAGAACCCGCACTCTCGCCTGTGGCTTCCGGTATTCAATGAAAAGCTCGCTCAGCTGCCCTCCCAGATAGGGGCCGGACCGTCCCTTTTTAACGATTCCGCCACCGTCCTCACGTCTCGGCTCAATAGTTTCAAAACCGGTGGCGGCCAACAGGCGGGCATGAAACCCTTCTGTCCGCCCCGAGGGAAAACCGGGGCCGGCGTTATCCAGCATCGTCCACATGGCCATGTCCGGCGCGGAGGGCTGAAGAGCTGGATAATCCACGCCAAGTGAACGCCATAAGGGCGGTGCGCCGCTAAACCGCATCCATGCCCGCGTCAGGTGATGTATGGGCCCCAGCCCGGGGTCACGGGAGGCAAGAAACCACCCGGCCAGAATTCCCGAAAGACACAGAACAGCAGCGCCCAAATAAAAAAAGAAACCCCGATGCTCCATCTTTTCCCCAATAACAGAAATTTCAACCATCGTCCGCGAGCGACAGGTATTTTTTTAAGGGTATCTATTCCCTCTTTCGTCCGCAACCGCGAACAGCCTTTGGACCTACCCGGCGGACGAACTTGTATTGACCCTTCGGGAAATGTGCACTAAGTGACGATCTCCCTGATGACCGCGAGACTTATGCCCGATCTTCCTCACGCTCCTTTACAAGCCCGTTTGTTGCGTCTGTCCTATCCGGCGGCGGCGCTTNGCGCCGGACTTGCCGTGCCTCTTCTGGCCCTGGGGCCNGNAACCNTGGCCGGAACAATGGTGATTCTTGTGGCGGCTCTTATGGTGGCCGCGAGCTGCGACCGTGGCGCCTTGATCAAAAGNACNGCAGACCANGCATTTACGCTTGTGGGTGGGGCGGTTTTNTTTGTTTTCGCCTGTTGGCTCATNAGCGCNCTGGGCTCGTTCGAACCGGGNCGNTCCCTGGAAAAATGGGGCCGNACNTTGATTTTTATCCCCCTGGCGGTGATGCTGTACCNTCATTTATCCGCNGACANAAANGCTCTGGNACTCGGTCTGCGCACACTTTTAATCGTCACCTTGCTGTGCGGTATCTTCGTGCTGTTGTGCCGCTATTACCNACCGGTAACACCGGATTTCCTGAAATACAGCTTCACCGGAGATCTGTTCAAAATCCTCAAGAGTTATGGCTCCGCGGCCGCCTGTCTTATTCCGGTGACCCTGGTTGCCGGAATTTCACAGGGGGGCATCTGGCGCTGGCTGGGGCTTGCCTGTGTGCCGGTGTTGGTGGGCGTTATTTACATGGTGGAGAGCCGCGCCGGGGTTCTTGGCCTCGGCGGGGGCGCTTTTATCCTTTTTGTCTGGTGGCTGGTCCGCAATCTTCCTCACCGGCTGGCCTGGGGTGCGGTCATCCTGATCATGGCATTGTCCTCATGGTCGATCATCAACCGGCTGCCGTCACCGCCCATTACCAATGATACCAGTTTTGAAATTCCTTTTTCTCTGATTGACCAGCACCGACAGATCATCTGGGGCTTTACCCTGGAAAAGGCAGAGGCCGCACCCTGGTTTGGCCACGGCCCCGACCTTATCAACCGGCTTCCCGGCGCCAATATAAAGATTCCCAATTTTAACCAGCAATATATCCCGGCCCACCCCCATAACTGGGCGATCGAGATTTTTGCCGAGACCGGCAGAGTCGGCATGGCGGCTCTGTTGATGGCCCTATTTTTGTTTTTACGTGAACTCTTGCGAAGGCCGCCAACCCTCCTCATCGGAGGGGTCTTGGCGCTTAACGGAATATATTGGGTGTCGGGCCTGGCCAATGTCTCGTTTTGGTCCGCGTGGTGGCAGGGAACTTACCTCCTGCTCTCGGCGCTTCTGTTCGCGGCCATGAGACTGGACGAGGCCTAGAGCATATCTTTGCAAAACAACATTTTAAGCCCGGCACCGCGGTCTGGAACGCGGCGCAGGGGAACGAAACCATAGCGCCGGAACAATTGGGCAAGCGTCTTCTCGGAAAAAAACTGGATATGGATCGGCGGCGAGAAGATATCCCACTCCAGTGGATTCCTGGACCCGCCCTCCCATTCGATATCGGGGGTGGTCATGAATACAACACCATCGGGACGCATAAGAGAGGACANAAAATTCATATAGTCCTCAACGTCGTTGACATGCTCGATCACTTCCGACGAATAGACGAAATCAAAATCCCCGATCTTACCCTTAAAGCTGTCAAACGAGCCCAAATGGAACTGACATTTCGGGAAACGCCGGCGGGCATAGGCGATGGCATGGCGATTAACATCGAGGCCATGGCTGTCGCCCCCCATGATGCGCGCCGCATCAGCGAAAAAGCCGCCCCCGCAGCCGAGGTCCAGGGTTCGCCTGCCCCGCATATAGCGCCTTAATTTCAGAGCGTTGAAAAATGCACGGCGTCTGCGCGAGGAGGCCTTTGGAAAAAAATGCTCATCAACGGCGCCTTCTTCGTTGCCCCCTCTGTACATTTCGTTTAGCTGTTTTTGGGCCGGGCGGGGATGACAGAAAATATAATCGCAGGAGGCGCACTGTATGATGGAACAGCCGTTTTTTTCGCCATAGGCCGAAAAAACCGAAGACAGGCAAACCGGACAATGGGGTGGCGTGCTCCCGGATTCAGGAACGTTACTTGGTGCAGATGACGTCATAACGCCCTCGGGAGCCTGTGTGTTTTTTCCATCATATGGTTTTCTACGATAGGTCCCCCCCTGCCCGCCACGATTTTAATTTCCCTTGCGGGCCGGGAAAAAGATGAAAATACAACCCTTCCGTTCCCCGAATTTAGTGAGAAAAATCTACGCCTTTTCTCTTCGCCACTGTACTTTCTATAACCATTGCCAGACCGCTCCGTGGCAGAGAGAATCAAAAACATGAACGACTCCAATGACAATACGGGCCAGAGTACGTCAGCACCGACAACGGACCATGGTACGTCGACCCTAACAACTGGGAAATGGCCCCTGGATGCCAGCGGCTCTGGATTTGCCTTTTTAGCTCTTTGTTATGTGTCCTTCTTTTTCGCCCTGCGGCTGGTCCTGTCGTCCACCGTCGGTACCGATGATGTGGAACAGGTTATCTTCGCCCAAGACTGGGCGCTACGATATAACCCCAGCCAGCCGCCCTTCTATACCTGGATTCTCTATAGCCTCTTCAAGGTTTTCGGCGTCGGCCTTCCGGCTTTGGGCCTGCTGCGCTATGGCCTCATGTTCACGGCGCTTGTTTTTTCCTTTCTCTGCGCGCGCCGCCTCATTCCCAACCAGCGGCTTGCCACCGTTGCCGCCTTCTCCCCGCTTCTCATCTATTACGTGGGATGGGGGTGGCATCAGGGATTCACCCATACCTCCCTGCTTATTCCCGCCTGTTTCGCCACTTTTCACGCCTTTCTCATGGTTTTGGACACGGGCCGCGCACGTGACTATCTGTGGCTTGGCTGCGCCCTCGCGCTGGGCTTGAACGCCAAGTACGGGTTTGCCCTGTTCGCCGTGGCGCTTGTTCTTGCCGCCCTCACGGACGAACAGTCCCGAAAACGGGTGCTGAACCCTTTTGTGGGCCTGTCTCTCGCCGTGGCCGCCGCTCTCGTTCTGCCGTCACTGGCCGGAATGGGAATGTCGCTGGATTCCTACGGCGATGTCTATCACCGCACCATGGAGATGGAATCTCCCGAGGGATATGCCGAACAGGTGGCCGTGGGCCTCGGACGCCTTGCTCTCTCCACGGTGTCTTTTCTGTCCCCCCTGTGGATTTTCTGCCTGATCTTCTTTCCCCAGGGCCTACGGCGCCAAGCCTTACCTGACGCTCCTGCCGGTTCCACCGAAGAATGCTGGCGCCGGATTTCAGGGAGGGTTCTGGGGCGTTTCCTGATTATCATCTTCGCCCTTGCCGTGCTTGGCGTCCTCGTCGCGGGCATCAGCTATTTCAAGGCCCGCTGGATGCCACCGATTCTCATTCTTGCGCCGCTCTATTATTTCTGGCGCGTCAGCCTGGCCCCTGAAAGCGGAGAAAATCTCCAAAAATCCATCCGCCGTTTTGCCATCACCCTGTCGGTTGTTCCGGTCCTTGTCACCGCCTTCTGGAGCGCCCAGAGAACCATCGGCGACCCTCTGTGCAACAAATGCAGGCTCGGCGATCCCTATTCGGAAATAGCCGAAAGCATCTCCGCCGCCGGCTTTACCGGCGGCACCATCCTCAGCCAGGACGAACATATCGGTGGCAATCTGCGCATGCGCTTTACCGACGCCCGCGTCGTCAACCTGTACTATGGCTATTACATTCCGCCCTTAAAGGAGGGCAAAAACGACGGACCCTCGGGTGGGCAGTGCCTGATGGCCTGGAAGGCTGAAGACCCTTCCGGCCTCTCCCCGCCGCCCGAACTGGTCCGCTTCCTCAACCGGCGCCTCGGCCATGACGCTCAGATAGATCACCCGCCGCAAATGGCGGCAGGCATAAACACCGCCTCGGGACGGTCTTTACGCATCGGTTTCGTGATTCTCGAAGGGGCGGGAACGTGTCGCTAGGAAATGGCGTCCACAAGGTAATAATTCTTATCGATGTTCTTCGTTAAATCGTTCCGGAGCCGCCAGTCAGCATTCCCTCTTCGGCGGTCCCGGCGAGCAGCGCNGTTGCCGCTGCGAAAAGAACGAGGAACCGCTTNGCGGCNCTCCANGAGTCTTCTTGTGGCGTCTCTGTGTTCTTGTTCATCGGCGCAGTTCCCGCAACCGGCATGCCCCCGACACTCACGGGNACNGGACCATGATACCCTCTTGACGCGGNTCAGAGAAAGGCCGGCCGCCACACACGCCCGCCNGCGCCAGTTNATCTTGCCGGGCAGCGGTGCGGANTGGCGGGGAAGGTTTTCTCCTTATGGGTTGTCGAACTCTNTTTTNGGCCCAAGGTAGTACCACCAGTTCGTNACCAGGCAGATNAAGTANAAAGCGGCGAACCCATANATGGCGAACTCCGGTGTCGCTGCTTTNATCTGCTCGCCNAANACCTGAGGTATGATAAAGGCGCCGTAGGCAGCCACCGCAGANGTCCAGCCAAGNGCGGGTCCCGCCTGCTCTTTGGGAAAGATCATGGCAATGGTGCGGAAGGTNGAGCCATTGCCGATGCCGGTGCCGGCGAACAGCACNAGGAAGAGCAGGAAGAACGGAATGAAAAACTCCTCCGGTGTCGCCGATTGATAGGCGGCCTTCATGAAGTAGGCAACGCCAAGCGCACTCAGGATCATT